>CACMOQ010000029.1 GCA_902615445.1 uncultured Pelagibacteraceae bacterium | reverse complement strand
CTTTGATATTCATGATGTTTTAGTTAATCATGGGGGCCCATTAATTTCTGAAAGCGGAATTAAAACAAAAGATGAGCTATTGGAACTCTCAAAAAAAACTTCTATTAAAACTTTTCTGATTGGTGAATCACTTTTAAAGAATTTAGAGAATAATTCTATTTTTTCGATTCTTTAGTCAAATAGCTCCCTATTTTATTAGTTTTTTTACTATTGTGAATTGAAGAGAACTTTTGTAGAACAGATTCTGTACGATATTTGTTCTTATGCTTACAAAAAAACAAAAAAACCTGCTTTTATTTATCAACAAAAAGTTGAGAAGTTCTGGTGTTTCTCCATCTTATGAGGAAATGAAAGCTTCATTAAACCTTAAATCTAAGTCAGGAATTCATAGACTTATAAGTGCATTAGAAGAAAGAGGTTTTATTAAAAGACTTGCTCATAAAGCAAGAGCTTTAGAGGTGATCAAATTACCAGAAACAGCTTCAGCAAACGATATTTATAATCATTTTTCACCCAGTGTAATAAAAGGCGGTCTAGATACTAAAAAAAATTTATCCTCTGAAACAGAGGTTCCAGTTTTAGGCAAAATCGCTGCTGGAACTCCAGTGGAAGCAATTCAAAATGAAGTTTCGAGAATACCTTTGCCAGCTAATTTAGAAAAAAACGGTGATTATTTTGGACTGAAAGTTCAGGGCGACTCGATGATTGAGGCAGGTATTAACGAGGGTGATACTGTTATTATAAAAAGAACTGACACAGCAGACAATGGAAAAATTGTTGTTGCGCTGATAGACGATCATGAGGCAATGCTAAAAAGAATTAGAAAAAAAGGTAAGGTAATAGCACTTGAAAGTGCTAATAAAAACTACGAAACTAAAATTTTTGGGCCTGATAGGATAAAAGTACAGGGTGTTTTAGTATCTTTATATAGAAACTTCTAATAAAATAGTCTAAACCATTTTAATGAAAAAAGTAGCAACTAGATTTGCTCCCTCACCTACTGGTGCATTGCACATTGGTGGAGTTAGAACGGCTTTATTTAATTGGTTATACTCTAAAAACCATAATGGTAAATTTTATTTAAGGATAGAAGATACAGACAAAGAAAGATCTAAGGATGAATATAAGGATCAAATAATACAATCTCTTAGATGGATTGGTATCAATTATGATGGAGAAGAATATATTCAATCAGAGAAAGTAAACGATCATATAAAAGTTGCAAATGAGCTTCTTAAAAATGGTCATGCATATAAATGTTATTGTTCAAATGAAGAAATAGAAGAACAAAAAAAAAGAGCAAGGCAAAAAAAGATTCCTTATATTTATGATAGAAAATGGAGAGATAAAAAAGAATCTGATGCTCCAAAAGATGTTAAACCTGTTATTAGATTTAAAAGCCAGATTAATGGAACATCGCTATTGAAAGATTTAGTTCAAGGTGATGTCGAAATAGAAAATAATATTATTGAAGATTTTATTATCTTAAGAAATGATGAGACTCCTACATATAATTTATCAGCATCCGTAGACGATCACCAAATGAATATGACACATATTATTAGAGGTGACGATCATAAAATAAACACCTTCAAACAAATACAAATTTATCAAGCTATGAAATGGGAAATACCTTCATTTGCTCACTTACCACTGATACATACAATAGAAGGAAAGAAACTATCAAAGCGAGATCAGGCGTCTACATTAGATGATTATTCCAAAATAGGTATCATGCCAGATGCCCTTCGAAATTACCTTTTAAGACTAGGCTGGTCTTACAAAGATAAGGAAATATTTACATTAGAGGAAAGTATAAAATTTTTTAATTTAGAAGGTATCGGTAAATCTCCCTCTAAACTTGATATCAGTAGAATTTTATCAATGAACGAACATTATATTAAGAATATTAATGAAAATGATTTATTCAATCAATTAACTGAATATTGCAGATTATATAAGAGTGAAATTAAATCAGATAAAAAAGATAAGATTAAAAAATCTCTTACCTTTTTGAAAAATAAAGCAAAAACTTTAGAGGATATATTTAATAATGGTCAATATATAATAAAAGATGAGGTCGATTTTAATAAGGATGATCTTAAATTAATTGATGATAAAGCAAAAAAAGTAATTTCTGACTTTAATGATCAATTTGAAAAAATAGATCTGCCTTCTCGAGAAATTTTAGAGACAGTAGTAAATGGGCTCATTAAATCTCATGATACAAATTTTAAGGGAGTTGGACAACCATTAAGGATTGCTTTAACAGGTTCAAAGTTCGGACCTGGTATTTATGATATAATTTTATCCTTAGGAAAAGAGGAAGTTCAAAAACGACTAAGTGCTAAGATAGCTTGAAACCACCTCTGAGGCTTCTGATGATGAAGATGTTTTAGATTTGATCTCATTTAAAGTCTTATTCACATCAAGAATTTGTTTTTTCATAAGTTCAGGGTTTTTTAAAAAGTATAATACAGATCTAAAAATTTCTTTTGAATTACATTCTTTTTGAATTAATTCTGGAATTA
>CACMOQ010000028.1 GCA_902615445.1 uncultured Pelagibacteraceae bacterium | reverse complement strand
TGCTACCTAAATCGCCATGCAGACAGTCATTTGCAGATAGCGAAAAAGCCGGACTACCAACTGATGATAAAGTGGATGCTATTTTAGCAGCTATTAAACCGCTTTTACCCACTCCACATAATATAATTTTTGATTGACAATTCACAATTGTACTGACCGCTTTATCAAAATTTTTATTAATAGATTTCTTTAAAATTTTCAAAGCATCTATTTCTAAATTGATTACTTCCGTAGCAATATTTTTTAGAGAATTTTTATTCATTTAATGAGACCATATATCATCTCTAAATTGTGCAAGATCTAAATCTACTCTTGTCTGAAGAAATTTGAGGCATTCTTTATAAAGATTTATCCTTTTTTCTCTGATAAGAATTTCTTCTAATTTGTCATGTATTTCATGCAGATATACAACATCATTGGCACAATATTTTAATTGGGCATTGTTTAATTTTCCTCCAAAGTCTGAATTTTGTAACTGTTTACTTATATCAATATTTTTAAATTCTTTAATTAATGTCTTTAGAGAATGATTGTCAGAGTAAGATCTTGCAAGTTTTGAGGCAATTTTTGTATCCTGAATATTATTAGTATCAGTTTTTAAATAATATTTAATGTGTGCTAAGTCCGCTCTTCCATAATGAAAAATTTTTTTAATTTTATTATCCACAAGAATCTTGGTTAGATTTGGGGCATTATATTTAGATCTATCAAGCTGAATAATATGTGCGTCAGAATTTCCTGTGGATATTTGAATTAAGCATAGGGGGTCTCTTTTAACATTAAGACCCATAAACTCACCATCAACTGCTATTACATTGCCTAATTTCAAATCATCTGGTAAATCATATTTGTGAAGCTTAATATTAATATTCATAATTTATTTATATATATATGAAAGGAAAAAATTGTCTAATTTTTGGTGGTACAGGCCAAATTGGTAGAAATTTAATAAGAAAGTTAGCTACTAATAATTATAAAGTAACAGTAGTTACCCGAAATATTCACACAAAGGGCAATTTCATTAAAACTCAGGCAAATGCTGGTTATATTGACATTGTTGAAGTAAATCCTTTTAATGAAAAGGAGATAAAGCCTTTTTTTGAGAAGAATGATATTTGTATCAATTTGATAGGAATATTATTTGAAAAGGGAAAGAAAAATACATTCGTCAACATTCATACAAATTTTCCAATGATGCTAGCTAAATTAGCTCATCAAAGCAAAATTCAGCAATTTATTCATGTTTCTGCGCTTGGAATAGAAAAGGCAATAGACTCAGAATATGCAATTAGCAAACTTAATGGGGAAAAAAATGTATCAAAAAGTTTTAACAAAGCAGTTATTTTAAGGCCATCAATTGTATATTCTATAGATGATAATTTTTCGACAACATTTATGACACTTTTAAATAACCTTCCTATTTTTCCATTATATTATAATGGACAAACAAAGTTTTCACCTATTCATTGCTCTGATTTGACTGATGTAATATTGAATATTATAAAAAAAAATATAAATTCAAAAATAATAGAGTGTGTTGGACCAGAGATCCTCTCTTTTAAAGAAATTCTGTCCATACTTTTAAACTCTATAGGTAAGAAAAGATTTTTTTTACCTTTTCCTTTATTTGCGGCAAATATAACTGCTAAAATATTTGAATTAATGCCAAATCCACTTTTAACTACTGATCAATTGAGACTTTTAAAGTATGACAATATTGTTTCTAATAATTATTCAAGCAATGCCAGTATTGGAGTTCCCGCAAAAAAAACTTTTGAGGATGAAATTAAAAAGTATAGCTATATGTGGAGAGATGGTGGACAGTTTTCTAGAGAAACCTCACTTGACTGAAGATTTTAGGCAGATTTTATTTTTTTCTCTATAAAATCTGGAATCTCATCTTTTTCTATTGCATCTTCTTTTTTACCTTTTGGCTGATAAGCATACAATAAGTGAAGTTTGCAATAAGAGAAATCTTTCAGTGAAGATCTACCACAAAAATAAAATGTTTTTTCATCTGGGTGTCCAATAGGCCATTTACATGAATTTTCATCAAGTTCTTCAAGTTGTTTAGGATTTTCAGGTTCGAAATTTTTTTCTATAATAAGTGATTTAAATCGATTTCTTCTTCCTCTTTTTTGTTTTTGATTTTGGCCATCGTCTAAGTTCTCATCGATTTTTTTGTAAGTTTGAACTCTATTTTTAATTTTAGCTGATAAATTCAATCTGTGGGCTTTACCAATAACGGCATTTCGACTAATTCCTCCAATAATTTCCGCAATTTGACTTGCTGTTTTTCCTTTTCCCCAGAGCTCCTTAAGTTTATCAACTTTTTCTTCTGTCCAACTCATCAATCACTACATAATGTGTAAATTTAATTTATAAACACAATATACTGATAAATTTTTTAAATAAACAAGAATTTATTATTACTTATCAACAGAATTTAATATGTTTCAATTCTTTCAATCCTTACTTGTATTTAGCAGTTAAATTAATAAAAAGTTTTATTTGAAAAATAAATATGAGTT
>CACMOQ010000027.1 GCA_902615445.1 uncultured Pelagibacteraceae bacterium | reverse complement strand
CGCCAATGACTGGTCCCCACAAAGTACCTTTTCCACCTAAGATGGCCATTAAGACCATAAACACTCCCATTTCTCTACCATCAAATGCGACATCAGTTGAGTCTATATAACCAACTAGTCCTCCCATAATTCCTCCTGCTAGACCACAGAAAAATGCTGATATCATCCAACCAATAATTTTATATTTCATAGTTTGAATTCCCATAGCTTCAGCTTTATCTTCGTTGTCTCTGATAGCATTTAAAATTAATTTAAATCTTGTAGAGTAAATTGCTCTTACAGCAAGAAATGTTAAAACGAGTGCTACAAAGCTTAAGAGATAAAAAAATTCACCTCTTGCCTCTAGACCACCTACGTCAGGAAATGGCGGTGTTGTAAAACCTTGTCCAGCTCCAATAATTTCTATGCCTCCAGAAATTTCTCCTGCGGCAACACCAAGACCTAATGTACAAATCGCAAAATAATGACCTCTTAATCCTAGAATTGCATAACCAATTAATCCCGCAACTATTGTTGGAACAATTGCTGCTACTACTAATCCAACTGCCATTCCTTGGAAAAATTGTGCTGGTGTGTGAACAAAAGTTTTTTCTCCACCACTTTCAGTCCATTCTGCCAAAGGAAAAAACATCCCCACTTGAACTGAAGCACATAGATACATTCCCAATCCATAGAACAATATATTCCCAAATGTGTTATAACCCATTTCTCCACCTTGAATATTCCAAGTAAGAGCTAATACAATTAAAACACAAAGTATTGATAATTGAACTTTAAAAGCAGGAAAAATAAATGGTGCTGTTATTCCAAAAACTAATATTGCAGTATATAAAATAATATTTTTATTTATCATTTTTAAACATCATTTAGATTTAATCTTTCTTATTTTTAAATATGTCATAGCTCTACCTTTGCAAAACTTGTAGTCATTATCTCCTAATTTTTTTCCAGTCGCATCGTCAAACAGTTTCCAATTATATTTTACACAATCTTTTGGTTTTTTTCCTAAACTTAATATTTTAAGTTCCACAGTTCTTGCCCCACGATCTGTAACTGAGAATTTTCTAGTTTCGCCTTTTTTCCAAAAACCTAAGGGAAACTTGCATCCATTTTTAATATATTTAGTCCCTGATCTTCTTTGATCATATACTCTTCCCATACACTGACCGTCATTAGTAACTGTAAAAAGTTGAGTTTTTTTTACTCTACCCTCTCTATTTTTTTGCGTTCTCTTATAAACTTTGATAATTTCCTTAGATCCTGGAGCTCTCCAATCAATAGGGCCTACAATTTTTTTTCTGCGTTTTTCACCAAAAATTTTGTCTGCAGGAGTAAATTTTATTTCAGTATCATCTCTTATCTCTCCCCCAGTAAAAAGTTCTAGCGGTATAAATCTTTCATTTCCCAAAGATAAATTTGGAAATGTTAACAATAATATCATTAGTAATATTTTCTTCATTTTAAGTACTCTCTTTTTCTTGATAATTTAAATCTTCTATAAACTAAAATTAAAACTAATAATAAAAATACTGCACCTATTCTAAATTCAGTGCCTAAAATATAGTCCGCGAATTCCTCAAAAACTCCTAATCCCATACCTGATAATGCTACTCCAGGTAAATTTCCTAATCCAGCAACTATTACAATCATAAAAGATCTAATTGTATAGGGTAATCCCATGTAGGGGTGAATAGTAAATGTTATGGATATTAAAGCACCAGCAACACCACAAAGGGCTGCATTTATGCCGAATGTAGCAGCATAAACTTTTTCTGTATCTACTCCTAAAATCTTTGCTGCTCTTGAGTTTTGTGCTGTTGCTCTGATCGCTCGACCAAGTTTAGATTTTTTCATGTAAATAACTAAACAAATAGCAAATAAAATGCTTATAAAAGCAGAAAATATTTTTGAATTCGGTAAAACCACTGCGCTATCAAATAAAAATGTCGTTCCATAACCTGAATTAGCAAGAACAACATCTGCACCAAATGCAAAATTCATTAGTTGCATAAATAGAATACTTATTCCAAATGTTGCAAGAATTGAAATAAATAAATCTCTATCAACAACTTTATTGATTACTAACTTATAAAGTCCAACACCCACAAAAAACATGATGATCGGAGCTACAATCACGCCCCATGCAGGATGAATTCCATATAGGTACATAAAGTATGCAATATACCCACCCAAGATTACCAGATCACCCTGAGCAATATTTATGATGTTCATGACTCCCCATTGCAAAGCCATGCCGTATGCGATTAAGGCAAATAAAATTCCTAGAAGTATTCCATCCAAGCAAGCTTGAACACTTATCATTGGATATTGAAAAACCATGAAATCCATAATCAGCCTTTGAAAAAAAATACCCCCTAGAGTTTAGGGGGTATTTATAGATTAGTTTTTATCTTTTAGACCACTTAGGAATTGGGTGAATTAACTCAGCCGAAGCCCACTTAAGTGGAGCAACAACTTTGTTTTCACATTTTCCTGCACCATCACACATAACTTGGAAAAGTACCATCGGTTTATCAACATTTTGACCACCTGGTGCGAACTTAATATTTCCATAAAATGTTTGCATGTTAGTTGCTGCAAGAGCATCTCTTACTTTCTTTTGATCGAAAGAATTTGCTCTCTCAAAAGCGTCTTTAAATACCAATAATGCCGCTGAAGATTCAGCTGCTTGGTACGGCGGATCATATCCAAACTCTTTTGTAAAGTCTGCCGCGTATGTCATACCATCTTTAAAGAAGTTATCTTTATAAGTCAGTGTTTTATGCCATTGAGAAGCACATAAAGCATACTGAGAGTTTTTACCATGTTGTT
>CACMOQ010000026.1 GCA_902615445.1 uncultured Pelagibacteraceae bacterium | reverse complement strand
TTTCCGCTAACTGGTCATTCAGAGGTAAGATACAGTGAAGAGAAAAAAAAAGTTATTAATGAACCAGTAAAATTAGAGCAAAATTATAGAAATTTTGATTACGAAAGCCCTTGGGAAGGTACAAAATATGTAAAAGAGATAACAGAGGCTAATGACAAAAAAAATTAAAAATTTAAACTTAAATTTTGGTCCACAACATCCTGCAGCTCATGGTGTGTTAAGACTGATACTTGAGTTAGATGGTGAAGTTGTTGAAAAAGCAGATCCACATATTGGCTTATTACACCGTGGAACAGAAAAATTAATAGAGAATAAAACATACATGCAAGCTGTTCCTTACTTTGATAGACTTGACTATGTTGCACCAATGAACCAAGAACACGCTTTTGCTTTAGCTATTGAAAAGATTTTAGAAATCGACGTTCCAATAAGAGCTCAATACATAAGAGTAATGTTTTGTGAAATTGGAAGAATATTAAGTCATATATTGAATGTTACCACTCAAGCTTTAGATGTGGGTGCTTTAACCCCATCATTGTGGGGTTTTGAAGAAAGAGAGACATTGATGACCTTTTATGAGCGTGCTTCCGGATCAAGACTACATGCAAATTATTTTAGGGCTGGTGGCGTACATCAAGATTTACCAGCCGGTTTAGAAAAAGATATTGCAAAATTTTGTGAGACTTTCCCAAAAATAATTGATGATCTAGAAAATCTCTTAACTGATAATAGAATATTTAAACAAAGAAATGTAGATATTGGAATAGTTTCAAAAGAGGATGCGCTTGATTATTCTTTCAGCGGTGTGATGATTAGAGGTTCAGGTATCCCATGGGATCTCAGAAAATCACAACCATATGATTGCTATGATCAATTAGAATTTAAAATTCCGGTTGGTAAAAATGGCGATTGTTATGACAGATATTTATGCAGAATAGAGGAAATGAAAGAAAGTGTATCAATTATAAAACAATGTTTAGCAAAAATGGAAAAAGGACCTATTAAAACTTTTGATGGAAAAATATCCCCTCCATCAAAAGCAGAAATTAAACAATCAATGGAGGCATTAATACATCACTTTAAATTATTTACAGAAGGGTATCGCGTGCCCAAAGATGAAATTTATACTGCTGTTGAAGCACCAAAGGGTGAATTTGGTGTATACTTAATCTCAGACGGGTCTAGTAAACCTTATAAATGTAAAATTAGAGCTCCAGGATTTTCACATCTACAATCAATGGACTACTTAATCAAAGGTCATATGCTAGCAGATGTTCCCGCTGTACTTGGTTCACTTGATATAGTTTTTGGGGAGGTCGATAGATGAGTTTAAGAAGACCTGCAAAAAACCAACCTGAAAATTTTGAATTTAACCCCTCTTCGTTAGAGGCAGCAAAAAGTATTGTTGCCAAATATCCAGAAGGCAAACAACAAAGTGCTGTAATGGCATTATTATACATTGCTCAAAAACAAAATGATAACTGGATACCTTTAGCTGCAATGAAATACATCGCAAAATTTTTAAATATGCCATACATAAAAGTATATGAAGTTGCTACTTTCTATAGCATGTATAATTTATCACCTGTAGGTAAATATTTTGTTCAGGTATGTACCACAACTCCATGTATGATAAGGGGTGCAAACAAACTAGTCGAAGCATGTAAAGAAAAAATTTCAGAGGATGAGTCAGTCCTATCAAACGATAAAAGTTGTTCATGGATGGAAGTTGAATGTTTAGGAGCATGTGTTAATGCTCCGATGATGCAAATTAATGATGATTACTATGAAGATCTTGATAAAGAAAAAACTTTAAAAATTTTGGATAAAATTCTTAACGGAGAAAAACCAACACCTGGCTCATATAGAGGTAGAATAAATAATGAGCCAGAAAACAATAGAAAAACATTAATGGATTTAAAAAATGCTTAAGGATCAAGATAGAATTTTTCAAAACTTATACAATGATTTGGGACCTGATCTAACTTCATCTCAAAAAAGAGGTGATTGGGTAAATACTAAGGAAATAACGGATAAGGGCAGAGACTGGATTATAAATGAAATTAAAGACTCACAACTTAGAGGAAGAGGTGGTGCAGGTTTTCCAACAGGTTTAAAATGGTCTTTTGCACCTAAAGAGGTCGGCTCTAGACCTCATTATTTAGTGATTAACGGTGATGAGTCTGAGCCAGGTACTTGTAAAGATAGAGATATTTTAAGATTTGAACCTCATAAATTAATCGAAGGTTGTTTGATTGCATCTTATACAATTCAAGCACATGTTTGTTACATTTATATTAGAGGAGAATATTTTGTAGACGGACAAAAGCTACAAGCAGCAATTGATGAAGCTTATGAAAAAAAACTACTAGGTAAAAACGCTGCAGGTACTGGGTGGGATCTAGATATTTATATTCATTATGGAGCTGGAGCATATATTTGTGGAGAAGAGACTGCATTACTTGAGAGTATTGAAGGAAAAAAAGGTCAACCAAGATTAAAGCCTCCTTTTCCAGCACTAATTGGACTTTATGGTTGCCCAACGATAATTAATAATGTGGAAACTATAGCTGTTGTACCAACTATATTAAGAAGAGGTGGGAAATGGTTTGCATCTTTAGGAAGAGAAAAAAATACCGGTACCAAAATTTTTTGTATATCTGGAAACGTAAATAATCCCTGCAATGTTGAGGAAGAAATGAACATTCCATTAAAAGAACTAATTGAAGTACATGCTGGTGGTGTCATAGGTGGCTGGGATAACTTACAAGCTGTCATACCTGGTGGATCATCAATGCCATTAATACCAAAAAATAAATGTGAGACTTTAACTATGGACTTTGACTCATTAATGGCTGAAAAAAGTGGATTAGGAACAGCTGGTGTAGTTGTGATTAACAAAGATCAAGACATTATAAAATGTATGGCTCGAATAGCGAGATTTTACAAACATGAAAGTTGTGGACAGTGCACACCTTGTAGAGAGGGTTCTGGCTGGATGTGGAGAATGCTCGAGAGAATGGCAAAAGGGGAAGCCTCAAAAGATGAAATTGA
>CACMOQ010000025.1 GCA_902615445.1 uncultured Pelagibacteraceae bacterium | reverse complement strand
AAAATCAGGTTATGTTGATTTAAATAAAACAAAAAAAGTAAAGCCAACGTTATTTTCACAATATGGAAATAAAATGTTTGTTTTATTGATTTTGCTTTATATTTTCTTAATTTTATTATTTAATAGAGTAAAAAATGAGTGATCTTAAAAACTATTTATTTACTAGCGAGTCAGTTTCAGAGGGGCATCCTGACAAAGTATCAGATAGAATTTCGGATATGGTTGTTGATAGTTATCTTTCAGGCGATCCCTTTTCTAGAGTTGCATGTGAAACTTTGACAACCACAAACAAAGTAGTCCTTGCTGGTGAGGTTAGAGGGCCTGAAATTAGTAAAGATGAAATAATAGAAAAAGTTAGAAATTGTATTAAGGATATTGGGTATGATCAAGAGGGCTTCTCGTGGAGAGAAGCAACAAAAATTGAAAGTCACTTACATGCACAGTCAGCTGATATTGCTATGGGTGTGGACTCATCCGAAAATAAAGATGAAGGTGCTGGTGATCAAGGAATTATGTTTGGATATGCATGTAATGAAACTGATATATTAATGCCTGCGCCAATTCACTACTCACATAAAATTTTAAGACTTATGGCTGAAGATCGAAAATCAGGAAAATTAAAAAATATTGAACCTGACTCAAAAAGCCAGGTAACTTTTGAATATGTTGATGGAAAACCAACTAAAGTCAAGTCAGTTGTAATATCATCTCAGCATTCACCAGATATAAACCAAGGACAAGTTAGAGATTTACTTAGACCTTATATGTTAAAATCTATTCCAAAAAATTTTCTCGAAGGATTTGATGAAAAGGAATTTTATGTTAATCCGACTGGTAATTTTGTTATAGGTGGTCCAGATGGGGATTGCGGATTAACAGGAAGAAAAATAATTGTAGACACTTATGGTGGTGCAGCTCCACATGGAGGAGGTGCTTTTTCAGGAAAAGATCCAACTAAAGTTGACAGATCTGCAGCATATGCAGCAAGATATATTGCCAAAAATATTGTTGCTTCAAAAATAGCTGACAAATGTTTAATCCAATTAGCTTATGCGATTGGAGTATCTAAACCATTATCTATTTATGTAGATTTGTTTGATAATGATTTAGATAAAAATAAATTTGTTGTAGAAAAGATTAAAGAAAATTTTGATTTAAGTCCAAGAGGGATACGGGAAATGCTCAATCTAAATAAACCTATTTATGAAAAAACAGCTGCTTATGGTCATTTTGGGAGATCGCCGAATGATGACGGATCATTTTCCTGGGAAAAAACTGATAAATCAAGCTTTTTTACCAAATAGTTTCTGTTGAATTAAAGAAAAACTTTATTATATTTCGGTTACATTGTTGAACTATCAAAATGGGCACTAGCCCATTTTTTTTTGGAGTAAACAAAAATATGTTAAATAAGAGAGCAGATAAACTTGAATTGTTAAGAATAGCCGAAGCTGTGGCTCTAGAGAAGTCTATAGATAAAGAATTAATAATCAATTCTATGGAGACTGGTATAGCAAAAGCAGCTAAATCAAAGTTTGGCCAAGATAATGAAATTAAAGTTATGATAGACAGAGAAACTGGTAATATTGAGCTTTTTAGAAAACTGATCATTGTAGAAAAACCTGAAAATTCAAATACGGAAATAGATATAGAAGAAGCAATCAATCTTAATGAAACAAATAAGGGCAAAACGATTGGAGATGAAGTGCTTCAACCATTACCATCTTTTGACTTCGGTAGAATTGCAGCTCAAACTGCAAAACAAGTGATTAATTTTAATGTTAGAGAGGCAGAGAGAGAAAGACAATTCAATGACTTTATTGACAAGAAAGATACTATTTTAAGTGGAATTGTAAAAAGATTAGAGTTCGGAAATGTTATTGTAGATCTAGGAAGGACTGAGGCAATAATTCAGAAAAATGAAATGATACCAAGAGAAAATATTAAAGCTGGAGATAGAGTTAAAGCCTATTGTTATGATGTGAGAAGAGAGCCAAGAGGACAACAAATTTTTTTATCTAGAGCACACCCAAAATTTATGGAAAAACTTTTTGTACAAGAAGTGCCAGAAATTTATGATAATCTAATTGAAATCAAATCATCCTCTAGGGATCCAGGTAGTAGAGCTAAAATCTGTGTGAAAGCAGTTGATACATCACTTGATCCTGTAGGTGCATGCGTCGGAATGAGAGGGTCAAGAGTCCAAGCAGTAGTTAATGAATTACAGGGAGAAAAAATAGACATTGTAAATTGGTCAGAGGACCCAGCCATATTAGTTGCTAATGCATTATCACCAGCAGAAGTACAAAGGGTAAATGTAGATTTAGAGAGAAAAAAACTAGATGTAATTTTAACAGAGGATAATCTTAGTAAGGCTATTGGTAGAAGAGGGCAAAATGTTCGATTAGCTACAAAGTTAATGAATTATGAAATCAATATTATGACAGATCAAGAAGACTCTGATCGAAGACAACAAGAATTTAAAGAAAAGACTGAAAATTTTGTTAAAAATTTAGAGCTTGATGAAACACTAGGTCAGCTTTTAGTTGCTGAGGGATATTCTACAATAGACGATATAAAAGATACCACTTCTGAGAATTTGGTAAAAATAGAGGGAATAGAAGAGGAGACAGCTAAAGCATTAATTGAGAGAGCTAGAGAGTTTCATCAAAAAGATCAGGAGGATATTTCCAAAAGAATTAAAGATCTAGGTTTAGCTGATGATTTAATTAATTTAAAAGGTTTAACTCCTGGGATGCTAGTTACATTAGGTGAACAAAAAATACTAAAATTAGAAGATTTTGCAGATTTAGCGTCAGACGAACTTACAGGTGGATTTGATGTTGTAAAAGGAGAAAAAATAAAGATTCAGGGTTATCTTGAAGATTTTGCACTATCAAAAAAATGAAGCAGATGAATTAATTATGGCTGCAAGAAATATAATTTTTAAAGATTGAGGGATGGAAAATGGAAAACAAAAAAACAAAACTAACTATCTCTGGCAAGCTAAAAAAAAATATTAATGATTTCGATGACTCAAAATCTCGAGGAAAGAAAACTGTAGTAATAGATAAATACACCTCAAAAACTTTTGGAAAAGTAGCTAATAATAAAACTAGTGGATTTAGACAATCCCCTAATTTTAAAAAAGGTACTTCTGCGAAATATAATTTTTCATCTAAAGCTCAGCCAATCACGAGTGATTTTGAAAGACGAAAGCTTGCAGAGCAAAGAGCAACCAAAAGACTAAAAGAAGATACTGATAGTGACAAAAAAAATAAGTTAGGAGTGAAAA
>CACMOQ010000024.1 GCA_902615445.1 uncultured Pelagibacteraceae bacterium | reverse complement strand
TGATTTATATTTGGTCTAATAATTTCTACTCCTAGTCTTTTAAGTTCTTCATAAAATTCACCTAATTTATTTTGATTTGAAATATCCATGGTCATTGATGCTGCAATAAACTCTTTTGGATAGTATGTTTTTAAAAATGCTGTTTGATAAGAAATTATAGCATACGCTGCTGCATGACTTTTATTAAATCCATACTCAGCAAAAGGTTCTATTTTTAAGAAAATTCCAGCTGCAACTTCTTTGTTAATACCATTTTTAACGGCACCATTTATAAAGTTCTGTTTTTGTTTTTCTAATTCAGCTCTTTTTTTTTTACCCATAGCACGCCTTAAAAGGTCTGCTTGACCAGCTGTAAAACCTGATAATTTTTGAGCTATTTGCATAACTTGCTCTTGGTAGATAATTACTCCATAAGTTGGTTTTAAAATTTCCTCTAGTAAAGGATGTAAATAATCTGGTGTTTGTTTTCCATTTTTGCAATCATTATATATTGGGATATTGTTCATAGGTCCTGGTCTATATAAAGCAACTAAAGCAATAATATCCTCTATATGATTTGGCTTCATCTGAATCAAAGCCTCCCTCATACCAGCACTTTCAATTTGAAATAAACCAACGGTATTTCCTGAGGATAAAAGATCGAAGACTTTTTGATCATCATAATCTATTTGTTCAATATCAAAATTTTGATTAAATTTTTTAATTAATTTTTGTGTATTATTGATCACAGTTAAAGTTTTAAGACCTAAAAAATCAAACTTTATAAGTCCAGCATTTTCTGCAGAATACATATCAAATTGCGTAGATGGTAATAATAGATTAGATGAAGAGTCTTTATATAAAGGAACTGCCTCTGTTAATTTTTTATCTGCAATTACAACGCCTGCAGCGTGCGTTGCAAAATTTCTATTCAAGCCCTCTAGCTTAAGTGAAAGATTTGTAAGTTTCTTAACTCTAGGGTCATCTTTTATTAATTTTTGAAGTCTAGGTTCTCCAGCTATACATTCAGATAAACTTTGAGGTCTTGAAGGGTCAAAAGGGATCATTTTTGAGATATTATCAACAAATCCATAGGCTAACCCTAAAACTCTTCCAACATCTCTTATAACCATTCTAGCTTTTAATTTTCCAAAGGTAACAATATGCGCAACACTATCCTTATATTTTTTATTCAGATATTCGAAAACTAGATCCCTTTTTTCCTCACAAAAATCGATATCAAAATCTGGCATTGATATTCGGTCAGGATTTAAAAATCTCTCAAAAATCAAATTAAATTTAATTGGATCAACATCTGTTATAGATAAACACCATGCAACTAGTGATCCAGCACCAGAACCTCTGCCAGGTCCAACTGGAATATCATTTTTTTTTGCCCACTTAATATAATCAGAAACAATTAAAAAATAACTGGAATATTTCATTTCTATAATAATATTCAACTCATGTTCTAATCTATCTTTATACTTTAAATAAATACTGTTTGATGAAAGATTATTATTTTTAACTTTAAAAACGTTTTCGAATTTATTCTTTAATCCCTCTAATGAGTCTCTTTTCAAAATTTCATCTGCATTACCACCTTTTTCAGAGCTAATATTTGGTAAAATTGGTTTTGAAGATATCGGTCTAAAACTGCAACGATATGGAAAATTATAGTTATTTTCTAAAGCTTCAGGTAAATCTGCAAATAATTCTGACATTTCAGAATTACTTTTCAAATAATGTTGATCATAAATCTTTAAATTCACTAAGAAATGAGGAAATACTCTCAAATATAAGATAATTTTTCTTGTCAAAAATATTAAATATAGTAAATAACCATTAAAATTAACAATTACGCACACAGTACTTGGTTTTATACCTCCGGTCCTTTTGGAAACTACTGTGGTGGCTTAACCGGGAAAAAATATGAAGATACCAAACGTAACTATTCAACAACTTTTAGAAGCAGGAGTTCATCTAGGTCACAAAACTCTAAGATGGAATCCTAAAATGAAAAAATATATATTTGGTAAGCGAGACTCAATACACATTATAGATCTTACGCAAACACTTGAACTTACGAAAACTGCTTTAGCAAAGGTTTTTGAAGTTATATCAAATAATGGAAAAATATTGTTTGTATCCACTAAAAAACAAGCTTCAGAAGCTATTGCTGAAGTAGCTAAAGAAACAAATCAATATTTTGTAAATTACAGATGGTTGGGTGGAATGTTAACAAACTGGGGAACTATCTCAAATTCCATCAAAAAATTAAAAAAACTAGAGGTAGATTTGGTAGCAGAGAATAGAGGATTTACAAAAAAAGAATTATTGAAAATGAGTGTTAAAAAAGACAAACTTCAAAGATCGTTGGGAGGAATAGCTAATATGAAAAAAATTCCTGACCTTGTATTTATAATTGATACTAATTATGAGTCTTTAGCTATTCAAGAGTCAATTAAATTAGGAATACCTATAATTGCAATATTAGATAGCAACTCAAATCCTGATGGAATTGATTTTCCAATTCCAGGAAATGATGATGCGAGAAGATCGATAGATCTTTATTGTAATCTAATTAAAGAAACAATTATTTCAGCTAAAAATGCTGCTCCGACAGATGACCCAAAGAAAACTGTTGAAAAAAAAGATGAAATTGAAAAAAATATTAAAACTATTGCAGAAAAAGACAGAGAAAAATTAGATAAGAAATTCTCTAAATCAAAAAAAAAACTTAATTAGATATTATGAGTGATATTGTAAAAATTAAAAAACTCAGAGAGGCTACTGGAGCTGGTTTTAAAGATTGTAACCTTGCAATCAAAGAGTCAAAAGGTGATTTAGATAAAGCTGTAGAAATTTTAAGAGTTAAAGGAGTTTCAAAAGCATCAAAAAAGATGACTAGAGATGCTAGAGAAGGAGTTGTAGCAATTAGTGGCAATGAAAAAAAAACTTCAATTATCGAAGTAAATTGTGAGACTGATTTTGTAGCAAAAAATGATGATTTTATTAGTTTTGTAAAAGAAATAAGTGATCTTAATAACAAAAATGACTCAAATGTTGAGAAATTAAAAAAGGTTAAAATGAAAAATGGTATTTCTGTTGAGGAAAACTTAGTAGCATTGATAGCAAAAATAGGAGAAAAAATTACAATTGGTAAAACTAAAACAATTTCAAATTCAGCCTCAATTAATTATCAATACTTACATACTGTAGTAAAAGATAATTTAGCTAAACTAGCAGTTATTGTTTCTTTGGAAACAAAAGATAATTCTGATATTGTCAAAACATTTGGTAAACAACTTTCAATGCATATAGCAGCATCAAACCCTTTAGCCCTAGAGTCTGATTTAATTGATAAAAAAATTATTGATAAAGAACAAGAATTAGTTACTGAAGAACTGAAAAATTCTGGCAAACCGGATGCTATTATTAAAAAGATTAGTTTAGGTAAAATGAACAAATTCAAAGAAGATAATGCACTTTTGACTCAAGCTTGGGTGATGGAGCCAAAAAAAAAAGTGAAAGATGTTTTAAAGGAACTGGCTATTAATGATTTGAAAATTAAGGAGTTTAGTAGAATTAAGATAGGCGAATAAATGTTTGATGATAAATCACATAGCCTCAAAATGGATAAAGCAATTGAAGTTTTTTCAAAAGAGTTGTCATCTTTAAGAACAGGTAGAGCAAATGCTTCAATGTTAGATCTTATAAAAGTTGATGTTTATGGTCAACAAATGCCAATTAATCAATTAGGGAGTATTACAATACCTGAACCTCGAATGATAAATATTCAAGTTTGGGATCAAAATAATGTAGCTTTGATAGACTCATCAATTAAAAAATCTGAACTAGGACTTAATCCACAAATAGATGGTCAATTGATTAGACTACCAGTGCCTGAATTAAATGAAGAAAGAAGAAATGAATTAAAAAAAATGATCAAATCAATGGGAGAAAAATGTAAAATCTCCATAAGAAATATTCGAAGAGACGCAAATGAAGAACTTAAAAGACTTCTTAAATCAAAAGAAATAGGTGAGGATGAAGAAAAATCCTATGAGAAGAATGTTCAAAATATAACAGATAAACACATCTCAATTGTTGATGAGAAAGTTTCAAATAAAGAAAAAGAAATAATGGTAATATGAACCCTTTGAAACATGTAGCCATTATCATGGATGGTAATGGGAGATGGGGAC
>CACMOQ010000023.1 GCA_902615445.1 uncultured Pelagibacteraceae bacterium | reverse complement strand
TATTAATTATGAAAATCAATTACTGAACTTTAATAAAAGCAATTTCGTATTGAAAGATATTTTGAAAATAAATTTAATTGAAAGTAAATTTGTAAATTCAAAAAAACAATATTTTTACGGCAAATTTAGAATATCGATATATGATCATATGAATTTATATAAATTTTTTCAAACAAAAAAAAAATTTAGAAAAAAAATTGACTCAATTTATGTAACAATCAAATATGATTTATTAAAAAATGATTTAATTTTAGAAGAATTAGCCATAGATGATAAATCAAATGAAAAAATTAATAATTTTATCAAACAATACAACCAGGATAATGTATTAATAAGAAACAAAGTAGATTTGAGAAATTTATTTAACTCTTTTATAGAAGTTTTATAGAGGCTTTATCATCTTTTTAGGATTAACGATTTTATCATATTTTTTTTCGTCTATTAGCCCAGACCTTAATGCTTCTGACTTAAGAGTGGTTTTATTTTTTAAGGCTGTCTTTGCGATTTTTGCAGCATTATCATACCCTATATGTGGCGCCAAAGACGTTACTAGCATTAAAGAATTATCTAAATACTCTTTAATTTTAATCTTGTCAGCTTTTAATCCTTTTATGCAGTAGAGTGAGAAGTTTTTAGTGCTATCAGCTAATAAATCAATTGATTGCAATATATTATGAGCGATTAATGGTTTAAAAACATTTAATTCAAAATGACCATGGGAACCAGCCATTGTAATTCCATTGTGATTTCCAATTACCTTCACACAAACCATTGTTACAGCCTCAGATTGAGTAGGGTTTACTTTTCCTGGCATTATTGATGATCCAGGTTCATTAGCTGGTAAAATGATCTCTCCATATCCAGCTCTTGGCCCGGAACCTAAAAAACGAATATCATTTGCAATTTTCATTAAACAAACTGCAGCTGTATTTAACGTTCCCGAAAAATTTACAATTTCATCATGTGCAGCCAAAGCAGCAAATTTATTTTTGGTTGGTTTAAAAGGAAGTTTCGTAATTTTTCTAATTTCTTTAATGATTTTTTTATCAAAACCTTTCTTGCTATTAATTCCGGTTCCCACTGCAGTCCCTCCCTGTGCTAAAGAATAAATTTCTTTTAGAGCATTTTTAATTCTTAAAATACAATCTTCTAACTGAGACTGATATCCAGAAAATTCCTGACCTAAAGATAGTGGGGTCGCATCTTGTAAATGAGTTCTACCAACTTTTATTATACTTTTAAATTTATTAACTTTTTTTTTTAATTCTTTATTTAGCAATTCTAAAGATGGAATTAATTTTTTTTTTGTCTCAAGTGCTATAGCTATATGCATAGCAGTAGGAAATACGTCGTTTGTTGATTGAGATTTATTAACATGGTCATTAGGATGTACAGGTTTTTTTGTTCCTTTTTTCCCCCCTAAGATTTCTATAGCTCTATTAGCTATCACTTCATTCACATTCATATTTGTTTGTGTACCAGACCCAGTTTGCCAAACCTTGAGAGGAAAATGATCATCCAACTTTCCAGAAATTACCTCATTTGAGGCCTTTACAATTGCTTTTAAAATTTTTGGTGAAATTTGTTTTTCTTTACCATGGACAACTGCTGCAGCTTTTTTAATAATCGCAATAGATTTTATCAAAATTGGTCTAACTAAAAACTCGCCTATATCAAAATATTTTTTTGATCTTTGAGTTGAGGCGCCCCAATACTTATCATTTGGGACATTTATATATCCGATACTGTCTAATTCTTTTCTCAATTTCATTGATTAATGAGCAAATATTAAATTAATATTAATATACATTAATTTTATAGAACTTACAGGAGCAATATGTCAAATTTTAGTAAGGTTGGAATATTTATGAAAACTTTTGGACAGGATGTCAAAAATAAACCCTCATTTAGCACAGATAAAATCAACAAATTACGTATAGACCTAATCAAAGAAGAGCTTGATGAATTGACTGCAGCAATTAGGAATAAAGATTTATTAGAGGTTGCAGACGCATTGACTGATATCTTATATGTTACGTATGGAGCTGGTCATGCCTTCGGAATTAATTTGGATAAGTGTTTTAATGAAGTGCAGAATTCAAATATGAGTAAATTGGATAATAATGGAAAACCTATTTATAATGATGACGGAAAAGTAATGAAAGGTCCAAATTATTTCAAGCCCGATCTTTCGAAGTTTGTTAATTAAGTTTTGATTGAAGCCATTTGGGTATAAAAATTTTTAATGATCCACCTTCACTTTTATAGATAATTTCTTTATCAAAATTTTTACCCAAAAATTTTACTAGAGCAAATGGGTATTTTCCATTAATTAATACTTTCCCAATCTCAGTATCTTGATGATATACTTTTTCACCATCAGATATTGTTCCATTTATGATCTCTATTGGCAATAATCTTTTTGAAAGTTTATTTTTTAATTTTATTCTTGCTGTATTCTCTTGACCAACATAACAACCTTTTTTAAAGTCAATTCCATTAAGCTCTTCATAATTACATTCAATACCAAATAATTTGTTTTGTAACTTATTTAGGTCTTTTGGGACGATTCCAAGCCTATGACTTTTGGAATAATAATTATCAATCTTATCACTTTTAAGATCTAATTTTTTTAAAGTTAAATAAAGCTTTTCTAAATTAATGATTAATCTTGCTCCTAATTTTTTATTTCTTGGATCTAAAATAATCGGATCTTCTCTATATTTCAAAGTAAAGCCCGAAACATCTTTTGCACCCTCCATGCTCAAATATTTTTCGTACTCAAAGCAAGCGACGACAAATTCATTACTTAAATTTAAAATCTCAACTTTTGATCTAATCTTATATAGATTTAGTTGTTTTAAAATTTCTTTACATTGATTTTTTTCACAATCTATAAAATATCCAGACTTATGTTTAATTATAAAAAATTCAAAAAGAAATTTTCCTTGGGGGGTTAATAAAGATGCAAACAAGCTAAATTCTGCTGTAACTTTATTAATATCGTTGCTAATAAGATTCTGTAGAAAATCTTTGGAGTCTGAACCGTTAATATAAAGTATTGCTCGATCTTCTAATATATAAACATTTTTTTTCATATCTTCTTGATATCTATATAATTTAATATAATTACTTTTTCTATAAATGTTAGATTTATTAATCAAAAATGGACAATGTTACATTGACGGTGAATTGAAAAATGTAGATGTTTCTATTAAAGACGGAAAAATAAAAGACATCGGTCAAATTTCTGAGAAAAGTAAGGATTCAATAGATGCAAAAGGATTAACTGTATTACCTGGTTGTATTGATACACAAACACATTTTAGGGAGCCAGGTTCTACTGATACCGAAGATTTAAACTCTGGAAGTAGAGCAGCAGTTGCTGGGGGTATTACTGCAGTTTTTGAAATGCCAAATACAAATCCTCCTACATCAAGTAAAAATGAGTTTAAAAGAAAATTAGATTTAGCTAAAGATAGAATGTTTTGTAATTATGCTTTTTATTTTGGTGCAACAGCAGATAATTCACATGAACTAGCTGACTTAAAAAATTTAGAGGGATGTTGTGGAATAAAGCTTTTCGCAGGTTCCTCAACTGGAAATCTTCTAGTGGCAAATGAAAAGGACATTGAGACAGTTTTTAAAAATAGTTCAAAAGTTGTTGCTGTTCATTCAGAAGATGAAGAAATTTTAAATATTAACAAAAAATTAATCAAAAAAGGTGACGTGCATACCCATCCGATATGGAGAAGTGAGGAATGCGCAATTTCGTCAACCAGAAGAATTGTAAATATAGCTAAGCGCCATAATAAAAGAGCTCATGTTTTACACGTGACAACTAAACAAGAGGTAGATTTTTTATCTCAACATAAAGTTAATGTTACCTTTGAAATTACTCCACAGCATTTAACTTTGTACGCGCCAGATTGCTATGATAAACTTGGAACCTATGCTCAGATGAATCCACCAATAAGAGATAAGTCACATTACGATAGACTATGGTATGCAATCAGGAATAATTTAAATGACACCATTGGCTCTGATCATGCTCCACATTTAAAAATAAATAAAGAAAAAGAATACCCAAACTCACCTTCTGGAATGCCAGGAGTACAAACATTATTACCAGTAATGTTAAACCATGTAAATAATGGAAAATTATCTCTTAAACAATTGATTAAATTAGTATGTGAAAATCCAATTAAAATATTTGGTATCAAAAATAAGGGTTTTATAAAAATAGGATATGATGCTGATTTTACTATAGTTAATATGAATAAAGATATAAAGATACAAAATAAAAATATAGAGAGTAAATGTGGTTGGTCACCTTTTAATGGCTATAGTTTTAAAGGATCACCTATTGCAACTATAATTAATGGTAAAATCAAAATGTTGAATGGAAAAATATTAGGGGAGCCAGAAGGATTACCATTAGATTTTAACTAAATAATTTTTTACTTAAGTTTAAACAATCTTTTTTTAATTCAAACAAATTATTCTTAATTTTAATTTTTGACATCAATTTTTTATTATTCAGATAAAAATTATCATTTTTTGTAGAATTATATTTTAACACTTTCAAAGGTTTATTATTATACTTATTTAACCACTCAATTATTTGATTTAAGTAAATTTTTTTACCTATTGAGACATTGTAAGTACCTCTTAAATCTTTCTTAATAATCATGATTAATATTTGACTAAATTTTTGAATTGATAAAAAATCTTTAAATCTTTTTTTATTATCATAGATTAAACCTTTTTTTGCTTTTTCATAAAATAAATCGACAAAAGTTTTATGAAGTTTTCTTTTTATTTCTAATTTGTAACCAATTATATTAGATATTCTTAGGATCAATATATTTGATTTGAATTTATTTCTTAAAAAGTTTTCTGTAATTAGTTTATTTTTTGAGTAATTTGATTGAGGTTTTAATTTGTCGTTTTCTTTTATATTTTCTTTAGACTTGTAAACTTTTCTCGAGCTTATAAAAATAAAAGTATTTTTTTTTGGATTTAGAAGATTTGAAATTTTCAGATCATTATCATATTTTTTTTCATATTTATTATTGATATATTTTTTGTTTATTGAGGTATTGATTACATAATCATAATTTCCTAGATTTTTTTTTAAATT
>CACMOQ010000022.1 GCA_902615445.1 uncultured Pelagibacteraceae bacterium | reverse complement strand
TTCTTCTGATATAACATCAATATTATCAAAATTTGTTTTTTTAATTTCGTCTTTTATCAAATCTTTATTTTGATCAGTTGCATGAAAAATTTTTTTCATTTAACCGAGATAAACATCTTATTTTTATTGATCAGTTGCATGAAAAATAAAATTATATTCATCAAATTTTTCATTCATTAATTTAATAAAATCTATTAAAATTGGTAAAAGAATGTTCGTTTCAGATGTTCGACTTCCAGCAAATAAAGATATGATCTTTTTATTTTCATTAATTATATTTGATAAATTTGTTTTAACATTTTCTTTATTTTCGAGTAAGGGATGGCCAACAAAAGTATTTTTAATACTTTCTTTATCAAAAAATTTTTTTTCAAAATTAAATAATAATAAAACATGATCTAAAAACTTTTTAAAATTCTTAACCCTCCCCTCTCTCCATACCCATACTTGCGGCGCAACGTAGTGTATTGTTTTAATATTAGGATTGATACTTTTTACTTTTTCAGCAACTCTTAAAGTAAAATCTGGACTATCTACGCTAAATAAAATATCAGGATTAAATTCAATTATCTTTTTTACAGTTTCATTTATTTTGTTTCTGATTTTAAACAAATTTAAGATAACACTCGTAAATCCAATATAAGTTATCTCTTTAAGATCATATATTGATTTGACTCCAAGTTTATTTAAATGAGATCCTCCAACACTTAAAAATTCTATATCAGAATGATTTTGTTGAAGTTTATCAATTACAGTTGATGCTAATTTGTCTCCTGAAGGTTCGCCAGTTAATACAAAAATTTTTTTCATTTAACCGAGATAAACATCTTATTTTTATTTGCAAAGCTGATACATTTTTTTTTATCTAAAAATACATGTTGTTTACCTTTTACAACAATACCTTTTAATCCTGCATTTTTGCTTTGTTTTAATGTTTTCAATCCAATAGTGGGTAAATCAACTCTTAGGTCTTGTTTCTTTTTAGGAAACTTAACCAAAACACCGTTGTTTATAAATTTTTTGCTTTTACTTTTTTCTAGTAATTTTTTTGTTCCACCCTTTCCCTCAATAGAAACTATTTTTTTGTTTCTAACTACTACGCCCTGACTATAGTTATACTCTTTTAAACTATTTAACGTTTTGATGGCTTTTCTAATGTCTGACTGATCCTTATTATTGGGCTTAATCTTTGAATAATTACCCTTTTTAAGAGTAAGCTCTGGATTAAATTTAAGTGAATTTTCAGTTTTTATATTATTTTGAGCTAATATTTTTATAATTTCTTTCAAGATTGCAGCATCACCAAGCTTCGATGCTTTAATAATTCTTGGAATATAATAAATTCCTTTGAAATCTAACTTTAATTTAGAAAAGTTTGGCTTATTAACTTTCCCTGCAAATAAAACTTTTTTACAGCTGTTTTCTTTAAGAATATTAATTATTTTACCAAATTGACCCATAGAAACAGAACAAGATTTACTCTCTTTTTTAAATTTCTTTGATTTGGATAAATCTATTATTAAATAATTTATTTTTCTTTTCTTAATTTTCTTAAGTATTTTATTTGGAAAATCTGTGTCACCAAAAATTAATCCTATCATCTTATGAAAATGGAGTGCAAATAGATCTTTTTTTATCCTTAGTAATAAATTCTATTACCTCTTTAACTAATGGATTTTCATGAAATGAACCATTTAATTTTCTTATATTTTCATTGATATTTTTGGTAGCGAAAATCTCCTTATAAGCATCACTCAAGCCTAAAATATTCTTATTTTCAAATTTAGCTCTTCTCAACCCTATTAAATTTAATCCTTGTAATGAATTTCTATTTCCTGTGGATAATCCATATGGAATAACATCGTGTAATACTCCTGTCATTCCTCCAATCATTGCCATTTTACCGATTCTAGTAAACTGTTGAACAGCAGAATTTCCGCCTATAACTACGTTATCTTCAATAATAGCATGACCTCCTAAAGGTACATTGTTTGCAATAATAACGTTATTCCCTACATGACAATCATGCGCTATATGAGAAGAAATCATAAATAAACAATTATTTCCAATTACAGTTTTACCCCCACCGCCAATTGTTCCGGGATTTATTGTTACATATTCTCTAATTTTATTATCATCTCCAATAATTAAACTGGTATCTTCACCATTATATTTTAAGTCTTGAGGATCATTGATTGAAACAAATGGATAAATCTTATTTCTTTTTCCAATTTTGGTATTTCCAGTAATGCTTACGTGTGATTGTATAATTGTATTTTCTCCAATTTCTACATTAGGACCAATTATTGAATATGGTCCAATATTAACGTTTGAATAAATTTTAGCGCTTTTGTTGACTATAGCTGTTTTATCTATCATTTATTTTCTCTAATGAAGCTTTTTAAATCTTTGGCTGGGTAACCCATAACTTTAGTATTATCTGGGATATCTTTTAATACACCACTTCCACCACCAATTTGAACGTTATTACCAATTTTTAAATGTCCTGAAATTCCTGCTTGACCACCAATCATAACATTATTACCTAAAGTAGAACTTCCAGCAAAACCAACTTGACCTGCTATAATACAATTTTCACCTATCTTTACATTGTGAGCTACATGAATTTGATTATCTAAAAATGTATTTTTTCCAATCACAGTGTTAGACAATGAGCCTCTATCTATAGTAGAACCGCAACCAATTTCAACGTTATCTTCTATAATAACAATACCAATTTGTGGATATCTAAAATTTAAAATTTTATCCGGAAAAAAACCAAAACCTTTTTTTCCTATTACACATCCATCTAAAATATGAACATTATTTTTAATGAACGAATTTCTCACAATAACGTTTGAACCAATTTTGCAATTATCACCTATAGAAACATTTTTTTCTATAATTGAATTATGACCTATTAAACAATTTAATCCTATTTTTACATTAGATCCAATTAAAACATTTTTACCAAATTTAACTTTATCGTTATATTCTGTTTTAATTATATCCTGAACGCTATTATCAAAATCATCTGTAACAGAGTCAGGATAAAAGATTTTTGTTATTTGTGCAGTATGCAACAAAACTTTGCGTGTAATTATAGGTTTACATGTATCTGGTAAAATCGACTTTAGATTTTCTGTTGTAAGACAAAAAGAAGCTTTTGTTTTTTTTGCTAAATGTTCGTATTTTTTTGAATGAAAAAAAGTAATTTCACCAATTTGAGATGAATGAAGATCTCTAATATCTTGAACTTTTTCTTCTGAGAAATTTTGATCTATTAAATTAATATTTTTTAATAAATAACTAATATCATGCGGTCCTGTATTCTTAAAAAAAGGGTTGTTCATTAGTAAGCTTTAATATCAAAACTTGTTAATAATACTTATCAATAAATGTTACTGATTATTTTCTATCAACTATTGTAGCAGACCATTGGGCATCTGCCATTTTTTTTCCCTCAACAAAAGCTTCTCCCTTATATTTCCAAACTCTACCATGTGATCTTACAGCTTCAATCTTCAGTTCTAATTTACAATTTGGTATCACAGGTTTTCTAAATCTAGCTTTTTCAACACTCATTAAGAAAACTAATTTGTTCTCATATTCTTTTTTGTCTATACCTTGTGCTGTCAACGCTGCTGCTGCTTGTCCAAAAGCTTCGACAATTAAAACTCCTGGCATTACTGGATTTCCAGGAAAATGGCCTTGAACATAAAAACTATCTTTCTTAACATTAACTATAGCTGTAGCAGAATGGAGCTTTTTTATATCTTTTAACTCATCTATTAACAACATGGGTTCTCTATGAGGTAACAAATTTACAATTTCATCTTTGTTTAATTCTTTTTTTTCACTCATTGTTAATTCTTTATTTATTTTCTTTATTAAATATCTTTAATATTTCACTAGTTATATCTAAACCAGATTTTGCAATAACTATAAATTTTTTTTGAATAACTAGTGAAATATTATTTTCTTCTGCATATTTTGATAAAATGTTGTTTAGACTTTGAACCATCTCATTTGTTTTATCAAGTCGCATTTTATTAAATTTTTCATTAATGAGTATTTTCTTTCTTTGAAAGTCTTTAATTTTTTTTTTCAAATCGACAAGTTTATTATTTAATTCCTCCTCCGATAAAACATTTTTTTGTTTTAAAATTTCCTTCTCTTTTGAAATTAAATCTTTTTCAATTTCTAGGAGTTTTTCATTTTCTTTTTTAAAATTATTATCAATGGTTTTAAAAGATTTTTTTCCAAATTCAGAATTGTTGATAATCAAATCAATATCGATAAAGGCAATTTTTTTTTCTGCAAAAGAAAATTCCATAAAGCTAAAAAAAAATATTAATGAAATCCCTAATATTTTAGGCATTTTTTAAAAAGTTGTACCTAAGTTAAACTGAAAGGTTTCAGTCTTATCATCATCAGCTTTAGATATATCTTGAGCTAAGGAAAAATTTAATGGTCCAATTGGTGTGAACCAGTCAACTACAACACCTGTTGAGGCTCTAATTGTATTAGACTGGTCAACATCACTTGAATAATCTACACCCCATAAATTTGCGGTATCTATAAAATATCTAACATCTACGTTCTGAACATTTGAAAATACCATCGGTAAAGTTGTATCAAAATTAACTGCTGCTGCATAATTTCCTCCAACATAATCACTAGCATCAACAGGTCCTATATTTCTTGTTTTAAAACCTTTAAGTTTACTACGTGGCAACCAAAATCTATTTGTGATTCTCACATCATCTCCAGTAATAGAATTTACAGTTCTTCCGTAAATATTGAAACTCGTAACCATATTGTTAGGTAATTTATGCCAAGTTTTAAAATCGTACATGTTACCAAAAGAATATTCTTCTGAAATTAAAGGTATAAATTGATTAAATTTACTCCTAAAACCATCAGTCGTTTGAAATCTTTGATTTCTCTTATCATAATCTAAGCCATAAGAAAATTTACTCTCAAAATAAGAACCTGATTGTTTTTTTAAATTTGCACTTGCTGTAGTTTTTGTAGAAAGATCCTCATAAAAATTTGAAAATTTTGGCGAAAAATAAATATCTTCAAATTGTTCGAAGCTAGTGCCAAAAGTGAACCCTGTTTTCGTAGACTTATACCCACTCTCAGTTAATTTGTCTACATTAGTACTTTCAAGAGAGGTAGATAAAGATTTATCTGTATAATTAAAATTTGGATTTGTCACTGAAAAAAGTCCCCTAATAGAGTCTTCAGTTAAATCTAAACTTGAGGAAAGTTTAATTCCTTTTCCTAAAAAATTATTTTCACTAACAGAAAAACCTAAGGTTCCACCCTCAGAACCCGCTCCAGCACCAATCATTATTTCACCTGTTGGTTTTTCTTCAACAGTTATATCAATTATTTTAGTATTAATCTCTTGACCTTCGATTATTGAACTATTGACAGATTTAAATAAGTTTGAGGCTTTTAAGTTATTAATTGATTTAGAACTTAAAAGTTCATTAAATGGG
>CACMOQ010000021.1 GCA_902615445.1 uncultured Pelagibacteraceae bacterium | reverse complement strand
AATAAAAATATTCCTTATTTAGTAGATCAACACTTATTAGATAAAAATGCTTAAGTTAAAAGTAAATGATATTGAAGTAGAGGTTGAAGAGGGGCTGACTGTTCTTCAAGCTTGTGAAAAAGCTGGAGCAGAGATACCAAGATTTTGTTATCATGAAAAATTATCAATCGCGGGTAATTGCAGAATGTGTCTAGTTGAAATGGAAAAGTCTCCGAAACCAATAGCATCCTGTGCAATGCCAGCGGCAGATGGAATGGTAATAAAAACTAACACTCCTAAAATTGAGAAATCAAGAAAAGGTGTTATGGAGTTTTTATTGGCGAACCATCCTTTGGACTGTCCTGTTTGCGATCAAGGGGGAGAATGTGATCTTCAAGATCAATCTATGTTTTATGGAATAGATAAATCTAGATTTAAAGAAAATAAGAGAGCAGTGCCTGATAAGAATATGGGCCCATTGATCAAAACTCAAATGACTAGATGTATTCATTGTACACGTTGTGTAAGGTTTGCAACTGAAGTAGCTGGTGTCCCTGAGTTAGGAGCAATTGGAAGAGGTGAAGATATGCAAATAACTACGTACTTAGAGCAATCAGTTCAATCTGAATTATCTGGAAATGTAATAGATCTTTGTCCAGTAGGAGCTCTTACATCTAAACCTTATGTATTTGAGGCAAGACCTTGGGAATTAAAGAAAACAGAGACAATTGATGTAATGGATGCAATTGGTTCAAATATCAGAGTTGATACATACGATTGGGAAGTAAAAAGGGTTTTGCCAATTATTAATGAAGATATTAATGAAGAATGGATTTCAGATAAAACAAGATATGCATGTGATGGATTGCTTAATCAAAGATTAGATACTCCTTATATTAAATATAATAACAAGTTTGAGAAAGCTTCTTGGAATGAAGTTTATAATATTATCAAGTCTAAAGTAAAAAATACTGATAAAGAAAAAATTTGTGGTTTTGTAGGGGATCTCACAAACATGGAAACAAGTTTTATTTTCAAAGAATTTTTAGAAAGAACAATTAACACTAAAAAATATGATTTTAGACCAAAAAAAAGATTTATAGATAACTCAAAAAGAGAAAATTATTTATTTAATTCTACAATAAACGGTATTGAGGAAGCAGATTTAATTTTATTAATTGGAACAAACCCAAGATTTGAAGCGACTATGCTTAATGCTAGAATACGAAAAGCATTTATTAAAAATAATACAAAGATTGTTTCATTGAATGATATTGGTGAATTGACTTATGAATATCAAAGTCTGGACGGAAAAACTAAAACTATTAAAGATATTATTGACAATAATCATAAAATAACTGGAGAAATTATTAATTCAAAAAATCCAATGATTATTTTAGGTGAGTCTTTTCAAAAGTTAAAATCGGCAAATTATTTATTTAATTCTTTAAAAGAGTTTTTATCTGAAAATAATAAATTTACACAAAATTGGAATCCTTTAAATTTGTTATCAGTAGATGCTTCGACAGTTGGTAATTTAGATTTAGATTTAATTGATAATAGTAACACAATTTTAGACGATCTTAATAAAAATAAGTTTGAAATTATTTTCTTAGCTGGTCAAGATAATCTAGATTTTAAAAAGAAAGACGAGTTTATAATTTATCAGGGGAGTCATGGTGATAGAGGAGCCGAAATCGCAGACATAATTTTACCAGGTGCAGCTTTTACAGAACAATCAGGTCATTATACTAATTTAGAGGGCAAAATTCAAAAAGCATACAAAGCCTCATATCCACCAGGTGATGCAAAAGAAGATTGGCAAATTATCAATGATCTTGCAGAAATTATGAATAAAAGAAAACTTTTTAATGACAAAGATGAACTTGAGAGCAGCATGTTTAATTATCTTAAGATAAAACAAGAACAACTAACTTCAGATATTAATTATAAAAAAAGTGATAATAATTTTGTTAACGAAATTTTAAATATTGAGTTTAAAGATTATTATTTTTCTAATGTTATTGCACGATCATCAAAAACAATGATTGAATGTAACAACTCTAAACTAGATTTTAAAAAAACTGGAACTGAAGGTTAATTAATGGAATATTTGAATATTATTTTCCAAGAAACTTATAAGATATTATTTTTATTGGTACCTGTTTTAGTTTCTGTTGCTATGATCGTGTGGTTAGATAGACGAGTGTGGGCTTTTGTTCAAAAAAGACAAGGTCCAAATGTCGTCGGCCCCTTCGGTTTACTTCAGTCATTAGCCGATGCTCTTAAGTACATATTTAAAGAAATTATCATTCCAGCAAGTTCAAATAAAGTCATTTTTATTCTTGCACCGATTATAACTATGACCCTAGCTTTAACAGCTTGGGCTGTAATTCCATTTAGCGAGAACAATGTTTTGGCAAACATTAATGTTGGTATTCTTTACATTTTTGCTGTTTCATCTCTTGGTGTGTACGGGATTATAATGGGAGGATGGGCATCAAATTCTAAATATCCTTTTTTAGGAGCAATAAGATCTGCAGCACAAATGGTGTCTTATGAAGTTTCCATTGGCATAATTATAATCAATGTTTTGTTATGTGTTGGCTCATTAAATTTGAGTGATATTGTGATAGCTCAAGAAAATATGTGGTTCGTCATTCCATTATTCCCAATGTTTGTTATTTTTTTTATTTCCGCATTAGCAGAGACAAATCGACCTCCTTTTGATTTACCTGAAGCAGAGGCTGAATTAGTTGCTGGCTATCAAACGGAATACTCTGGTATGATGTATGCTATGTTTTGGTTAGGAGAGTATGCAAATATTTTGTTAATGTGTGCTTTAGGATCAATTTTATTTTTAGGAGGATGGTTATCACCAATTGATCTTTTCCCATTCAACCTTATACCAGGTGCTATCTGGTTAATTTTTAAGATATTATTTTTATTTATACTTTTTGCATTAGTAAAAGCTATTGTGCCAAGATATAGATATGATCAGCTTATGAGACTAGGTTGGAAAATATTTTTACCATTATCTCTTACTTACGTTGTTTTGACTGCGAGTTATTTATTTTATTTTAATCTTTTACCAACAATTTAAATGAAAATATCTAGATTTTTTAAAACAATATTAATGATTGATTTTATCAGTGGATTGTTAATTGCAATAAAAGAACTTTTCAAATCGAAAAAAACAATTAATTATCCATTCGAAAAAGGAAAGATCAGTCCAAGATTTAGAGGTGAACACGCATTAAGAAGATACCCTAATGGAGAGGAAAGATGTATAGCTTGCAAATTATGTGAAGCTGTTTGTCCTGCTCAAGCAATTACAATTGAGTCTTCGCAAAGATCTGACGGAAGTAGAAAAACTACTCGTTATGATATTGATATGATGAAATGTATTTATTGTGGTTTGTGCGAAGAGTCTTGTCCAGTAGATGCAATAGTTCAAGGACCAAACTTTGAATTTTCTACTGAAACTCGTGAAGAGCTCTATTACACAAAAGAAAAACTCCTTGATAATGGAGATAGATGGGAAAATATTTTAGCTGCAAATATCAAATCAGATAATCCATACAGATAATTTATGATTGCGCATGCAATATTTTTTTATATTTTTTCTATAATTGCAGTCATTTCAGCTATAATGGTAACGGTTTCAAAAAATACTGTACATTCAGTTTTTTTTTTAATTCTTGATTTTATAAGTATTTCTTGTCTTTTCATAATGATTGGTGCAGAGTTTTTAGGAATGATAATGCTAATCGTTTATGTTGGCGCAGTAGCAGTTTTATTCTTATTTGTGGTGATGATGCTAAATGTTGCTCAGCAAAAAAATCAATGGTTTATCTCAAAAGAGAGCTCTGGTCATATACCTGTAGGATTAATAATAAGCGTAATTATATTTTTTGAATTAATAATTGTCATTGGTGGATGGAAATATAAACCTGAATTATTTAATCCATCAAATTTGTTAATCACAAACGATGTAAGTAATACGCATTCTTTAGGACAAATACTTTACACTGACTATATTCATGTTTTTCAAATAAGTGGAATGGTCCTATTAGTGGCTATGATTGGTGCAATAGTTCTTACTTTTCGGCAAAGAGAAGGTGTAAAGAAACAAAGTTATTTAAAACAAATTTCAAGAGAGAGAACGGAAGGTGTTGAAGTTCTTGAAGTTGCTTCAAATAAAGGAGTTAAAATCGATGATTGAAATAGGTTTAGGACACTATTTAACTCTAGGAGCAGTTATTTTTAGTATTGGAGTAATTGGAATTTTTTTAAACAGAAAAAATATTATTGTAATATTGATGAGTATAGAGCTTATATTATTAGCGGTTAATATAAATTTAGTATCTTTCTCTATATATTTAGGAGATTTATCTGGCCAGGTATTCACATTGTTTATATTAACTGTTGCTGCGGCCGAGGCTGCCATTGGTTTGGCAATAATAGTGGTTTATTTCAGAAACTCTGGGACTATTCGAGTTGAGGAGATAGATAAATTAAAAGGATAAGATGGAAATTTCAATAATAGCATTACCATTAATAGCCTCTATTATTTCTGGATTCTTTGGAAAATTTATTGGAGATAGAAATTCAGAAATTATCACAAGCCTACTGGTATCAATATCAGCTATTTTTTCATCCCTAGTCTTCTATGAAGTCATTATCAATCAATATCAAGAAAATATAATCATTGCGACTTGGATAAGCTCTGGATCTCTAGAGGTAAATTGGTCAATGAAAATTGATCCGTTATCTTCTGTCATGTTGGTTGTGGTTACATCAGTCTCAGCATTAGTTCACATCTATTCAATTGGGTATATGTCCAATGATCCACATAAACCAAGATTTATGGCGTACTTATCTTTATTCACGTTTGCAATGTTGATGTTAGTTACATCAGATAATTTTATACAATTATTTTTTGGTTGGGAAGGTGTTGGTCTTTGTTCATATTTTTTAATTGGTTTCTGGTTCAAAAAAGAGTCAGCTAATAAAGCTGCAATAAAAGCATTTGTAGTGAATAGAGTGGGTGATTTTGGGTTTGCACTTGGAATATTTTTAATTTTTTATCTGTTTGGAACAGTAAATTATTCTGAAGTTTTTAATCAAATCTCAAATATTACTGATAAAAATTTATTATTTTTAGGTATTAAATTTAATGCAGTAGATTTGATTTGCTTACTTTTATTTATTGGTGCAATGGGTAAATCAGCACAAATTTTACTTCATACTTGGTTGCCGGACGCTATGGAGGGCCCAACACCTGTTTCCGCTTTAATTCACGCAGCTACAATGGTTACAGCTGGAGTTTTTTTAGTTGTAAGGTGTTCACCAATTTATGAATACTCTGAATTAGCATTAAATATCATAACAGTTGTTGGAATGAGCACTGCATTCTTTGCTGCAACAGTGGCTTTGGTACAAAATGATATTAAAAAGATTATTGCGTATTCTACTTGTAGCCAACTAGGCTACATGTTTTTTGCTACAGGAGTGGGTGCATATAATGTTGCTATGTTTCATTTATTTACTCACGCATTCTTTAAAGCTCTTTTATTTTTAGGATCTGGCTCTGTTATACATGCCTTTAAGGAAGAACAAAATATTAATTATATGGGTGGAGTTTGGAAAAAACTTCCATACACCTATTCATTGATGATAATAGGAACTTTAGCTTTAACCGGATTCCCATTTTTGTCAGGTTTTTACTCTAAAGATGCGATAATAGAATTTGCTTATTTAAGAGGAAATACAGCTGGTTATTATGCTGCTGGAATTGGAATTTTTACAGCCTTTCTTACATCAATTTACTCTTGGAGATTAATTTTTAAAACTTTTCATGGTGAATATAATAATAAAGAAATAAAGATAGATGAAACACACGAGTCACCCATCATAATGTTGATACCTTTAGCTTTATTGTCAATTGGTGCTTTATTTGCAGGTTTTTTATTTAAAGAACTATTTATGGGATATGATGTACAGAATAATTTTTGGCGTGACTCAATATTTTTTTTAAAACCATTAAGCACTGATCATCCTCCATTATGGTTTTTATTACTTACTCCAATCTTAGTCGTTTTATCTATTCCATTAGCATATTATTTATTTTTAAAGAACAAGAAATTATCTGAGCAAATTGCAAACATTAATAAACCACTCTATCATTTTTTATTAAATAAGTGGTACTTTGATGAACTTTATGATGTTTTATTTGTTAGACCATCAAAAAAGCTTGGCTTATTTTTATGGAAGTTTTTTGATTTAAAAATTATTGATGGTTTTGGTCCTGATGGTATTTCCTCAATTATAAAAAAATT
>CACMOQ010000020.1 GCA_902615445.1 uncultured Pelagibacteraceae bacterium | reverse complement strand
TTGATACTGGAAAACAAGTAGCTAAAGAGCTAAAAAAAAATGGTTATATTGTAAAAATAACTGAACCAAACTTTCACATACACGATGTAATAAAATCATTCAAACCTAATGTTATTTTTAATGCTTTGCATGGACAATTTGGGGAGGACGGTTATATCCAATCCATTTTAGAAACTACAAATATTCCTTATACCCACTCAGGTGTAATTTCATCTGCACTTGCAATGGACAAAGAACTGTCAAAAAAAATTTTCTTAAAAAACAATATCTTAACGCCGAAATATATCACGTACTATTTTAATAGATCTAAAACAAATTTAATAAAGCTCATTAATAAAAAACTTAAATTCCCTGTTGTGATAAAACCAATAAATGAAGGGTCTAGTGTTAATGTTTTTATTTGTAAAAGATCGAATATTTTCTCAAAAATAAAATTGCTTAAGGATTATAAAAAAATAATTATAGAGGAGTTTATACCTGGAAGGGAAATTCAAGTTGCTATAATGGGTAAAAAAAAATTGGGAGCTATAGAATTAAAACCAAAGAGAAAATTTTACGATTATGTCGCTAAATATAAAAAAAGTGCTAAGACAGAGCACATAATACCAATTAAAATAGGTGAAAATTATTTAAACAAAGTTTTAAATATTTCATTGAAAGCTCATAACTTACTTGGTTGCAAAGGAGTAACAAGATCAGACTTTAAATTTTTTAAAAATAAATTTTATCTCTTAGAAATTAATACTCAACCGGGAATGACCAAACTTTCCTTAGTGCCAGAAATTGCCGCACACAACGGTATAAGTTTTTTTGATTTAATAAAGTGGATGTTAGATAATGCCTCTATCAAAAGATAAAAAAATTGTAACTTATTTATTTTTATTAATTATTTTCGGATCAATAAACAATAAGTACCTTACTAGTACAAACTTTTTTGAGATCAAAAATTTAGGATTGGTTGGTTTGAATAGTGAAGAAAAAAATAATTTGTTGTCAAATTTTGAAAAAATAAAGAAAAAGAATATTTTTTTTTTAGAAAGGGAAGAATTAATAAAAATTTTAAATTCAAATAATTTAATCGAATCTTTTGTGATTAATAAGAATTATCCATCAGATGTAAATATTGTGATAAAAAAAACAACCTTTTTAGCTAATATAAAAATCATTGATGAAAATTTTTTTATTGGATCTAATAAAAAATTGATCAAATCTCTGGTAAATAATCCAAATTTACCAACAGTTTATGGGAATCCTTCTCTAAAAGATTTTTTTTCAATAAATGAAAAAATTTTGAAATCTAGTATCAAACCGAGTGAAATAAAAAAATTATACTTTTTTCCATCAAAAAGATGGGATTTAGAATTAAAAGATGGTACTTTATTAAAGTTACCAATAAATAATTCGATCAAGTCATTAAATAAGTATTTTGAGATAAAGGATTTACCACAGTTTAGTAACGTAAAAATTTTCGATATGAGAATAAGTAACCAAATTATAATTAATGAAAGCTAAGTATTTATTTAATGCATTTTATTTTATTGGTTTAAATAATTTATCCCTATGTGTTTTTGATGGGATTGAAAACGAAATTTTTAAAAGTGAAATTTTGATAACTGAAAAAGATAGAAATGAAAATTTAGACAATTTTCATGAAAAATTTTTTGGAGATAATATTCTTAAGGTAGAAAAAAAAATAAACAATTTTATTAATGAAATAAATTTAGTTATTCATGACTCTAATTTTTTACAAATACAAGCTTCAATAAAAAAAGATGGAAAAGGAGATAAAATAAATAAATTTGAACTAAATCGTATGCTTTTCGATTTAAAACAACAGATTAAGGAGAATAACCCTACTAAATCTATTACCTATATCAAAATAAACAATTTTCTAATAGATAAAAAAATATTTTCAACTTTAGATGATGATTTTGAATGTGATGAACTGTGTTTACAGATAGATTTTATTTGCTTGAGCAATAAGATTATAGATGAATACTCAAAAAAGTTTGAAAAGTATCAAATTAGTGTCGATAGAATTTTTTCAGCAGAATATTTAAATAAGAACTATAAAAATGAAGGCGAGTCTGAATGTCAAATAGCTGCAAGATTAAAATATGAAAATGATGAAAACGAAGTTCACATAATCAAAAAAACACCAAAAAAACATGCTTTTTTTGAGAGATTCTTCAGGTTTTTTAATTAATAAATTTAAGTAGTTAATTGTAATATTTCTTGAGTTCAGACTTTAACGAAGTGAGTGTACATCAATGTGATGTCATTTCATAAACAAAAAACTATCAAAAATATTATACAATTAGAAGGCGTGGGCCTTCACTCCGGTAAATTTGCGAAAATAACTATTAAACCTGCTTCTCCTAACAATGGCATTGTATTTATCAGAAAAGATTTAAACAAAAATAACGTGATTTATCCTCATGTTAATAATGTTAGTAACGCGATGTTATGCACCACAGTATCAAATGAATATAATGTAAAAGTTTCGACAATTGAACATTTAATGGGGGCATTTTATGGAATTGGTATAGACAATGCTATAGTAGAAATTGATAATGAAGAAGTACCAATTTTAGATGGATCAGCAAAAAAATTTGTACATGAAATTATCAAGACTGGTATTGAAGTAAGCGATATTCCAATAAAAGTCATAAGAATAAACAAATCAGTTGATTATAATGATGGTAAAAAATTTATCTCTATTATTCCAAGTAAAATAAATTTAGAGATAGATTTTGAAATAAAGTACAACAATCAGCTTATAGGAAATCAAAGAAATACACTAAAAGTATATGAGGATGATTTGGAGGATATCTTTAACTCAAGGACCTTTTGTTTATATGAAGATATAGAGAAATTAAGATCTATGGGTTTTGCTAAAGGAGGGTCTTTGGATAATGCATTGGTTGTGAAGGGTTCTAAAATTTTAAACAATGAGGGACTAAGAAATAAAAAAGAATTTGTTAATCACAAAATTCTTGATTGTATGGGAGACTTGTTTTTATCAGGTTACAAAATAATTGGAAAAATTAGATGTTCTCAGGGTGGTCATAAATTAACAAATGATTTATTGAGAAAAGTTTTACAAAATAAAGAAAATTACTCTATTTTTGAAATTAACGAAAAAAACATTCCACATTCATTAGTTTATAGACAGAATCTAAGATCTATAGCTTAAAAGATTTTGTTTAAAGAATAATCTGGTATTATTATTTGATGAATTTCTATTTAAAATGGTTTTTAATAACAGTTATTATTTTATTTCAGATTTCTTGCTCAAAAAAAGATGAAATAACTGTTTTGGAGAATAGAGACTTAAAATCTCAAATGATCGAACTTTATCAGGACGGTTATGAGGCATTCCTGGAAAGAGATACTCTATTTGCTGCAAAAAAATTTAATGAAGCAGAATTAATTTTTCCTCAGTCAGATTGGGCTCCAATAGCAGCTTTAATGACAGCATATGTATATTATTCTGACGACTACTATTCAGATGCAATTTATCATTTAGATAGATATTTAAAAGTATATCCTAATCATAAAGATATTGATTATGCGCATTACCTTCTTGGAATGTGTTATTACGAAAATATAATAGATGAAGGAAGAGATTTAGAGCCTCTTTTAAAGGCACAAAAAGAATTTAAAATTTTGATTAATAACCATCCTGATACAGAATTTGCAATAGATGCTGGATTTAAATTAGGACTTATTACTGATCGTCTAGCTGGTAAGGAGATGTATATAGGAAGACATTATGAAAAATCTCAAAAATGGGTAGCTGCAATTAATAGATTTAAAAATGTAGTAGAATACTATGAAACCAGTGTTTATGTTGAGGAAGCAATTTATAGATTAGCGGAAATTCATTATATTATTGGATTAGAGGATGAGGCCAAAAGATATGCCACTTTATTGGGCTATAATTACGGCTCTAGTAATTGGTACAAAGCATCATATAAGATTTTCAATAAAGACTATGATTTAACCGAAAAAGAAATCTTTTCTATAAAAGAAGAGGATAAAAAATCAATATTTAAAAAATTTAAAAAAAGATTTAAAAATCTTTTTAATTAGATGAATGAAAAACTTTTAAAAAAAGAATATCTTAAAAAAATTTCACAACTCCAAAAATTTAATCTGGCTTATTATGATAAAAGCGCTCCATTAGTAGCTGACTCAGAATATGACAAGTTAAAAAAAGATATTATTAATTTTGAGAGAAAATATGATTTTTTAAAAAGTCCCAACTCGCCGAGCTTAATTGTGGGATTTAAACCATCAAAAAATTTTAAAAAAAAGAGACATAGAGTTCAAATGCTGTCATTATCTAATGCATTCAATAAAGAAGATCTAATAAACTTTGAAAAAAGAATAATAAATTACCTTGATAAAAAAAACGATTTTAAAATTGAATATAGTGCTGAGCCAAAAATAGATGGTATATCTGCATCTTTGATTTATAAAAAAGGTAAGTTTATTACCGGATTGTCTAGAGGCGATGGTAAGCAAGGGGAAGATATAACTGAAAATTTAAAAACTATTAATGACATACCTCAAAATATATTAGACAAAGATTTTCCAGAGGAGATAGATATAAGAGGAGAAGTTTTTATAAAAAATTCTGATTTTAAAAAATTATCTAACAAATTTGCTAATCCAAGAAATGCTGCTTCTGGTTCTTTACGGCAGAAGGATCCAAATGAAACAAAAAAAATTCCACTTAAGTTTATCGCTTATACTTTTGGCTTTCAACGAAATCTTCAAATTAAGTCACAAACTGAGTTTCTTAAAAATTTAAACAAATGGGGTTTTAAAATAAACCCACTCAATAAAAAGATCGAAAGCATAAATAATTTATTGGAAAATTATAAGTCTTTAGAAAAAAAAAGAAATAATCTTGATTTTGATATTGACGGGATAGTTTACAAGGTAAATGATTTTGAATTACAAAAAAGATTAGGAAATGTTGCTAATGCACCACGGTGGGCAATAGCTCATAAGTTTTCAGCCAATATTGGTGTGTCGAAGATATTGAATATAGAAATACAAATCGGTAGAACTGGAGCGCTTACACCTGTAGCAAAAATTAAACCAATAAATATAGGTGGAGTAGTAGTTTCTAATGCAACTTTACATAATGAAGATGAAATTAAAAGAAAAGATATTAGAGTTGGTGATATAGCTACGATTGAGAGAGCTGGAGATGTGATACCACATATTACCTCTATTGAAATTCAAAGAAGAGAAAAAAATTCTAAAAAATTTATATTTCCAACAAAATGTCCTTCATGTGGATCTTCAACAATTAAAGACTTTAATTTGGTTACTAAAAAAAATGATGCTGTAAGAAGATGCTCTAGTGAAGGATTTGAATGTGAAAAAATTTCTAAAGAAAAAATTAAACATTTCGTTTCCAAGGAAGCATTCAATATCGAAGGTTTTGGAAAAAAAATCGTTGAAAATTTTTGGAATTTAAGGTTAATCAAATTTCCTCAAGATGTTTTTAAATTAGACTATAATAAAATTAAAAATTTGGACGGTTGGGGAAATCAGTCTGTAGCAAATTTAAAATACTCAATAGATTTACGTAAAAAAATTTCATTGGAGCGTTTTATTTATGCTCTAGGAATAAGACATATAGGACTAGAGAATGCAAAATTAATATCAAAACATCTTAAAAATATAAAAAAATTTTTAGAGTTGTCAAAAATAAATATAATTAATGATTTATTAAATATTGATGGTATTGGGGAAACTCAAATTAAATCAATAAAAAACTTCTTTACAAATAAAACTAATTTAAATGTTGTATATGAACTTGATGAAATTTTATCAATTGAAGACAACAAAGAGTTTGAAAAAAATGGACCATTGAGAAATAAAACATTCATGTTAACTGGCAAACTTGAGGGAATAAGCAGAGCTGAAGCCAAGTCTTTGATAGAGCAAAAATCTGGGTCAATAATCAGTAATGTATCGAAAAAACTTGATTATCTCATTGTTGGTGAGAAACCTACAAAAAGAAAAGTTGATACTGCAAATGAAATCGGTGTAAAAGTTCTTAACCAAAATGATTTGCTTAAAATGTTAAATAAAAGAGGCTAGCCATTTTCTTTCATCTCTTTTTAAAAAAGTTGAAAGTTTTGAGTAAACATTTAGGTGATAATTAAATAAATAATCCCTCTCCTTTTTCCTCAATTTTTTGAAGTTTATTAATTCTTTTTCTATAGGAGCAAGTGTAAGATTTTCAAATAATAATTTTTTATTAATTTTTTTAACATAAATAAGATTTTCAATTCTTACTCCAAATGCTCCTTTTTTATAAAACCCTGGCTCGTTACTTAAAATCATTCCTTCTCGAAATTTAATATCATTATTTTTCGATATTGCTTGAGGACCTTCATGTACATTTAAAAAAAAACCTACACCATGACCAGTCCCGTGCTTATAATCTAATCCACTTTTGGCAAGATATCTCCTAGCCATTACATCTAACAATTTTCCATTGTAGTTTTTATTAAGATTAGCAGTTGCGACCGCTATGTGACCTTTTAAAACTTTTGTAAATATTTCTTTTATAAATTTCTTTGGTTTTGAAAAACAAATTGTTCTTGTTACATCTGTTGTTCCATAAAAATATTGTCCACCCGAGTCACATAAAAAAACATCACTCTTTCTTATTCTTTTAGATTTAATCTTATCTGCTTTATAATGAACTATAGCACCATTTTTTCCTGAACTAGCAATAGTATTAAAGCTTGGATATAAATAATTCTTGTTTTCTTTTCTAAAATTCTCTAATTTTAATTGAGCTTGATACTCGTTAATATTTTTTTTATTTTTATTTTTAATCCAATATAAAAATTTAGTAAGAGCAACCCCATCAGAAATATGACTGTTTATCATATTTCTAATTTCTACTTTATTTTTAATAGATTTCATAAAATAAATTGGATCATTTTTTTTTGAAACTAAAAAACTTTTTTTAAAAATATTTTCATAAAATATTGAACAGCTTTTATTATCGATAATAATTTTACCTTTTTTTAATTTTTTGACAAATAAATCAAAATCATTTGGTAAAACTAGGTTCATTTTATCTATTTTTTTTTCTTTAATTAAATTTTTGGCTCTTATTTTATCACAGATTAAGTAAATTTTTTTACTACTATCAAGAATTGCTCTGCAATTTGGTATTGGGCTGTAAGGGTTGTCATGTCCTCTAATATTTAACAACCAAGCAACATTTTCAGGTGCACTTATAAACAAATAATTTGATTTATTTTTTTTTATAAAATTTGCAGTTTTCTCTATTTTAATTGAGTGACTTTCCCCAACGATTT
>CACMOQ010000019.1 GCA_902615445.1 uncultured Pelagibacteraceae bacterium | reverse complement strand
GGCAGAAAAACAAAAACAATTTTTAAAACAATTAAAATTAGATAAACAAATTGAAAAATTTAGAATAAGAGAGGTCAAGGAATTAGAAAAACTTGAGAAAATTTCGTTAAAAGAAAAAAGAGAGGATTATTCTGGATTACAAGAGAGAATCGACAAACTTAAAGAAAAATACAGATTACTTCGGGATCAAAAAATCAAAGAGAGAGTTGAAGCGCTAGGAGTCAAACTTCAAGGTGACGAAGATAGAGAAACTTTATTAGAAAAAGAAAAAGAATATACTTTAGCGAGACAAAAAATTGAATTTGCACTTGAAAGTTTTTATAGAAGTGCAAGCAGTTTAGTATTTCAACTAAATAAAAGACATATTACACGAGATATGTCAATTTTTCGATGTATAGATAGAAGATTTGAAACTGGAGAAGTTTTTATAAAATGGGACGAGTCATCAGACGATGAATGGTTACTATTGATATATATTAAAAATAATTCTCCAGATGAAGGAATTGTAATAGAAGATAAAACAAATCCAGAAAAAAATCTCTCCCATGAGTTTAGAAATGTTGATATTTTTAAAGCTTCAGACACTATGGTAGACTCTTTAACACAACTCATTGCTAGAAAAAGAGCCAAAAATAATAATTAAATATTAATATTTAATTAGGTATTATATCTTATGATTTTAGGGTCAATTTTTTTTGTAATTTTATATTTAGTTTTAAGGTACATCATAGCTTGGATAACTTATTTAAACGACTTAGATCCAAGACTTGGTAGTAGTACGTGGAGATTTACTTACGACTATCCTGTCGTCGGAGAAAGAGATGTGTCAGATTTAGACGATAAAGATTTTGTCAGACTTAGAAGAAAAAAAAATAATATTGTATTATTAATGTATTCTATAGTTTTAGTAATGTTTATAGCCTCCATGTCTTTATTAAGTAAATTTTTATTATTTTTCTTTAGTTAGTTTTTTTCAATTGTTTTCTATTTTTAATATAAAGAAAAAAAGCTACTATTTCATATACAACAGAAAATAGATTGAAAATTATTGGTAACTTAAAAAAATTATAAAGAAATTTATACTTCGGCATTTTTTTCCATAATAATAAAAATGCTTTTGCGCCTTCTAAAACATTATCACCATCTTTTACATGAAGTCTTCTTAAAAGCTGTTTGCTATCTTTAGAGGTTTCTTTTTCGGCTAATTCATTGTTTGTGATGTCAACCCAATTAATTTCGTTTATTTTTTCTTTTTTATAAAGATCAATTTCAGCCTTACAAATTTTACAAGAATTATTAAAATAAACTTTCATATTTATTGGATTTAATACTGATTTGTCTCATAAATGTACATGCGTAAAATACTCTAGTTGAAAATTCTATGAAACAATCTATTTAATGTATTTTATGAGTAATTTCTTCGAAAAATCTGATTTATCTAGAAAAGAGGCTGAAAGTATTATTTCAGATACTTTGCAAAAATGTGATGATGGTGAATTATATTTAGAAAATTCGAAATCTGAATCAATATTATTAGACGATAACAAAATCAAAAATTCCAATTATAATTCAGATTTTGGATTTGGATTTAGAGCTATATCCGATGAAGTAGTGGCTTATTCTCACTCCAATGAAATTTCTAAAAACTCTTTAAAACAATCCTCAGAAAATTTAAAGTCTACGTTAAAATCTGCTAAGGGTACTTATAATCATGAAATTCCTAAATCAAATAAAAAGTATTATGACAATATTAATCCAATTGAGCAAAAATCTCTTAATGAAAAAATTAAAATATTGAAAGATGTAAATGATTATTTACGATCTAAAAGTGACAAGGTTAAACAAGTTACAGCTAATTTTTTGGGAGAGCAAAAGTCTGTTGAAATAATTAGATGTGGTGGAGAGACTTTGTCAGATGTTAGACCTTTAATAAGATTTAACGTGTCAGTTATGCTTGAGAAAAATGGAAGAAAAGAAACAGGCGTATACGGTGTTGGAGGAAGACAATCTTACGACTCATATTTAAAAGATGAAAATTGGAAAAGTGTTTGTGATGAGGCTTTAAGAATAGCATCAGTGAATTTGGAGAGCAAACCTGCGCCAGCAGGTGAAATGAAGGTTGTTCTAGGACCTGGATGGCCAGCAATATTAATTCATGAAGCTGTTGGTCATGGTTTGGAGGGAGATTTTAATAGAAAGAAAACTTCAGCATTTCATAATCTAATGGGCCAAAAAGTTGCAAGTGAAGGAGTTACAATTATTGATGATGGTACTATTGATAATAGAAGAGGTAGTCTTACTATTGACGATGAGGGAACACCAACAGAAAAAACAGTTTTAATCGAAAATGGAATTTTAAAAAATTTTATGCAAGACAGACTTAACGCACGTTTGATGAAAACAAGATCTACTGGAAGTGGAAGAAGAGAAAACTATAGACATATAGTTCTACCAAGAATGAGAAATACGATGATGTTAAGTGGTAAGCAGACTCAAGAAGAAATGATTAAAGCTGTCGACAAAGGTATTTTCGCAGTTAGTTTTGGTGGTGGACAAGTTGATATTACATCTGGAAAATTTGTATTTAATTGCACTGAAGCTTATGAAATTGTTGATGGTAAAATTGGATCGCCAATTAAAGGTGCAACGTTAATTGGTGATGGACCTTCAATTTTAAAAGAGGTTTCCATGGTAGGAAATGATATGATGATGGACCCTGGTATTGGGACATGTGGTAAAGCAGGACAAGGTGTACCTGTAGGTGTTGCACAACCATCAATTTTAATCGATAAGATGACTGTAGGTGGTACAAAACTTTAAATGGTTAAAGATCAAGAATTTTTAGAAAAAAAAGCATCATATTGTTTAAGCTTAGCCAAGAAATTAGGTGCAACAGACTCAAGTGTTGTTGTAAAAAATTCAGTTTCTGAAACTGTTAATTTTAGAAATAGTAAATTAGATGAGTCTAACAGGTCAGATGATCTAGGCATAAGTATCACAACTTATATTGGTAAAAAAAAATCATCAATATCATCCTCTAATTTGCTTAACGATAATTTAAATATTTTGATCGAAAAATGTTTCGAAACTACAAAAAATACTCCTGAAGATGAATTCAATTCCTTACCAGACAAAGATTTATTAGCAAAAGAAGTTAGAGATTTAGATCTTTATGATGATAGTCATATACCAAATGATCAAAAAATAGATTATTTAAAAAAATTAGAAGCCGCTGCTTCAAACGATAAAAAAATCATCAATACTGAATCTAGTTTTACTCAAAATAAATCTAACTTTGTTTTAGCTAATAGCGAAGGTTTTTGTGATGGTTACAAAACATCTTCATTTACAGCATCAAGTGTAACAGTTGCAAAAGATGAAAAAAGCATGGAAAGAGATTACGAATATTCTAGCAAATGTTTTCTTAAAGACCTAGATGATGCAGAGAAATTAGGAAATCTAGCTGCTAATCAAACTATTAGAAAATTAAATCCAAAAAAAATCGGGAGCGAAAAAATTGCTATAATTTTTGATAAAAGAATAGCTAAGGGCATATTAAGTACCTTTGCAAATGCTATTTTTTCATCAGCCATATCAAGAGGAACTTCTTTTTTAAAAGATAAAGTTAATCAAAAAATATTCTCAGATAAAATTAATGTATTTGACAAACCTGATATACCCAAAGGATTAGGCTCAAGAAATTTTGATAGTGAAGGTGTAAAGTCTGACACACTTAAACTAGTGGATGAAGGAATTTTAAAACATTATTTGATCGATACATACAATGGAAAAAAATTAAATCTTAAATCTAATGGAAGATGTGGAGGAACTAGTAATCTTTATTTTGAAAATGGAAATACTACCTTCAAAGATTTACTGAATTCAGACTCAAAAAGTCTCTATATTACTGAAACCATAGGACACGGAAGTAATATTGTGACCGGAGATTATTCAGTTGGAGCAACAGGGTTTTTGGTTGAAAACGGTGAGTTTAAATATCCAATAAATGAAATTACCATAGCAGGTAATTTTAAAGATATGTTTCAAAATATCACCTTAGCAAATGATTTGGAGTTTAAATATGCAACTAATTCACCAACCATGTTAATAGAGGGAATGGTTGTTGCTGGTAAATGAGCGAATTTTGTATAATTGGCTCTGGTATATCTGGATCCACAATTGCAAATCTTCTAAATAAAAAATATTCAGTAATTCTGTTCGACAAAGCAAGAGGCCCGGGGGGTCGTGCATCTTTTAAAAGAATAAAAGGTAAAACAGGTTTTGATCATGGCACCCAATATATTTCACCAAAAACCAAAGAATTTAAAAAATTTACAAAAAATTTAATAAAAAAAAAAATTTTAAAGGTATGGAATGGCAAACACGTTTTTCTTAATTCAAAAAAAAAGGAGGATAAAAAACATCTAAAAATAATTGGCAAAAATGGGAACAATGATATTAGTAAATATTTGCTTAAGAAAATTAATTGCAACTACCATAGTGAATTAAAAAAAATCTATTATAAAAACAAACTCTGGTATTTGTTATTTGATGATGGAAAAATGAGATCCTTTAAAAACCTTATTTTAACCTGTCCTTTTCCACAATTAAAAAAACTTTCTAATAAATCTATAAAAATGGATGCTAATATTACTACTATGATTGCTATTAAAAAAAGTAAGAATTCAAATAGTAGCTATCTTTTTGAAGATCCAATTCTTGGTTGGGCTGGAAATGAAAACTCAAAAAAAAGGTTTAAATCAAAATATGATTTATGGACCCTTCAAAGCACATTTGATTGGGCAAATAAAAAAATTAATAAAAATAAGAATAATAAAAAAGAAAATTCAAAAATTATGATTGATAAATTTTTTAAACTTTCAAAAATCAAAAAAACAAAAATTTATTATTCACTTAATCATGGCTGGAGATATTCTTCAAATTCGAGACCACTTAAAATTAAGAGCTATTGGGATTCTAGGAAAAGACTGGGCGTTTGTGCTGATTGGTTTGTAGGACCAAGATTAGAGTCAGGATGGATAAGCGCACAGGATTTATTTAAAAAAATCTTGAAATAAATTAATCAAAATTTTTTAATCTATATTCCCAGTCACCCATTCTTGAATAGGATACTTTTAGTATCATTAAATTTTTACGATCATACCAAATATCGAAATCTAATCTTTTATTTTTTGGTATACTTATGTCTTTAGATTTCAGTGTAAAATGATCAACATCATAAACTTTTCCATAAAGATCTATTTTTTCTTTACCTAAAAAAGTTACTACTTGATCCTTAATACTTCCTGAGATGGGACTTATTTGAGAACTTGCTTGTAAAATTTTGTGATTCCACCAATTTCCAATCACGCTATCAATTGAAGCTTCCCCATTATATGAAGAGCCCTTAATGTTAAATTTTTTATTTTCTTGATTAAACGTTAAATTAACAAACTTTTTTTTGTCATTTTGTAAAGTTTTAGAATTGTAAGAAACTAATTGATCTTTGAGATATTTTTCCTCACTATAACCCTCAACTTGGAAAACTGTTGCGCCCAAAAGTTTAACTACAAATTTAATTTGATTAGTAACAATAGTTTCTGCTCCATTTCTATTGAAAAAATAATGATTATAACCAATAAGCTCACCATTTCGAAAAATCTCCATCTCAATTTTGTTGTATTTTATGTAATGTCCAATATGAGCTATTAAATTTGTTGGATAAATCAGGAGAAATAAAATGACTATAATTTTTTTCATTTTATAAATAGTTTAATAGAATTTTTAAACAATAGAAATAACTTATTAAAATGTTTTTAAAAATTAAGAAAATACCAAGGGTCAATTGGAGTTCTGATAAGCCTTATAATTTTAAACCAAAATTTTCTACATTCTTTTTTTTGTGTTTTGGTTTGATGTTATTTGGTCTTGGAGAAGGCTTACTAATTGTATCTATTACAGGTGCTTCTCCATGGAGTGTTTTAGCACAAGGTATTTCTTTAAATGTTAATTTGAGTATAGGAACAATAACATTTTTGATTAGTCTTGCAGTTTTAATTTTGTGGATACCGCTTGGCCAAAAACCAGGGATGGGTACAATATTTAATGCAATCATTATTGCATTGATGATCGATCTTTGTATAAAATTTGTTCCAACACCATCTGACTACTTATACCAATTAATTTTGGCAATAATTGCAGTAATCACAGTTGGGATTGGTGGAGGTATTTATTTAGTATCTAATCTTGGAGCTGGACCAAGAGATGGTTTGATGATTGGCCTCCAAAAAAAAACAAATTTACCAGTCGCTGCTGTAAGAGCATTTTTAGAGATCTCTGTTGTAAGTATTGGATGGTACTTAGGTGGAACTGTTGGGGCAGGTACCTTATTATTTGCTTTTGGAATTGGTCCTTGTGTTGCTTTAGGTTTGTATTTAGTTGATAATATTTTCAATTAGGCCGCAGCGCCTGATTTTTCACTTCTTTTTCTTTCATGTGGATCGAGAATTGCTTTTCTTAATCTACAAGAATCCGGGGTGATTTCTAAAGCCTCATCAGCATTTAGCATACTTAATTGTTCAGCGATGGACATTTTTCTTACAGGAGTAAGTACAACATTTTCGTCTGTGCCTTGTGTTCTCATATTAGTTAATTTTTTACCCTTCATAACGTTAATAATCATATCTCCTGGCTTAGGAGATAAGCCCACAATCATCCCTGGATAAACAGGATCATTATGAGTTACAAACATCTCACCTCTAGCCTGTAGATTAAATATTGCAAATGCAACTGCTTTACCTTGTTCCATTGAAATAAGGGCACCATTTCTCCTACCCTCCATTTGACCCTCAAATGGTCCATATGCATGAAAAATTCTGTTAATTACACCATTACCTTTTGTGAGTGTTAAAAACCGACTTGTGTATCCCATCAAACCTCTTGTTGGTGCATGAAAGATTAATCTTTTTTTATTTTTACCAGTATCTTTTAACTCTATTAATTTGCCTTTTCTTCTATTCATTGAGTCAATAATTTTTGATGAGTATTCCTCATCCAGATCCATAGTTATTTCTTCTATTGGCTCAAGTTTGTTGCCATTTTCATCTTTTTTATAGAGAACTTTTGGGGGACTAACAGTCATTTCAAAACCTTCTCTTCTCATTTGAGTGAGTAAAATTTCTAACATTAATTCACCACGCCCACTTACAACAAAAGAGTCGTTACCCTCATTTTCTGTAAAAGTAATTCCAACATTATTCTGTGCCTCTTGGATCAACCTATCTCTTATCTGAGTGCTTGTGAGTTTTTTGCCCTCAGTTCCTGCAAGAGGAGACGTATTCACAGTAATGGTAATGGACATTGTTGGTGGATCGATTGGAGTAGCTTTAATAGGATTATTCACCTCAGGATCACAAATTGTATCAGCAACGTTAGCCCTTTCTAAACCTGCGATTACAACAATATCTCCCGCCTCACCAACTTCAATTGGAACTTTTTTAGTTCCCTCGTACCTAAAAATTTTGGTTAACCTACCTTCATCAACTTTTTGACCTTTTAAGTTGATCGCTTTAATTGCTTGATTAGCTTTAGCAGTTCCCTGAGAAATTCTACCTACTAAACTTCTTCCTAAAAAACTGTCAGCATAAAGAAGAGTAGATAACATAGCGAAAGGTTTTGACTTATCTAATTCTGCAGGCCTAACATGTTCTATAATTTTGTCTAATAGTGGATTTAGATTTTTTCTCGGACCATCAATTTCTAAATCAGCCCATCCAGATCTCCCACTAGCGTATAAAACGGGAAAATCTAGTTGTTTCTCATTGGCATCTAAGCTAACAAATAAATCAAAAGTTTCATTTAAAACTTCATCAGCTCTTTGATCTGATTTATCAAGTTTGTTGATTATAACAATTGGTTTTAAACCTTGTTTTAATGCTTTTGCTAAGACGAATTTTGTTTGAGGCATTACACCCTCAGCAGAGTCTATGAGAAGTAAAGCTCCATCTGCCATACTAAGTACTCTTTCAACTTCAGCAGCAAAATCTCTATGACCCGGAGTATCAATAATGTTTATTCTTGAGTTTTTCCAATTAATTGATGCAGGTTTAGCTAAAATTGTTATTCCTCTTTCTTTCTCCAATTCTCCTGTGTCCATTAATCTATCATCTACAACCTCATTTTCTCTAAATGATCCACTTTGT
>CACMOQ010000018.1 GCA_902615445.1 uncultured Pelagibacteraceae bacterium | reverse complement strand
ATAGATGCTCTAAAAATTTGGCATGGAGGAATGTCTTTTCATGGTGGCGTAATAGGAATAATAATTATAAGTATTTGGTTTGCAAGAAAAAATCAACAAAACTTTTTTAGTTATTTAGATATTGTCTCTTTAGTTGCCCCAATCGGAATTTTTTTTGGCAGAATTTCAAATTTTATAAACTCAGAATTATATGGAATTGAAACAAGTTTACCCTGGGGCGTAAAATTTATTAAGGTTGATAATTTGTTTAGGCACCCATCACAATTATATGAAGCATTTTTCGAGGGTCTAATTCTTTTTTTAATTTTGATCTATTTTTACAAAAAAACAACTGATAAAAAGCCAGGATTTATTTCTGGACTATTTCTGGTTTTTTACTCAATTTTTAGATTTGTGATAGAATTTTTTAGAGTACCAGACGAACAATTAGGATATTTATTATTAAATCTCACTATGGGACAAATTATAAGTTTTGTATTTTTACTATTTGGAACATATTTAATCATTAAAAAATATGAAAATAAAAAAGAGTGGTAAAATTCCTTTAGATAAATTTATTGATTTATCTTTGTATAATAAAAAATTTGGTTACTACATGAAAAAGAGTCCTTTTGGCAAAAAGGGTGATTTTATCACAGCGCCAAACATTTCAAGACTTTTTTCTGAAATGATAGCTATATGGATTATTAGTTTTTGGAAAAAACTAGGGAGTCCAAAAAAGTTTAATTTAATTGATCTTGGTGCAGGAAATGGTGAAATGATGAAAATACTTATAGAAAGTTTTCAAAATTTTCCTTCTTTTCAAAAATCTTGTAATATTATTGTTCATGAAAAAAGCCCAGTCTTGATAAGGATACAAAAAGAAAAATTATCAAAATCCAAAGTTAATTGGATTTCTAAAATAAGTAAGATTAAAAAAAAACCAAGTATATTTATTGCAAATGAATTTTTTGACGCAATGCCGATCAAGCAATTAAGAAAACAGAGAAATATTTGGTACGAGAAATTTGTCAATTTTGAGAATTACTCCAAAGCGTCATTTATTGAGAAAAAAACTGATATAGAGAAGATCGAGAAAAGGCTAAATTTCAAAATTTCACATAATCAAAACTTTATCGAATATTCTGAGTCTGGTCTTGATTATTTAAAAAAAATTTCAAATATAATTAAAAAAAACACTGGAGGATTGTTAATAATAGATTACGGGTATCTTGAAAAAAAAATGAAAAATACTTTGCAAGCAGTTTCTAATCACAAATTTGCCAATATTTTAGACAATATTGGGGGAGTAGATATTACACACAATATAAATTTTGAATTATTCAAAAAATTTACTCAAAAATTAGGTGGATTAGATAATAATTTGAACACTCAAAGGAATTTTTTAATTAAAATGGGCATCAAACAAAGAGCAGAGTTATTATCTAGAAATAAAAACTTCTCAAAAAAAGCAGATATCTTTTATAGATTAAATAGACTTATTGATGAAAAACAAATGGGCACTTTATTCAAAGTAATGTTTATTAAAAATAAAGAAATTAAATTCAATCTTGGTTTTTAAAATTGATCACTTCTAAGATATTATCTAAACAAAAAAAAATTAACCATGGTTTCTTTAATAGAATTGGAGGTAAATCAAGCGGAATTTATAAAAGCTTAAATTGTGGGCCTGGTTCTAATGATTTCAAATCAAGGATCAAAAAGAATTTAAAAATTGCCAAAAATAAAATTAATAAAAATTCTAAAGATATTTTCTTAATGCATCAAACACACAGTAACAAAATTATTTATATAAATAATAATTTTAAATTTAGCAAAAAAAAAATTAAAGCAGACGCTGTTATTACTGATCAGAAACAAATACCTATAGCAATATTGACTGCGGATTGTGCTCCAATACTATTATTTGATAAAAAAAAGATCATGATAGCTGCAATTCATGCTGGATGGAAAGGTGCCTACAAAGACATAATTACTAAAGTAATCAAGTTTATGTTAAATAAAGGGTGCAAAGAAAAAAATATTATTGCAACAATTGGTCCGTGTATTCAAGTTGAAAGCTATGACGTAAAAGTTGATTTTCTAAAAAAGTTCCTAAAAAAAGACAAAAAAAATAAAGTCTTCTTTAAAGATATAAAAAATAGTCTCCATTTTAATCTACCTAATTTTATTAAATCCCGACTTAAATTAAACAAAATTTCAAATATTGAAGCCATTAAAATTGATACTTTTGATGATAAAAATAATTTTTTTAGCGCACGAAGATCATTAAGATTAAAACATGCTGATTATGGTAGAAATATTTCAATAATTATGATTAATTAAAGTTTTCAATGAAACTGTTAACCGGAAATAGCAATAAAATACTCAGTAAAAATATCGCAAAGTATTTAAAGACTAAACTTGTGAACTCAAGTATTAGAAAATTTGCAGATGGTGAAATATACATCGAAATAAATGAAAATATTAGAGGTAATAGTATTTTTATTGTTCAGTCTATATCATCTCCAGCAAATGATAACTTAATGGAATTATTGTTGTGTATAGACGCCCTTAAGAGATCTTCAGCAAAAAACATTACAGCTGTAATTCCGTATTTTGGATATGCAAGACAGGATAGAAAGGTTATCCCAAGAACTTCTATATCAGCTAAATTGGTTTCAAATTTAATTACAAAAGCAGGTGCAGATAGAGTTGTAACAGTTGATCTGCATGCTGGTCAAATTCAAGGTTTTTTTGATATACCTGTAGATAATCTTTTTTCAACACCAATATTTGCAAGACATGTTAGGAAAAGAATTAAAAGTAAAAAGATTATTTGTGTAGCACCTGATGTAGGTGGTACCGAAAGAGCGAGAGCTCTTGGCAAACTTCTCAATGTTGGATTGGCAATTGTTGATAAAAGGAGACCAAAACCTGGTCAATCGCAAGTGATGAATGTAATCGGAGATGTAAAAAATCAAACATGTGTAATAGTTGACGATATAATTGATTCTGGTGGTACTATTGTCAATGCTGCTAAGGCTTTAAAGCAACGAGGAGCGAAAGAAGTTTATGTCTACATAACACATGGAGTTCTTAGTGGAGACGCTGTTAAGAAAATTAAAAATTCAGTTATAAAAAACTTGGTAATTACCGACACAATTGATAACAGTCAAAAAACTAAAAATGTTAAAAATATCGAAGTTTTACCAATTTCAAGCCTCATGGGTGAAGCAATTAAAAGAATATCTAATTCTACTTCAGTATCTGATTTATTTAAATAATTACCTTGATTATTTATAAACATGGTTTAAAAAACTCTTTTTTATGAATTCATTAGAAGTCAATGTCAGAAATACTACGACTAAGGGTCAACTAAATTCCATTAGAAATAGTGGAAATGTCCCTGGTATTATATATGGAGGAAAAGAAGATAATCAAAAAGTATCTGTTTCAAAAAAATTATTAAAAAATTTAATTGATAAAGAAAACTTTTTGTCAAACATAATTACATTAAAAATAGATGGGAAGACACAAAATGTTTTGCCAAGAGAAGTTAAATATCACATTTTAAGCGACGAGCCCATTCATGTGGACTTTTTAAGGATATTGCCTGGAGTAAAAATAAAAATTGAAGTGCCAGTTAATTTTATTAATCATGAAAAGTCACCAGGTCTTAAAAGAGGTGGAGTATTGAATATAGTTAGAAGAAAAGTAGAATTAAATTGTCCAAGTGAAAAAATACCAGAAAACTTGACAATTGATCTTGAAGGAGTTGATATCGGGGAAAGTTTTAAAATTTCATCTATCAAATTAGACCCTGAAGTAACACCAACTATTCAAGGGAGGGACTTTGTTATAGCAACCCTTGCAGCCCCAACAGTAATTAAAGAACCAGAAAAACCAGCAGAGGCTGAAGCAACAGAGGGTGAAGAAGGAGTTGAAGCTGCAGCAGATGGTGATAAAACTTCTGCAGATTCATCTAAAGGAGATAAGAAAGAAGGTGACGACAAAAAACCTGATGAAAAAAAATCTGCTGAAAAAAAACCTCCTGAAGAAAAAAAATAAATAATAAAAATTGAAATTAAGCTTAGTTAACTCATGATTTTATTTGTAGGATTAGGTAATCCAACTCCTGACAGTGAAAATAATAGACACAATGTTGGTTTCAAAATTATAGATTGTATTAATAAAAAATTTAATTTGTCTAAACAAAAACCTAAATTTAAAGGTCTTCTTACAACTGGAAATATAGCCAGTAAAAAAGTTTATGCTATTAAACCATTGACATTTATGAACAACTCAGGGATTTGTATAAGAGAATTAATTGAGTATTTTAAGATTGATGCACAAGATGTAATTGTTTTTCATGACGATTTAGATGTAGAATTTGGAAAAATCAAAACTAAATTTGGAGGATCAAGCGCAGGTCATAACGGAGTTGCCTCCATCGATAAATTTATTGGTAAAGATTATTCAAGGGTTAGAATAGGAATTGGTAAACCAAAAGACTCAATGGAAGTTGCAGATTATGTTCTACAAAATTTTAATGATGATGAAACTATTGGTATAGACAAAATTACTGAAAATATTACTGAATCAATTTCTATTCTTGTTGATAAAAAATTAGACCTATTTTCTAGTACAGTTAATAATAAATAATGAGTTTTAAATGTGGAATAGTTGGAATGCCAAATGTTGGTAAATCAACTTTATTTAATGCATTGACAAATTCAAGCAAAGCACAAGCTGCAAATTTTCCATTTTGCACAATAGAACCAAATGTTGGTGTCGTTCCTGTTCCAGATATTAGACTGAAAAATTTAGCGAAAATTTCAAATTCAAAAAAAATTATCAACACAACTATTTCATTTGTTGATATTGCTGGTTTAGTAAAAGGAGCATCAAAAGGTGAAGGTTTAGGAAATAAATTCCTCTCTCACATTAGAGAGGTTGATGCAATCATACATCTTATAAGATGCTTCGACTCTAGTGATATTCAAAATGTAAATCCAAATGTAAATCCAGTTAGAGACTTGGAGATAATTGAGACTGAAATGATGTTAGCTGATCTTGAGTCTATACAAAAAAGATTAGAGAAAAATAATAAAAAAAACTTAGAGAGCATTCAATTAAAAATTCTTGAAACAAGTCTAGACTGTATAAATAATGATAAAGATATCTCAAGTTTGAAGTCTCAGTTTGAAAAAAAACAGATTAATCAAAGTGGACTATTATCTTTAAAACCTAAAATATTTGTATGTAATGTTGATGAAAAAAGTATTCAAAATGGAAACGATTATACTAATAAATTTATCTCAAAATTTGGAAGTGATAATTCGTTAATTATTTCAGCAGATATAGAAAATCAAATTAATAATTTAGACGTACACGAAAAAAAAAATTATATGGAAATGATTGGATTAAAAGAGACAGGGTTAAATATGTTAATTAAAAAAGGGTATCAAATCCTTGAACTTGACACTTATTTCACTTCTGGCCCTGAGGAAACTAGAGCGTGGACAATAGAAAAAAATTGCAAGGCTCCTCAAGCTGCTGGAGAAATTCATACAGATTTTGAGAAAGGTTTTATTAGAGCAGAAACTATTTCATATGATGATTTTATTTCAAATGATGGCTGGTTGAATGCAAAATCAAACGGTAAAATGAGACTTGAAGGAAAAGACTATATTGTGAAAGATGGCGACGTTTTAAACTTCCGTTTCAATACGTGACCATATCTTTTTCATGCTAAAATAAACCAAAATTGTTAAAATAATTAAATAAACTATCGCCTTAAAGCCCATCTGGTGACGTGACTCAAGATGTGGCTCTGCTGCCCACATTAAGAATGTAGTAACATCTTTTGACATTTGTTCAACTGATGCTGTTGTACCATCTCCATACTCAACGAGCCCGTCAGAAAGCTGATTGGCCATTTTTATTTTGTTACCATACATATATTTATTATAATAAACTCCATCATCTAAACTCATCCCAACTGGTGGATCTTCATAACCTTGAAGTAAAGAGTAGATGTAATCGACCCCACCTCCTCTTGCTTTGACGAGCACTGACATATCTGGTGGATATGCACCGCCATTTGCAGCTTGAGCTGCTTTAACGTTATCATAAGGCATTACAAATTTGTCAGATAATTTGCCTGGTCTTGTAAACATTTCCCCATCATCATTAGGTCCATCAGTGACCTCAAAAGATGCAGCTATCGCTTTAGCTTCTGCTATCGAAAATTCTGGTCCACCCTTTTCGGCTAAATTCCTATAACTTAGATATTTCATAGAGTGACAAGACGAACATACCTCAGTATAAACTTGATAACCTCTTTGTAATGCTCCCCTATCAAACTTTCCAAAAAGACCTTTAAAACTCCAATCAGTTGTTAAGTATTCAATCTTGTCAGCTGAATTAGATTTTACAGAAAGTCCAAAAACTAAACTCGTGATTAAAAATATTCTTAAAAAATTTTTCACTAATCTTTAAAATTTTCCTTGTTCTTAGCCATAGCTAAATTAGGAGATCCACCTAGCACAGGCTCAGTAATACTTAATGGAACAGGTAAAGTTTTCTCCTTATAACCTAAAATTGGTAGAACAACTAAAAAATGTAGGAAATAGTAGGCCGTAGCCACTCTTGCAACTAATAAATACAATCCTTCAGCTGGCATAGCACCTACATAACCTAAAATCAAAACGTCAGCGACCAAGATCCAATAAAATTGTCTGTATAATGGTCTAAAGACTGCAGATCTAATTTTAGATGTATCAAGCCAAGGTAAAGCCGCTAGAATAAGAATTGCTGACAACATCGCAACTACACCCAAAAGTTTATCTGGAACAGATCTTAATATCGCATAAAATGGTAAAAGGTACCATTCTGGGACTATATGCGCAGGAGTTACCAATGGGTTTGCTTCAATGTAATTGTCTGCATGTCCTAGAATATTTGGGGTGTAAAAAACAAAGAATGCAAAAACAATCATAAACATGAGTAGAGCAAAACCATCTTTGATTACTATGTAAGGATGAAATGGAACAGTATCTTTAGACGGTTTTTTAATATCAATCCCAACAGGATTATTATTACCTGGAACATGCAAGGCCCATATATGCAACACTACTAAACCTAATATTAAGAAGGGAATTAAGTAGTGCAGTGTAAAGAATCTAGTTAATGTTGGATTGTCAACCGAATAACCTCCCCATAACCAGGTTACTATACCTTCACCAACAAGTGGAATAGCACTAAATAAATTAGTTATAACAGTTGCTCCCCAAAAACTCATTTGCCCCCATGGAAGAACATAACCTAAGAAAGCTGCTGCCATCATGAGTAAATATATTATTATACCTATGATCCAAATAATCTCCCGGGGAGATTTATAAGATCCATAAAATAATGATCTAAATATATGTATATATACTGCTAAGAAAAACATTGAAGCTCCATTTGCGTGAATATACCTTATTAACCATCCATAGTTTACATTTCTCATAATATGCTCTACGCTATCGAATGCCATATCTGCATGAGCAATGTAATGCATTGCCAAAACTAGTCCCGTTACGATTTGGGTTATTAAACAGAAAGTAAGTATTCCACCAAATGTCCACCAATAGTTTAAGTTTTTTGGCGTAGGATAATCAGTCAGATGGCTCGCTAATGTAAGCAAAGGTAATCTATCATTAAACCACTTTCCAAATTTTGACTTAGGGGTATATTCGTGATCACTCATAAATTTATCCAATTTTAATTGTATTTGTATTTACAAACTTATATTCAGGTATTTCCATATTTGTTGGTGCTGGACCTTTTCTTATTCTACCAGACGTATCATAATGTGATCCATGGCACGGACAGAACCAACCATTGTAGTCTCCTTTTTGATCTAAGGGCACACACCCTAAATGTGTGCAGACACCAAGCATTACGAGCCACTCTGGATCTTTAGCTCGATCTTCATCTTTTTCAGGATGTTTTAAATCTTCCAATTTAACTGCCTTTGCCTCAGCAATTTCCTCTTGCGTCCTTCTTCTAATAAAAACCGGCTTACCTCTCCATAATACCGTAATAGTTTTTCCAGGGTTCATTGAACTAATATCAACTTCTGTGCTAGCCAATGCTTTAACAGATGCATCTGGATTCATTTGGTCTATCATAGGCCACACAACAGCTGCAGCACCTACTGCTCCAACAGCATAGGTAGCTGTAAATAAAAAATCCCTTCTTTTAACTTTTTTTTCTGACATTAATAATTATTAAATATACTCAATCTTGATTTTTTCTACTTAAATATAAGAATTCATATAATATAAAATACTGAATTTACTACTGATAGAATGACACAGAAATCAATAGATCTTGGGCCAAAAATTGCATTATTTGAACCAGATATACCTCAAAATACAGCTGCTATAATAAGAACTTGTGCATGTTTGGGGGCAAATTTAGAAATT
>CACMOQ010000017.1 GCA_902615445.1 uncultured Pelagibacteraceae bacterium | reverse complement strand
TGGTTCAATGCCAGGATCAACAGGAAAAGGTTCAGGTGTTTTTGCTGGAGTAGCAAAGGCTGCTGGAATTGATAGCTCTGGTCCTTACACTGGTGAGTCTTACGATGCAGCTGCTTTGATTGTTTTAGCAATGCAAGCAGGTGGATCTGCTGATAGAGCATCAATTGCAAAAAATGTGATGGATGTTGCTAATGGACCTGGAACAAAAATTTACCCAGGTGAGCTCAAAAAAGGTTTAGATTTATTAGCTAAAGGTAAAAAAGTTAACTACGAAGGTGCAACTGGAGTAACTTTTACTGGCGTCGGTGAAGCTGAAGGTTCTTTCTTAGAACAAGAAGTTAAAGGCGGAAAATTCAAAACTAAGAAGCAAAGATAATTTATATTAAAATTTAAACCTCCAACATTAATTTGTTGGGGGTTTTTTTTTAAAAAAATAAATATTTATCAGCCATATATAAAGCCCAAGCAATAGCAGCGCCTGTAATAATATATTTCATAAACTTATTTTATTTCTATTTTTTCAGGAAGTATACCCTTTGGCCTGTACCTCATTATCAGTAATAAACCTATTCCCATCATTAAAAATCTAAAATAAGGAACGCTTTCAATTAAATGCACCTTTAAAAAATGTGTATCGTCTAAACCTGCTGTTGTTAGATTAACCAAATACAATCCTATTGGTGCAGCTTCAATCCACAAGAACCAAACTACAAAACCTCCAAGAATTGCACCAAAATTATTCCCACTTCCACCAACAATAACCATTACCCAAATTAAAAAAGTGTATCTCAAAGGTCTGTAGCTTCCTGGTGTAAATAATCCATCTTGTGTCACAAGCATAGCTCCTGCAATTCCAACTATTGCTGAACCTAAAACAAAAATTAACAAATGTTGTTTGACTACATTTTTTCCCATAGCGTTGGCAGCTTCCTCGTTATCTCTGATAGCTCTCATCATTCTACCCCAAGGAGAGTAAAGAGCTTTTTGAGTTAAGATTAAAAGAATAATTACAACAACTAAAAATAATCCTGAATAACAAAGTTTCACAAATATTGATGATCCTTCAATTACAAATTGATTAAGAGCTGCTTGTCTTTCAGTAATATCAGAAATCAAAACTAATTTTCCTGAATTAAATTTTTCAACTAAATTTATGAACCAATCTGTTTGTTGTAAGTTTACCTCATAAGGTGCGGGTCGTTTTAAACCAATTACATTCTTTACACCTCTTGTAAGCCAATCTTCATGTTTGATGATTGCTATCACTATTTCTGATATCAATAATGTAGCGATCGCTAAATAATCAGCTCTTAAGCCCAACGCTACTTTTCCTATGACAAAAGCTAGCCCCCCTGCAAAAAAAAGCGCCTACAATCCAAGAAAAAATTATTGGAAGCCCTAGCCCACCTAAAAATCCAGTTCTTGCTGGATTTACTTCCTCAATTGCTTCAATACCAGGCTCAGAAACCAATCGTATAATAATAATTCCTAAAATAATTATTGCAGCGATAACATAATTTCTAATTTTAGTTTTTTGATATTTTTTGAGCACAAATCTAACAATTAAAACAATTCCAATGATGAGAAATAGACTTAACAGAATGTTAGTACCCCCTGCACTCCATGCCTCTTGAACTGGGTTAACAGAAATTAAAACTGCCGCTAAACCCCCTAAAGCTGTAAAACCCATTATTCCAAAGTTAATTAAACCAGCATAACCCCATTGAATATTAGCGCCCATCGTCATAACAGCTGATATCAGACAAAGATTAAATATCGATAGAGCAATATTCCAAGACTGGAATATACCCACAAGGATAATTAATCCCATCATAATACTGTAAGCTGCAATGATATTTAAATTTTTTCTCACAATACTTTTCCTTTAAATATTCCAGATGGACGATACAGCAAGACAATAACCAATATTGAAAAAGATACTGCAAATTTGTAATCAGTTGAAAGCAACTGAATTAAGCCATCTGTTTCCATGCTTTCTGGTAATATATACATGAAAAATTTCTTATAGGCATATGTTAGAAGTATTTCTGAAAAAGCAATTACATAACCTCCTAGAAAAGCTCCAAATGGATTACCAATACCACCTACGATAGCTGCAGCAAATATTGGTAACATATTATTAAAGTAAGTAAATGGTTTGAAACTTTTATCTAAACCATACAAAGTACCACCAATTGTAGCAAGGATACCCGCTATGACCCAAGTGGTCATGACGATTTTTTTTGGATCGATACCTGATAATAATGCTAAATCTTCATTATCAGAGTATGCTCTCATACTTTTTCCTGTCTTAGTTTTATTTAAAAACCAAAACAATGTTGAAACTAAAATTAATGTAACAATAATTGTGATAACTTGAGTAGATTTTATTGCAAGACCCTCATTCAATCCTGTCATTTCTTTAAATTCACCAGCTTTAATCAAAAATTTTTCTCCATCAAAAAATCTTCTATCTGAAGGACCAATAATTATACGAACCACTGCCTGAGTAACAAACATTACTCCAATGCTAACCATTGCCAATTGTACTGGAGGGCTTTTGTTTGATCGGTAATATTTAAAGACAAATTTATCTATTATTAGCATGTAACTAACCATAAAAATAATCGCAAAAGGAATTGCTAAAAGAGCTGTGGGTAAAACCCCAAAACTAATTCCATAAGACTGAAGATACCAAGTGAATAGAATTACAAACATTGTTCCAAAAGACATCATGTCTCCGGTAGCAAAGTTTGCAAATCGTAGAATTCCATAAATTAAAGTAACAAAAATCGCACCAAGTGCTAACTGAGATCCATACGCTAAAGCTGGAACAAAAATATAATTCAATAAAAGTATAATTGCGTTTATAAAATCCATATTAACCACCTAAAAAAGAGCTTCGTACTCTAGGATCTTCTAATAATTCTTTGCCAGTGCCAGAGTGACGATTCTCACCTGTTACTAAAACATATCCTCTGTCAGAAATGTTTAATGCCTGCTTTGCATTTTGTTCAACCATTAGAATTGCTACATTAGTTTTTTTTACTTTTACAATGTGATCAAATAATTCATCCATCACAATAGGTGATACACCTGCAGTTGGTTCATCCAACATTAGCACAGAGGGCTTGATCATCAGAGCTCTACCTAATGCAACTTGTTGTCTTTGTCCTCCAGATAACTCACCAACTAATTGATTTTTTTTTTCTTTAAGAATTGGAAACAAGTCGAATATCTCCTCAATTGTGTCTTTAAATTCATTGTTAATCAAAAAAGCACCCATCTCTAAATTTTCTTCCACTGTCATGCCTGCAAAAACATTTTTTGTTTGGGGAACAAAAGAGATGCCCTCTTTTACTCTGTCTTGTGGAGAAAGTTTTGAAATATCTTTGCCATTAATAATTACTGAGCCAGATTTTAAATTTAATAAACCCAACATAGCTTTCATCGCCGTTGATTTTCCAGCACCATTAGGACCTAAAATAGAAACAATTTCTCCTCTATCTACATTGACTGAACATGAATTGATTATATCTGGACCATTTCCATATCCTCCAGTCATTTTATTTCCTTCAAAAAATGCCATGTTTAATTATCTTTGATTTTCGATCCTCTTCCTAAATAACTTTCGATTACTCTTTCGTCTTTTTTTGCATCCTCAACTGAACCTTCAAACAAAACTGAACCTTCAGCCATCACAATTACAGGATCACATAGTCTTCCTATAAAATCCATATCATGTTCAATCATACAAAATGTATAACCTTTTTCTTTATTGAGTTTTTCAATAGCGGTACCTAAATCCTTGAGTAATGTTCTATTTACACCTGCTCCAACCTCATCTAATAAAACTAACTTTGCATCAACCATCATTGTTCGGCCAAGTTCTAGTAATTTTTTTTGACCACCAGATAAGTTTCCTGCCAACTCATTTCTTAAATGTCCTAAATTTAAAAACTCTATGACTTCGATTGCTTTTCGTTTTATTATATTTTCCTCCTCTAAAATTAATGAAGGTTTAAATATTGCATTTATTAATTGTTCTCCTGACTGATTACCTGGCACCATCATTAAATTTTCTAAAACAGATAAATTTGTAAATTCATGTGCAATTTGAAAAGTTCTAAGTAAACCTTTGGAAAATAATTCATATGCAGGAATATCTGTAATATTTTCATTATTGAATATCACGCTCCCAGATGAACATTTTAAGTTTCCTGCTATCAAATTAAATAAAGTTGTTTTTCCAGAACCATTAGGACCAATTATTCCGGTTATAGTTCCCTTTTTAACCTTTAAAGAACAACCCGATACTGCTGCCAATCCACCAAAATATTTTGAAAGATTATTTATTTCTAAAATATTTTCTGACATTAATTATTTGTTTAATCTTTTATGAATACTATTAAGTGTGTTTATAACAGACTTGTAAGTTCCTCTCTTATTCATTTCCTTTAAACCTTGTTCGTTTAAACCTTTTGGTGTTTGAGATTCTTTAACAAGATATTTTAATTCTTTTTTTGAATTAACGACTGCATCTTCAGATAAAGCTAAAAATAAAGTGGTTATATATTTTTGCGCATCAGCCCTTTTAATGCCTTTCTTAATAAGCCAACCACTCATAACATTTAATATTTCATAGTAGGATGCCATCATTCCTGATGTTGACCAAAAATTAATTGATAGTTTTTCATTTTTAATTTCAATAGTTGATCCAATTTTATTGAAAAAATTTTTAACTTTTTTATTTGGGGGACAAATAGGCACTGGTCCTTTTTTTAGAGATATGGGAGGAAGTGGAATAGCTCTTACTAAATCAGCTTTAACTTTTACCATTCTCCTAAGTTCAGAAAGATTTATGGTTGAAATAAAACTTATAATTGTCTGGTTAGATCTAAATCTTAAATTTTTTATAATTTTATGACCAACAACAGGTGTAACTGCTAAAAATATCCATTCACAATTATCAACAATTTTTTGATTATTTTTTTCTATGTATATTTTTTTGAACTTTCTTTTTAATCCTTTTGCTACACGAATATTTCGTGATGAAATAAATATCTTTTTATAATTTATTTTAGAAGTACATACCCCTGATATAACAGATGATGTTATTTTTCCTGTTCCTATAAAACCTAATTTCATAAATATTCTATAATGATTAATTTATATTAATTAATAAAAAAAGAACCTCTAATTCTTAATAACTCTCTACTTAATTCTTTATTTTCTTTAAAAGGTTTTCGTCCATGTAGCCAAAAATAATTATTAGCAACAACTGCTGATCCAACAGGAAGTTCAGTAATAACTTTATTTGAACTCTCCTCTAAACTATCTGATAGTTTTTGAAGAAAAACCCCTTGTTTCATATTTTTAGGTTCAGGGAACTGATCTATATAGGAAATTTGTGCTCTTCCTTTCTCATCAGATGAAAAAACAGGATGTTCAACCTTATAACCAACATTTTTACTTTTTGGTGAACCCCAAATAAAATCCTCTTTAGCTACCGGGTCATTATACAATTCCTGACAATGCTCCCAATCATCAAGGTGTAGCATTGCAGTCTCTCCACCTTGGACATTTTTTTCCTCAATTTTTGACATTAAAAGCCAATCAGTTTTTTCCTTAACGTAGGTACCATCAGTATGAAGATCCATATTTGTGTAGGCTTTTCTTAAGTAAGAGTCGCTTTTATCTTCGTGTTTGACATGGAATCTTGCGTAATATTTTCCTGCCATTGCATCATGGTTTGGCTTTCCAATTAAATGAACTATAGCAGTTGAAAGTTTTACTAAAAAAATATCATCAATTTTCGAGGTAATATTTTTTGGTTTTATTATAAAGCATCCTGTTGCACGGTCTTTAATTATCTCGTTTAAAAGTTTAGACAATTTGTTATTGCTCAAATCGTCAAAACTTTTTGCAATTGTAAACCTTGTAAAAGGTTTATACTCTAATGCAGTTAAATCAAATTTATTAAATGGAAATATTAATTTATTAATTATTTCATCAGATATATCAATATTTACAATTCTTGATGATTTTTCGTGTTGATTAATATCAAATCCTTCAATTTCATTTTTCATAGATAGCTATTAAAAAGTGAAAGTATGATAGCAGAGAAAATTGTTGGGTAAACTAAATTTTTTTTAGTAATAAAGAACAGTCCAATAGATAAAATCACCACAATTATTCTTACAAAATAATCTACTTCTGACAATAGTCCAGATGGAAAAATAACAATTCTAGCGATCAGAGCTGCTAATGTTGAATAGGCTAAACAATTAAACCATCTAAATATTTTAGAGGTTTCTTTAATGTTTTCAGAACTTAAAACTCCCAAAAATCTTGATAAAAATGTTGCAAAAGAAGTTATTAAAATTACTAAAACTATATTACTTGTCATTTATTTCTCCAATTAGAAACGCTACAGTTCCAGCTGTAATACCACCAAATAAAATACACCATTCAGGAGAAACAAAATAAAAAGCAGGGCCCAGAATTGTACCTAAGATTATAGATAAGCTTATTTTAATTGTTTTCATTGCACCAACCATCATACAAGTAAAATAAATCGGATTGATAATTGCTAATCCAATTAAAACATCTTCATTTAAAAAATCAGAGGCCAGGTATCCGATAACTGTTGAAAAAATTGCTACTGACCAGGTTGCTACACCAATTCCTATCCAAAAATCTATTCTAGACTCTTTATTTATCTGCTCATAATTATCTTTCATTATCAGCCAAGAAGACACAGCAATAAAATGACAAGACAGATAATATTTCCATTTTGGTTGGGATTTATGCATTAATAAAGGCATTAAAGAAACTGTCATTGGATAAAGCCTTGCGTTAACCAACCAAACAGCAATAAAAATATTTATTAACGATGCACCTATTATCATTGACTCTGCCATCACTAGTGAACCGGGTAATGCATATGTTAAGAAAGTTGAAAAAATACTTTCTTGAATAGTAAATCCAATATTTTTTAAAAGTGCTCCAATTGCAATGAAACTTGCACCTAATGCTATTGCTGGACTTCTAACCCCTCTGATAGAAGCAAATCCTTTTAAAAAATATTTTGAGTCAATCATTATCCGCCTAAAAATAGGCGACCAACATCAGGATTATTTAATAACTCATCTCCTTTACCAGCGATTGCAGTTTGTCCCGATACTAAAACATAACCAATGTCAGCAAACTCTAAACCTTTCTTCGCATTTTGCTCAACTAGAATAATTGTTTTTTTTTCATTTTCCTGAAGGTCTCTTAAAATTTCAAACACCATTTCAATATATCTTGGTTCTAATCCAATTGAGGGTTCGTCTACCAATAAGACTGAGGGCTTCATGACTAATGCTCTTGAAATTTCTAGTAATCTTCTTTCACCACCAGACAATACTTTAGCTGGTTGATTTCTTCTATTTCTTAGTCTCTCATATTTTTGAAGAATTCTTTCAGCTTCCTCAAAAGACTCATCTGTTTTATCTTTAATGTAACCTCCCATTAACAAATTTTCCTCAACCGTCATATCAGGAAATACAGAGTTATCTTGAAGAATATAAGCTATACCAACTGATTTAAGTTTTTCAGCTGGAGTTAATGAGGTAATTTCTTTACCATCAATTTCAATTTTTCCAGAGAAAATATTGGTAAATCCATAAATTGAATGAAGAATAGTTGATTTACCAGCACCATTTGGTCCTATTAAACAAAGTGATTGAGCCTTGCTAACACAAAGATCGAAATTGTGGAGAATTTCCATTTTCCCATAACCAGCATTGAGATTTTTTATTGTCAGATGAACATTGCTTGGAGATAAATTTTGTAAATCTTTAACACCAGGGGCTTTACCTAAAACTTCATACTGATTAGACATTATTGAGCTCCCAAATAAGCATCTACAACACGCTTATCATTTTTAATTTCATTTGGTGAACCATTTGCAAGCATCTTCCCATGTGCTAAGCAAAAAATATCCTCAGCCAATTGCATAATTACTTTCATATTATGTTCAATTACTAATAATGTGATACCAAAATCTTGATTTACTTTTATTAATCTATCAATAATTCCATTAATTAAAGTTGGATTGATTCCAGCTGTGGGTTCATCTAATAATAACATTTCTGGTTCATTCATTAATGCCATTGCTAATTCTAACAGCTTCTGTTGACCAAAAGATAAATCCCCTGCACGTAAATTTCTCTTTTGATATAAACCAACAAAATTTAGTAAATTTTCAGCCTTTTCTGTAAGATCTTTTGGTATTTTAGAAAATATTGTAAATATACTTGCATCACTCCCTTTGTGACTAATTAACATATTTTCTACACAATTTAATTTTCCATAAATTCGTGTTTGCTGAAAAGTTCTCAACAAACCAAGTTTTGCAATAACTGGAACTGGTAATTCTGAAACCTCTTTACCATTAAACTTAATAGAACCATTGTCTATTGGATAAGTACCAACAATAGAATTGAATAAAGTTGTCTTGCCAGAACCATTTGGTCCTATCAAACCAACTATTTTTCCTTTCTCAACATTCATCGATATATCAACATTTGCTTTAACGCCGCCAAATGATTTACTTACGTTGTTAACTTCCAAGATGC
>CACMOQ010000016.1 GCA_902615445.1 uncultured Pelagibacteraceae bacterium | reverse complement strand
TGAATAAAAAAATTATAATTTGTAAAAATAGGATAAAATCTAAGGGGAGCATAAAAAAAAAGATAGTCCTTAAAAACCGGGAGCTAAAGATGGCTAAGAAGGACTATCAGAATCAAATATATCAGATCTTAAAAAAAATGCATTATTGTTTTTTTTCAAATATAAAGGATTTATGAAAAAAAAAGGTCACAGGCCAGTCACCCGCGTCAAAAATCCCGAGCCAAATCTAGAAAGTCCAGATTGGGTCATATGGGCCGCATGGGCAGATAGGATCACTTTTGAAGAAATTGAAAAAAGAACAGGTTATCGAGAGTCTGATGTCATTAAAATTATGAGACGGTCACTTAAACCATCCTCGTTTAGATTGTGGAGAAAAAGAGTAAATCAAAAAAGCATTAAACATAGAAAAAAATTTGAATATTCTCGAAAACAAATAACTAGTAAAATTAAAAAAGGTGATTATTTATAGTTTATGAGAAAAATAACAATTTATACTGGTCCAATGTGTAATTATTGTGAAGCAGCAAAAAGATTATTAACTAGAAACAATGCAACTTACACAGAAATAGATATTGCAAAAGTTGAAGGTGCGATGGACGAGATGATTAGTAAAGCTAATGGAAAAAGAACTATTCCACAAATATTTTTTGATGATCAACACATTGGTGGTTATGATGAAGTTAGAGCTTTAGAAAAAGAAAAAAAACTTCAAGATTTGTTAAAGTAAATTAATTACTCAAGTGTAAGAACTACATCAGGTCGGTTTGCATAAAAACCTTGATCTGCAGCAGCGGTTCCAGTGCAATCGGTTGCTAATCCAGCTTTTTCTAAATATCCTAATGCAGTTGATGTTCCAAAAGCAATTTTAACTGTTGGAATTTTTCCAGCCTCCATAGTAAATGGTTTCGAAAGTGCTTCTCTATACTCAAAAAAAGCATCACCAGCATCAACTGTTCCTGTTGCTGAGTCTGTTCCTGTTCCATCACCAGCTGTAGTGCTGTTCATTACATCTCCATGACTTGTACCAGCTGGAATACCTGCATAATAAGTTCCAGCAACTGCAGCTCCTGAAGTTTTGCTTCCTATTCCATTTTTACTGGTGGTTCCAGTTGAACTTGCAATAGTATAGCAAGTTGTTGCTCCACTTGTAACACTACCAGCAACTGTAAAAGCTCTATTCATTGTAATCTGAAAATAAGTATAAGTTTTTCCAAATTCAACTTTTGATAAATCTCCTAAACTTGCTGCTGCTGCACCAGCAGAAGTAGATGCAATATCAATAGACCCAGAATTACCAGAATATAAAACTATAGGATTATTACATGAGGCATCAGTGCTGGTGCTGTCACAAATTTCAATTCTTGTTATTGTAATTTGATAAGTTGTTGCCTCAGCTTCAAGTGCAAAAGACCTTGTGTTAAAAAAAGTTAATATAAATAAAATTATAAAAAAAATATTTCTCATATTATTGACTTGTAATTATTACTGAACCCTGGATTTCTATAGTTAAATCGTTATTTCTTCGAACTTTTTCATATAATTTTGCTTGCATATCCTCTTTTTCAAAAGCTACATCAGAAAATCCTTCATCCATCGTTCTTATATTTTCTCTAGGTGGATGAACAAATAATAGTTCAGCTTCCAAAACATCATCTACACCAGGAAGAGAAGAGTCATCCATTGATAAGTTCAATTGTAATGAGGGGTTTATATTTAATTCTGAAATATATTTATTTCCTTTTGAATCTCTCGAAGTTTTTTCACCCTCCCATTTATAACCTTTAAAACTAAATTTTGCCCAGGGTGTATAAGGAACTTGAGTGGTTAAGTAGTAATCCCAGCCACTAAGTATTTGTTCATCTGTTCCATCAATAGTTTTCATATTTGTTATCTTTTGGTATCGATTTAAAGATAGATCTAATAACGATGCTTTTGCTTCAAGTCCATATCCCAATCTCCTGTGTCCTTCGAATGTGTCTGCATCAATAAAAGTATTTGCGCCATACATCATTGAATTATCATCAGTTAATTTTCTATAACCAATACCTAAATTACCATGAATTCTTCCATCACTATTTACCTCTTTAGTTCTCAAGCTGAATTGCGTGAATAAGTTTGAATTATCATCCTCAAGGATATTTCTAAGGCCTAAAATTGAAAATTTTATCTGATCCTCATCCTTGTCATTTAATTTAATAGATGTCTCAGTTAATCCCTCGCCTGGAATAATATTGCTTATATACTCTGAAACTTGCTTAGATACATCATCTGCGTGTGATGTCGAAATCATTAAATATGAAATTAAAATTATTAAAATTTTTTTCATATACAATAAGTAATTTATTTCTATACAACTGTATAGCTATTTATTTTTTTTTTTATCTCTTTATCAATTCAACGTTTTTAATCAAAAAAGTTGATTATCTATAATTAAGAACTTATGAAAAAATCACGATTTATAAGGATTAATTAAATTTAGAAAGTTCCGGAGAGTTCTATATTAGCACCATAATCAGAAATTCTATTAATCGAACTATAATTAGAGTTAAATTTTAAATTAAAGTTACCAATATCTTTAGCATAACTTAAATTTGCATAATTATTCATAAGAGGATCAAAATCAAAAGCAAACTGAGTATCATCCTCTTTTGATTTGCTAAATTTAATTATAAATTTTTCCTTTGTAAAAAGTGGGGCATCAGACTTGTCGTTCAATCGAATTGTTCTCTGGTAATCAGTGGATACAGTAAAACCATTTGTGTGTATTGCTTCAAACCCAATATTTGTTTTTAAATTCTGTCTTGAATATTTTCCTGAAAGAATTTCTTTATTAACAGCTGTTGCACCTACATTTTGATATTTATAAGTAATATCATCTGTTAAATCATAAATTATTTCAATTCCGCCCATTGGCTGAAGAGATCCTTGATCAGATACATATTTTTCCATTTCGAATAAAAGACCACCTGCAAATTCCCCACTTTCAAACGTATCTTTGGCATATCTCCTATCAATAGTAGGGCCATCAATAGTGTTACTTAAAAAATCAGTAAATTCAGATAGTTGTGTCACTCCATAAGTAAATTTCCCAGTTGGCGTTATATTTAACTTACTATAGGTAGTTTTTGTTCTATAATTAATTGTTCCAAACACTTGTTTACCATTTCTTTCACCAGATAATCCTCCTAAATACGTATTGTCAAATCTTAGAGCACTTAATCCTAAAACTGCATTTATATACTGAGTGTTACTGGTTGGAATAACTCCATAAATATTCAATGTTAAAGATTCTAGATCTACTTCTCGAACAGATTTTCTAATATCAGACTCGCTATTTCCATATCTTACAGCCAAACCAAGAAACTTATCATCTCTAAATTTTCTATCTAAACCAAATGTTAGTCCTTTGGTATAAATATCCTTTGGTTTATCCAAAATTGTTTCATCATAATTTCCAACAGAAATTTCTGCTATACTCCATGATGACCATTTAGATTTTTTCTTTTTTTCCTTTTTTTTGGTATTGCTTACAAAGGTTGCTAAATTATTTTTTAAAGATGGCTCAAATTTACTAGCTAAAGATCTTAATAGAGGATTTGGGTAATTTATATTAAAATTATGACTGGTTAAATCCTCATCATCTCTATTTCTTTTGATCCACTCAAATCTTTTAAAAATAGTATCAATATTTAAGCTGATATTCTGTTTAGCTAATTCTACTTGAGAAACAATAATTTGGCTCGCATCAGATGAACATTTAATTAATCCATAAGGACATTCAAGGTCAAATTGATGAATTTGGTCTACTCTGCTCGCAGGAGAGGCTAACTGCACAGTAAATAATTTCATACCATCACTTGAAAAAGAAAAACCCCACGATGCTCCAGACCCTGTTGCATGATCAGGATAAACAACTTTATGGAAACCTAAAAAAGTTTGTGTTGAAACATCATAATTTTTACCTAAACTAAATACGTAGATTCTATTATTAGTGAAGTCATTAGTGTCTAAAACTGAGATAAACATTTGATCACCACTACTACTAAATTCAATATCTCTAGCTGATTGGTCATTAGCATCATCCTCAAGTCCAATATCAAATAGGTCTACGCTATGTATTTCAGTAGCAGATGCGATATCAAATGGTGGTGATAATGCATAAGTCTTTAGCACAGGTGTATCATCGTCCGTACCACTATCCACTTGAAACATTCTCGTACCGTCTTTGCTAATTGAAAAACCAGTTGTCTTTGTGTCAGTTGCTAAATCAAATTCTTGAACATATTTAGCTGTTCTAAAATCATTAGGTGTGCTTAAATCATATCTGATTACTTCACCTTGATTACTCATAATATAAAAAATTCTACCCTTTTGTGAAATATGAATACCTCTAGATTCATTACCACTAATGCTTGCTCCTTGTGCTACAAAATTTGCGTGTTTTGGGTTAAAACCATCAAGATCATCACAAGTGTGTGGTATATCATCTGTAAGAATAGTTTTTACAGTGACTAACTCAAATGGAGTACCAACTTTATTCATGGATAAATTAAGAAAACCTTGATCATTACCTTGCTGCTCTTGATTAACGGTAAAAACCATTGTACCGTCGTCGCTCCATATTACATCACGTAGATTTTCGGTTCGGTCGTGACTAAGCTCAAAACCTGTTTGAGAACTAAAACAACCAGCGCCAGCACTAGGAATTCTATGATCTTTAGGTGTAACAGTTAAAGTGTTAGCTAGAGCTAGTGAAGAAAAAAAAGCTACAAATAAGATAAAAAAAATATTAGTACTTAAAACACCTGATTTTAAAGACCTAAAAATTTTTTTGATATTTAATTTTTTAATAATTTTCATGATAATAGAATTTATTTCTTTTTGATCAGCTCAGTATTTTCTATATTGATAGCCATACAGGTAATATCGTCCCTTAATTTTTCAGCACCCCAGTTTAACTCTTTTTCAATAGAGTCAACAATATTTTTAGGTGTTACATCTGGCATGGCATCTATTATTTTTTGAACCCCTTCAGCACCCAATTCCTCACCATTTTTTAAGTATCCCTCTGTTACACCATCAGTATAAACAACAAATGTCTTGTCTTTAAGATTTATAGTGTTTGATTTTACCATCGACTCTGTAAAATATTTTATAATTCCAATAGGTGGCATATCTGATTTAATATAGTCGTAGTTTTTATCTTTATCAAAAGTGAGAATACTCTCATGACCTGCATTTATAAAAACTAACTCACCTGTTTTTATATTTAATTTACCAAAAACAGCTGTTACGAACATCCCTTTAAATTTAGCTTCAACTAATTCATTATTCACTCCAAAGACAACTTTTTCTAAAGGGAATTTTAAATTAGTAAGAGTTCTAAATATTGAGGATGCTTTTGCCATATACATTCCAGCTTTTACTCCTTTTCCAGATACATCAGCTAGTGTAAAAAAATATTCCTCAGGTGTCGATCTAACAACATCAAAATAGTCTCCTGATACGTCTCGAGCTGGAACGTTTTTAGCAAAAATGAAATTTTCAAATTTTGAGATATCTGGAAATAAACTTTTTTGAACTCCAGCAGCTAATTCTCTTTCTTTTAAAAGCTTAGCTTCTTTTTGCAAATTGGCTAAAGCCAATTTATTTTCTTCAATAAACCTAAAATAAAGACCTGTTAAAAATGTTATAGCAACAATAAATATCGGATAGCTAATATCTACCAGTTCAGATCTAAATTTATAAATTGAAAATCCAATAATTATAATTGCTAGAATATTACCAAAAAAAATTGATAAACTATATTTAGGTTTTGTTTTTTGAGATAATATAAATGTTAACAAAGCTACAATTATAGAAAATAACAATTCAAAAATATAGGTATTTGGATTTCTTATTAAATAAGATTGATCCAAAATATTTTCAATCACATTCGCATGAACTTCAACTCCAGGCACAGTTATTCCAAGTGGAGTTTTAACTAAATCGAAAAGTCCTTGAGCTGATGCACCAATTAAAACGTATTTATCCTTAAAATAATCTGATTGAAATTTTCCGTCATAAACATCCTCAGCTGAGATATATTGTTTCTTGTCTGATTTTTTATATTTGATCCAAATAATACCATTAGGATCAGAATTAATTTTATAAGGTCTCGTGCTTATTCTTTTTATTCCAACTTCATTAAGTTCTATGTAAACATTTTTTTGTTTAGCACCGACACGAACCATTTCTAATCCCATCGTGGGATACAATTTTTTATCAAATTGAACAATTAGAGGTAGCGACCTTATTATTCCATCTAATTGATCTAAAAAGGAGATTGAACCTAATCCCTTTACATTTTGTTCTAACTTTTCAAGTGAACCTATTGAGTAGGGATATTTATAAGTAAATTGTTTAGGGTCTCCTCCTTTAGATAAAAATCTTGCCTTAGCTTTTCGATCATAGTTGGAATGCGATGGAACAGCACTACCTAAAACAGCAATTACCGATTTAGACTCTTTTAATTTTTCAGAAAAAACATCATCAGGGCTTTTTAAATCTAAAAGATCTTTAATATCATTAGGGACTAAATTATAAGATTTAACTATTTCATCTGGGGATTGTTTGTCTTTTTCAGTAAAAAAAATATCGAAGCCAATCGCTTTTGGATTTGATAAATTAACTTGATCTATAATTTTTGCAAAAACTTTCCTGTTCCAGGGAAACTGTCCAAATTTTCCTAAACTTTTTTCATCTATATCTATGATGACCACGTCACTCTCTTTTTTTTTAGCAAATACTTTTTGATATAAATCAAAACTTAGATATGAAACTGATTTTATAAATGAGGGATTTATAATTTTTAGCAAAATTAGAAGTAATAAAACTACTAAGAAAGTAAAATAGTTTAAGTGTTTTTGCAAAAATGCTTTCACAAGTCAAATTTATATTGAATTTAGATAAAGTAAATAAAACTTAATGGAAAAGAACTAATTATCTCTTATTTCTTTTTTTCTTAGCTTTTCTTTTCTTAGCTGCTTTTTTCTTTTTAACAACTCTTTTCTTTTTAGCTATCTTTTTTTTCTTTTTAGGCTTCTTCTTAACTTTTTTCTTTTTAGGTTTTGGTTTTTTCTTAACAGCTTTTTTCTTTTTAGGTTTTGGTTTTTTCTTAACTGCTTTTTTCTTTTTAGGTGCTGGTTTCTTTTTCACAGCTTTTTTCTTCTTAGGTGCTGCTTTCTTTTTCACAGCTTTTTTCTTAGCAGGTTTTTTCTTCTCTGCTTTAGCTTTTTTCTTAGCTGGTTTTTTCTTTACAGCTTTTTTCTTATCTTTTTTCTCTGCTTTTGCTTTAGCTTTTTTCTTTTTACCTTTTTTCTTTTCAGCTTTGCCTTTTTTCTTTTTACCTTTTTTCTTATCTACGTTGCCTTCTTTTTTAGCAGCTTTTTTCTCTGCTCTAGCTTTTTTTCGTTCTTCAGCTCTTTCTTTTTTGATTGCAACTTTCTTTTCTTTGTCTTTTTGAATGTTTTCTTTAATTATTGTTTTAATTTCTTCTTTTTCAAAACCTAAAGACTTTAACTCCTTCTTTAGTTTTTTTCTTAAGACTTTTCTTTCGCTTTTAGCTTCATCTGGAGAAAGTTTAGCAACTCTCAAAGCTTTCATTTTTTTATTAAATTTCTTCAACTGGTTTTTAGTAATTTTTTTAGCTTGTCCAGGTGCCTTACCCTTTGTCATTGAAGTCATGCTATAAGGATTATCAAGTAAAGTTGAGCCAAGTTTATTCCCAACTAGAACTGCTCCTGGTCTCATTCCTAAAGTATTATTTTTTCCAGGACCAATTAATAAAGTGTCAGTTTTTCCTTTTGAAACTATCGTTTGAAATTCTGTTCCCCTAGATCCTAGTGTCCCTTCTGGAACTTCCACGGTTAAACTGTCAGGATTTTTTTTACTTATAAGTCCAGAAATAACTTTCAAACTTCCCTGTTTTACACTTGCAACTATTTTTCCATCATTAGTTTCAGGATCAAAAACAAATGTATCCATTACTACTTCTGAATCTTCTCCAACAGTAAAAGTAGACTGGTCTAAAAGTAAAATTTGAGTACCTGAACCAGGTCCTGCATAGATCGTCTCATTTAAATAAATTTGATCACCAGCTTTTAATTCTCTTGTCTCAGTTTTCACTGTGCCAGAAATAGCCCCAACTATTCCTACTAGTTGTTTCTCAATTGTTAATTTTTCTTCAGCATTTACATTAATACTGAATAGAAAAATTAAGCCTAATAAAGCTGAAACTATTTTTTTCATACTTCGAAAAAGTATCAAAATTCATAGAAAAATAAACCTTAAATAGCTCAAATTGAACAGCCTAATTGCTCAATTTTAGTGGGTTTATTGATGATAGTTTTTAAAAAAATAAAAATTAGTTAAGTTTTGTGGATTTAGAGAAACTTAGAGAGAAAGAATCGGTTATGTAATCATAATTTAGAATATTTCCCTCAGAGATAAGTTTTTCATAAGACATATTTATAAAAAAACTTCTATTAGGATCAATAGCTGGAAAAATGTCTCCGATAGCTTTGGTTAACATTATATCAAAAGTATTAGTATAATCTGACCTTAATTTTGTTGAATCAACTGAACTATCTTCTTTTTTATAATCATTGAAACCATAAGAGTTACTCACAGCAATGTATGCCCAGGGAAATGCAAAATTTAAACCAAAACCGACATCATATGTTTCATAATCATTTCCAGAATCAACTCGAGCATCTGTATCGGAATAACCTAAACTAAGGCTCGATGAAATAATTTCTGTAATAATTAAGTCATGCCCAAAAGTAAAACCATGGGCTACTGAATTTGTTTGCATCGCAGTGTCGTCCTCAGAATTATGGTTACCTTTAGAAGATGCATATGAATATCCATAACTAAATGAATTTCTTTCCCCCACTGAAAAAAATCCTCCAATACCATACATCTTTGAAAAACTATCTGCATCTGTTTGATAATCAGATTTACTTAACATTAAATATGGACTTAAACTTTGATTGCCAAGTGTTGTATCTAAACCTAGTGTAAAACCATAACTTTGAAAATCATCATCGGTTTCTGCATGTTGTTCTGAACTTGAGTGAGAGACATTTAATAACAAAGAGGACTCTTCTCCAAGAGGTCTTGTAGCTGATAAGCCTAGACCGCCACTGAGTGTTCTATCATATTTCGCAGAATTAAAACCGACAACACTATCGCTTTCACTTTGTAATCTTGTTTTTGAAACACTATTAACGTTATCTGTATATAGAGCACCAAAAGATAAATCTGCAGTGATGTTCCAAAGACTAGGCTCTCTATCTTTTAATTCTTCCTCTATCTCTACTAAAGTTTCAAGATC
>CACMOQ010000015.1 GCA_902615445.1 uncultured Pelagibacteraceae bacterium | reverse complement strand
ATTCATTATTTTTTTTAAAATGATCATCTTTAACTTTGGTTTCTTCAATATATTTGTTTTTTGAAATATCTATCAAATTTACAAATTTGTTTATATTATCATCATTCAAAACTAGATTTATTATTTTTGAAAAATCTTTCTCATAATCTATCTTTAAATAAATTTTACAAAATCTGTATATAGACTCTTTTAATCTTCCAACGGATCGATCTTCAGGGAAAAAAGGTGAGAGATTATTTCTAATAAAGGAATCAAAAAGTGCTTGTAAATCATTATCATTTGTAACATGATACTTTTGACCTTTAACAGTCTTGTTTGCAAGATTGTCGATTGAGTCTGAAGTTTGATTTATAATAAATGATAATTTTGCTTTTTTATTTAACAAACTTATTTTCTTAGCTAGGTTATATTTTTTTGACTCTTTTAAAAAAATTTCAATAAACAAAGGACTCAGTCTAGTTTTCTCTCTTTGTCTTAACCTTGAATATGATATTAATTTAATACTTTTATTGCTAAAGCTTGAGAATATGGATAAATAATCTTTAGCTTGATCTTCCCTCAAACTAATATCAGATAGATTGGTGTATATATATGAGTGGTTCAAAATATCATCTTTGTAATGTCCCTTTTTAACTTCAGGCATTCTCATTATTCTTCCGACAGTCTGTATTGAAAAACTAAGTGTTTTCCAGTTTCTAAATAAAGCAAGAATTTGTGCCCTTGGACAATCCCATCCTAGAGCTATAGCTTGTTTGAAAATTAATACTTCTACTTCATTCTCATTTTTGGCTATATTTTCTAAGTTTTTTTTATCTTCTGATAAACGAATTGCTAATTTTCCATTTTCTGTTTTAATTTTATGTTTTGATGCAAGATATTGTTGAATTTCTATTCTAATTTTATCTTCTTGTTGCCCTCTAATATTGTCCGGTAATTGTATTAAAATTAAAGGGTTAACTTTTGATTTACTTTTTTTGTATTTAGATAATAATAACTTTCTTTTTTTAATTGCTTCATCAATAATAAATTTATCAGAGCCCTCAGACAAAGAAGATGTTATTTTATTTTTAGATAACAAATTATCAAAGCTTTCATTTAAAATTACAGTCTTTTTTATTAAGCCTTCTAATTTTACATCATCTAATTTAACGTTAACAATTGCATCTGGATTAGAGACAACAGGTGTAGCAGAAACTTCAATAGCAATTTTAGGAGATATTTCATCAATCAATTTTCTCGAAATTTCACTTGTAGCATGATGATGACTCTCATCTATTATTAAAAAAATATCTCTACGTTTGTCTTTTGTATTTTCCAAAACTTTGCTTAAAAAAAACTCTCTCTCATTTTCAACTACAATAGTACTTTTGTTTTTTTTATTAATACTCTCCCAATTTAAAAATAGTATTTCATTTTCTGAAATTTCATTATTTTGTAATTCTAAAAAAGATGAACATTTTAAATCTTTAAATTTACTAAGGTATCTAGTTAATTTTTCTTTACTTTGATCAGTTAATGTACGCCGTGGGCCAGCCCAAATAAAGCATATATCTCTATTTGAAATTTTATCTTTTGTTATCCTGTGAATAAATTCTGCAACCATAATAGTTTTACCTGATCCAGTAGGTGATTTAAAAATGATATTAGAGTTAGTTGAACTATTTAATAATTCTCTTGTATTTTCAATCAGCTTATTAATAGCTTTAATTTGAAAGTTTTTAAGTATCATCTTGGTGATTAAATATTCTTTTGTATGTTGATATTATTGGTTGAGGAACTGGTTCAACTGATACATTTTCATAATTATCAAATTCTTCATCAAATGTATCATTGCTTAAAGAAAATATATAAATTTTAATATTGCCTATTATTTTTTTAATAATTTTTTTAACCTCATCAATTTTCAATTGATCATAAACAATTATTGTAAAATTTTTATTATGTTTAAATATTTTATATTTATTATTATCAGTTACTTCTTCAAAAGTATTTTCCTTAATACACAACATTTCTGTTACTCTTTGAGTTAATAATAATTTATTCTTATCGTTATCTGAGAAAGGAATAAAACTTGTCTTAAAATACTTAAGATTACTTATAAATGGTTTATAGTTTCTTTTTTTTGACTTATAACCATTGATAATTTTTGATATTCGTGGGTAACATACTTTATCACAAATATTATCTTCGTTGTTTGTGCATAAAATAAATTTTCTTTGTCCGTCATCTAGAGAGTTATATTTTAAAACTGCGTGACCAGTTGATCCAGATCCTGCAAAAAAATCTAATATTATTGCATTTGGCTCTGTTGTATGTTTTAAAAAAAATTCAATCAAAGATGTTGGTTTAGGGTTTTCAAAAATATCTTTTTTTCCAAAAATTTCTGTTAGTTCGTTTGTACCTTCTGCGGTTCCACCAACAACATCATATAAAATACTTCTTTCTTTAATTTTAATTTTTTTATCAGCATTGAAATATATTTTTTCTTTAGCTATCCAATCATTTTCTGAATTTTTAGACCAATAAATTAAATTATTGTCATTAAGATAATCCATTCTCTTTTTTCCTACCCTCCATCTCCCATCATTTCCATCTGGAGCAATAGGAAATATTCTTTTTCCATCTGGAGATTTAATAGAGTAGTGCATGGTAGGCCTGTCTTCTTTTCTTGATCCCGCTCCCCATTTTGCAAGGTTTACAGTAACAAACTTTCCAAATTTATCTTCTTTTGTAAATTTTTTTTCATCTTCTAAAATTGTTTCATCTTTCCATTTGAATAAATTTGATTTTTGATAAATCAAAACATATTCGTGTTCTGTAACAAAATAATCATCAGTTTGACCTCCACCTTCTTTTTTTCTCCAAATTAATGATCCAACAAAATTATTTTCCTTAAAAATATGATCACACAAGTTTTTTAGATTATAAAATTCATTATTATCAATACTTAAAATTATAACGCCTGTTTTTTTTAGTAGATTTTTTGCAAGAACTAACCTTTTATTCATAAATGATAGCCATTTGCTATGCCTATAACCATCATTTGCGTCTACCCACTTATCATTAAATTTAAATTCTTTACTCTTGCCAGTGTTGTATGGAGGATCAATGTAAATCAAATCAACTTTTTCAGAGTGAGTGTAATTTAAAACAGATAATGAATGATAGTTATCTCCTTCTATAATTATATTATGATTTAATTTTTGATCTTTAATTATTTCTTTTTTCTTAATTTCATCAAGGATAGGAAAATTAATTTTACAATCTTCAATAACTTTTTCTTTTTTGTCTTCCCAAACTAAACCAAATTTTTTTCTTTTTTTTAATTTAGTTATTTCATCAATCAGTTCCTTTTTTGAAAAATTTTCATATTTATTGATTTTCATAGATCTATTATATAAGTACCAAAACCTTAATATTCATCAAGATAAGTTATTCAAATTACCAGGAGATATTAAAAATCTGCTTTTTGTTATCTTCATATTATGAGTTTATAATATTATCTTTCTGTGTACGAGGCTTGTACGAGAAGTCTCATCAAGTCCTATAAATTATTGTCAAAGTTCTTTTTTTTATTTTTGTTCCCAGGTTCTAGTCTAGTTCTAGTTATCCCATATTATTTTATAGAGTTTTAATCAAATTTACTAAAATGTATTTACAATTTCTAGGGTTGCACCATATTCAGGTATTTGACTCATCAAGCTATAATTCGAACTCATTCTGATATCAAAACCATTTAAATCTCTCTCATAACTCAAAGATGCTTTGTTATTATCTAAAGTCATAGCATATTCAGTGTCATCTGTTCTTATATAACCAAATCCTAAATATAAAGTATCGCTATGAGAATTGTCACTTTGATTTCTTTCATAAATAGTCATTACAGAAAAACCGTTCTCAGTTACTAAATCAAATCCAATATTTGCTATTAAATTTTTAGAATCTTGATCAATTGATTTTGTATATTCTGTAGTTTCAGATAGATAACGATAAGTAGCATCTGAAGACGGACTAAAATCTACTCCAAGCTCTAATCCACCATTTGGTTTAAAAGTAAAAGTATTAAAATTTAAAATGTCACTGATGGTAAAGCCAGCAGATATCATTCCAGTTTCAATTGTTTGAGCTTTGTAAACTAAGGCTGCAGGACCTTTTTCTCTATATTTGGATAATTCTGTATAGCTTAAATCAATTCTGAAATTAGGAGTAATATTCAAATCTTCTTTTTTATATGTTGTTAAGTAGTTAAGTGAACCAAATATTTGTGCACCATCTCTTTCTCCTGTTCTAGTACTACCTCCCCCTTTCCTAACATGATCGGTCTTTAAAGTGCTCACTCCAAGAATACCTTCGGTAAATCTTTTATCATCATGAGGAAAAGTTCCATAAACAGATAAGCTAAAAGACTCAGTATCTAAATTAGTCCCAGATGTGCCTACATCAACATCATCATTACTAAATCTAAGAGCATAACCATATAATCTATTTTTGTTTATCTTTTTATCCAAGCCAAGTGTAATACCTTTGGTATTAATTTTTTTAGATGATGAAGTAGATGTATCTCCAGCTCTACCAATACTTACACTACCTTCACTCCAAAATGACCAATGATCTGATAATTTGTCTAAAACTTCATTTGTTTTATTTGATATAGGAATAATGTTAGAAAGCGATGCCACCATTGAATTAGAAAAGTTAAATCTAATATTTTGATTACTTAATTGATCGCTTGTTCTATGTCTTCTTAACCAATACATGCGGTTAAGAACTGGGGTACTTGCTTGAATAGCGATTTGTTTTGCTGTTGCAGTTTGAGACTCGATTGAGCTTAAAATATCTTTACCCTCATCAGTAGTAGTTATTGGATCGTCACAAGCACCATCGATTATGCTCCAATTACAAGTTAAATCAAATTCATAAACTTCTGCATCCTGATCAATTACAAACATTTTACTTCCATCAGAATTAAATGCTGTTTCTCTTGCTTTTCCTAAGCCGCTGTAGTTAGATAAATCAAGAGTCCCTTCAAGTGATAGAGTGGCGATACTAAAAGCTGTTGTTAATTTATATTGCTTAATTTTATTATCTGCATGGGAAGTTATATACATTTTAGTGCCGTCATAATTAAAAACAATTCCGTCTATATAATCTGGTTGAGGATCAGGTTGTACTTCTTGAACATGAGTAACGCCTGATGTAATAACAAATGGGTTATCGAGTGTGTATTCATGAATTGATTGAGGGTTTTCAGCATTGTGGTTTCCAGTAACAAACATTTTAGTTCCATCATTATTAAATGCAACTGAGGACGGTCTTTTTTGATTTGCGTTTGTATCATAACCTTGACCTGGCTTATAAGTAGTGCTTGCAGTATCAATGTCATATGGTGTAGTCAACGTCCATTCAATAATAGTTTTATGATGATCAGCAATAAACATTTTTGTACCATCGTTATTGAATACAACTTGCATAGCTCCATGAATATGAGTTGTTGAACCAGTGTATTGACCTACATCTAAGCTGGTGCGTAAGGTTGCAGTAGAAATATTGTAAGCTGTTGTTAAAACATACTCGTAAACCTTATCATCTCTTGCCTCATCTGCTGGGGTCACTGCTTTCATAGATGATGTATACATTTTGGTTCCATCGTTATTAAAAGTTAATGCCATATTCATGTAGCCAGTATTTATAGTTACTTGTTCAACTGCTTTACTTCGCACAAGAGTTGGCTCCGCTATAGCTTTAGAAAAAAATAGAGCTAAAAAAATTACAATGTAATGAATTTTATAAATATTTTTCACAACTATTAATCATAAATACTTCAAAACATTAAACAAACGAATGTGAAAATGTTAAAACATTACAATTGAAATGTCTAGGTATGACAAAATTCATGATGAATAAGTAAATTTTTTTTTATTTTATCCCTCTAGATCCGAGTTATCTTATAAAATTCTATAATAGTATGATATAAACTTTAGGTATTGCGCATGGCAACAGAACGTACCATCTAATCCAGTTGAGACTCTACAAACTCCCAATTGATTAATTTTTCATAAAAATTCTCTAAATACTCAGGCCTTCTGTTTTTATAATCTACGTAATAAGAATGTTCCCACACATCACAACCTAAAATAGGTTTCATATTTTGTATTAAAGTGTTTTCAGCGTTTGGAGTTTTACTAACTACTAACTTACCGTTGTTGATTGATAACCAACACCATCCAGAACCAAATTGAGTAATTCCTGCTTGAATAAACTGTTTTTTAAATTCATCTGTACTTCCAAAGTCTTTTTCAATTCTTTTTTTTAACTTTTCAGGCATTATACCTCCACCATTTGGCTTCATGCATTTCCAGAACATTATGTGGTTCCAATGTTGACTAGCATTATTAAAAATACCTGCTTTAGATTTATCTTCAGAAGAACTAATTATAATCTCCTCTAATGACATTTTAGACATATCAGTGTCTTTAATAAAATTATTTAAATTAGTTATATAAGTTTGGTGATGCTTACCATGATGAAGATCAAGAGTCTCCTCAGACATTATCGGAGCTAGTGCCGATTTTGAATAATCTAATTTTGGTAATTCAAATAACATGCGAGAAGATATAATTCTTTATTACTTTTTTAAATGACTATTATGACGCTGATATTTATAATTGAAATGTATAGGTAGGACAAAATTAATGATGAATAAATATCTTAAATAATTATGATAATACTTAATGAAAAAAAATATTGTTAAATCTCACTTAAAAAAAAAATCTCAGGCAAAACTTGCTTTATCAATCAGCCTATTTATTGTGCTTTTAACTTCAACTGGATACCTCTTTAATTCTAAAGAAATAATTTTTCTATTTTATATTTCTTGTTTTGTATTTTTCTATAATTTAGTAATTCAATTTTTATTAGAAAGGTTTGATATTAAATCATGATCAAAACACTTATTAAATTAAAGATATTAAAATTAATACTAATTGGTGGGGTATCAACAGCTTATGCTTTTAAAAAATACTGTGATCAAAAAAATGAAATGAAAAGTAAAAAAGATAAAAAACTTTTAAATTAAAAGAAACACCAAACAAATCATTTGAACAAAATTAATTACTACTGAGATAAAGTGTGAATATTTAAATTTTTTATCCTGTCTTTCATCTCTATATTTATTAATTAACGGCATTAATAAATAGTTTGATGTAGCGAATAAAATTGTGATTAATAAGATCAAATAAAAATCAACACCTAATTTACTTAAAAATAAAAATGTTACTAGGACAACAAAACTAATCATTAAATTCACATTATAATAAAAAGGAAATATTCTTCTTATAAACTTTCTAGCATTATCTTCATCTAGAGTAGTAAATACTACTGGAGCAATCACAAACGAGAAAAATAACATTATCCCTAGAATCATTGCTATTAAATAAATACTAACTTGTTCAATCATAATTTAATTTTCAATTAAATTTTCTTCCTTCATTAATATTGATCTTCCATCATCAACAGTATTAAATCTTTTAATCTCTATCATAAACTTTTTCTCTCCAAATAGATCTTTTTTCTTCGAGATGGATATTCTCATCTTTTTTCTTTGTATGTCTAATATTCGTTTCAAATGATAAAGAGGAAGGAGGAAACTGGTAATTTTTATCTATAAAATTTATTATTGACGAATAAGATGGATAAAAGTCTTTTTGTTCGTCAAAATTACTAAATTTCTTGTATTTTCTTGAAAATAAACCATTGCCATCATCATAAAATCTTTCTGTGGTTAAACCATATTTTTCATAAGGATAATAATTTAAATCATCTTTATTTATATGATTTACCCAACTGGCATAAGTCCAATATTCACCAAAAGAACCATATATATTTGCAGCTTTTATTACTAACTCAATCCAATTTTGATCTGATTTGAAATGATCTTTAAATTTTAACTTAAGACTTTTTAAATACTTTTTTTTAAAAACCATATGATGTGAAGTAAATGTTCCTCTTATATCTTCGACAGGATTTATTTCTAATACATTGGTAATTAAATTTTTCCACGAATTTAAAACATCCTGGTTTCCATGTGATTTATCCTGTAGTAAAGCAAACTTTTCCTTTTTTTCATCAAATATAGGCCATGATCTTACTGGTAATAAATCTGAATCCCATACTAAAAAAACATCGTCTAATTCGTCTATAACATCACTAGCTCCTAATTTAATAATCTGTTGGTATAACCATCCAGGAGTATAATTAGGTTTATTTTGTGTTATCCATGAAACAATATCAGTTTTTGTTAAACCGTATTTACTTAAAAAAAAATCATCCTCATCCAGCAATGTTAAATTTTCAATATCCCAAGAATTAGATTTGTCTTTTAAAATTTTTATCTCATGACTTGATGTTACGACATAAATTTGTTTTGGCTTATATTTTTGAGAAATTCCATCAAGAACTGCTCTTGTACTCCAATTCACATGGTGAATTGGAATTACAAATTGGTACATTTTATTAATTTAATTTCGCTTCTTTTTCTATATTTTCATCTGCTTTAAAAACAGTGACTGGATCTTCAAGGCCTGCGTCTGAACAAAGAGGTTCAACACCCAATCCTTTTCTAGGGTATTTTGAAGCTATTAATTTATATTCTTGTATAATTTCCTTTAGCTCAGGTTTTGTTAAATCATTGATGTATTTACACTTTCCGATAGCAGTTGGAACTGGAATAGCTAGGTTGCCTCCTCTTTTTTGAAGAATTTTATCAAAACCTTCATTCATGCATTTTTCATCTAGCAATATGTCATGCCATAAACTTAATTCGTATTCACTAAATAATTTTAAAATTCTATGCAAATCTTTTTCACTTAACCAGCCTCTTTTGTAAGACATAAAAGAACTTAAATTCATTTCAACACTAATGGCATGACCATGTAATAATCCTGCTTTAAGTTCAAAGTTTGCACTTAATCCATGGCCAAATGCATGATCTCTGATGCTGTGAACTTCGTGTAAATTATCATATTCACTTTCAACATAGCTCTTTAAAGATAGTCCAATAATTTTTTTTGATTTAGATACTATTTCATCTTGAGAATTACAATTTATTGTACCAAAGTGAGTTTTCATCAAATTAAGCCCTGTATCCTCAAGTAAAATAAATAATTCTTCATCTCTAATTACTGCCATTTTATGAATTTCCGCGATCCCGTGTCTAACCCAAGAAGTTTTTAAACTTTTAAAGAATGATCGATCAGATATATTTAGTACTGGAGCATGAAAAGAGCCTAAAAGGTTTTTAAATCCACCAGCATCACAACATGATCTTGGACTGGGTCCACTATCTATTGCACTCACAACCGATGTTGACAACATTATGTATGGAGTGCTTC
>CACMOQ010000014.1 GCA_902615445.1 uncultured Pelagibacteraceae bacterium | reverse complement strand
AAAACTTGACCTGTAATAGTGACCTCACCTGTCATTGCAATATCTTTTCTTACTGGAATATTTGTTAGAGACGATACAATTGAAGTGACCATTCCAATTCCAGCTGAAGGTCCATCCTTTGGAGTTGCTCCCTCTGGTACATGAATATGGAAATCTTTTTTTTCAAATAAAGGAGGAATTATTCCATACTCTAAACATTTTGACCGAACAAAAGATTTAGCTGCTTTAACTGACTCTTGCATAACATCACCAAGTTTACCTGTAATTTGCATTCTACCTTTGCCTGGCATTGTGACCGTTTCGATTTTTAAAATTTCACCACCATATTCTGTCCATGCTAAGCCGGTAACTATACCAACTTTATTTTTGATTTCTAATTCTCCAGACTTAAATTTTGCTACTCCTAGAAAATCTTGAAGATTTTTTTTATCTACTTCTACTTCTTTTTTTTCACCTGAAACAACTTTTTTTACAACCTTACGTGCAACTTTTGAAATTTCTCTCTCTAAATTTCTAACACCAGACTCTTTTGTATAATTCCTAATAATCTCTTTAATTACATCATCACCAAGGCTCATTTCTTGTTCTTTAACACCATTGTCTTTTATCTGTTTAGGTAATAAATATTTATTTGCGATATTAAGTTTTTCATCTTCAGTGTATCCTGCCAATCTAATGACTTCCATTCTATCTAACAAAGGCGGTAAAATATTTAATGTATTAGCAGTAGTAACAAACATAACGTCTGACAAATCATAATCAACTTCTAGGTAATGGTCATTGAAATTTGTATTTTGCTCTGGATCTAAAGCCTCAAGAAGTGCAGATGAAGGATCACCTCTATAATCATTTCCAATTTTGTCTATCTCATCTAGAAGTATTAATGGATTTTTAGTTCCAGCTTTTTTCATCATCTGAATTATCTTACCTGGTAGAGATCCAATATATGTTCTCCTATGACCTCTAATCTCAGCTTCATCTCTCATTCCACCAACCGACATTCTAACAAACTCTCTATTTGTGGCTTTAGCAATTGATTTTCCTAAAGAGGTTTTACCTACACCAGGGGGTCCTACTAAGCATAAAATAGGACCTTTGATCTTACCCATTCTTTTTTGAACAGCTAAAAATTCTATAATTCTCTCCTTAATTTTTTCTAAACCAAAATGATCCTTATCTAAAATGTTAAGTGCTTTATTTAAATCAATATCAACTTCACTTTTTTTAAACCAAGGTAGGTCTATCATCCAATCAAGATAATTTCTTACAACAGTAGCTTCTGCTGACATGGGACTCATGTTTTTTAATTTTTTAAGTTCTTGAAGACATTTTTTTTCAACATCCTTAGGCATTTTAGCTTTTAAAATAGATTTATTTAAATTTGCACTTTCATCTTTACCATCTTCAATTTCTCCTAATTCTTTTTGTATAGCTTTAAGTTGCTCATTTAGATAATACTCTCTTTGAGTTTTTTCCATCTGGGTTTTAACTCTGCCTCTAATTCTTTTCTCAACACCAATAATACTTGTTTCATTTTCCATTATCTTAATTATTGCGTTAAGTCTTTTTTTTACATCTAAAGTCTCAAAAATCTGCTGTTTTTCTGAAATAGAGGCGGATAAATGTGAGGCTATATTGTCACCAATTTGTGATGGGTCTTTCAACTGCTTTAAACTATTGATAGTTTCACTTGATACTTTCTTATTTATTGAAGTTAATTTTTCTAATCTTCTTAGTGCTGTTACAGCTAATGGATAAAGATCCTCATTTTTTTCATTTTCATCTTTAGAATGACAGTAATCGCAGGTTATAAATTTCTGATTATCCTTAAAATCTAAAATTTTAACTCTTTTTATACCTTCAACTAAAACTTTAACGGTACCATCTGGAAGTTTCAAAAGTTGTAAAATATTACCCTCACAACCCTGCAAAAAAATATCAGTTTTTTTTGGATCATCTATTTCAGAATTTTTTTGAGTAACTAAAATAATTTTCTTATCTTTTTTCATTACCTCATTTAATGCTGAGATTGATTTATCTCTGCCGACAAATAGGGGTATTACCATACTTGGAAAAACAACTATATCTCTTAGTGGCAACAGTGGTAATGAATATTTTACATCCATATAATTAATATGGATATTAAATAAAATATTGCAATAGATTTTTATAACTTATTAGAGATATTAAGCCGCTGTTGTTTTATTTGATTTTATTGAACCCGAATCAGCTTTAGAGTGGATTATTATCGGTTCAGAGAGACCTTTTGCAGAATTCGCATCTATAATAACCTCCTGAATATTTTCCATGCCTGGTAGATCATACATTGTTTTTAATAAAATATTTTCCATTATTGCTCTCAATCCTCTTGCTCCTGTTTTCTTCTTAATTGCTTTCAAAGCTATTTCTTTTAAAGCATTTTCTTTAAAAGTTAATTTTGCTCCATCTAACTTAAACAATTCTTGATATTGTTTAGTTAATGAATTTTTTGGCTCTTGAATAATTCTAATTAAAGATTTAACATCTAAATCTTCCAGTGTTGCAATCATAGGAAGTCTACCAACAAATTCTGGAATTAATCCATATTTTAATAAATCCTCAGGCTCTAAATTCTTCATCCATTCTCCCGTTTTTTTATCCTTAGTATTTTTAACATCGGCTCCAAATCCGATAGAAGTTCCTTTATCTCTTTGTGAAATTATTTTGTCCAGGCCTGCAAAAGCGCCACCGCAAATAAATAATATATTTGTTGTATCAACTTGTAAGAATTCTTGTTGAGGGTGTTTTCTACCACCTTGAGGTGGAACACTTGCTATTGTTCCTTCCATAATTTTCAATAAGGCTTGTTGAACACCTTCACCTGAAACATCTCTAGTTATAGATGGATTTTCAGATTTTCTACTAATCTTGTCTACTTCATCAATATAGACAATGCCTCTTTGGGCTTTTTCTACATTATAATCAGCTGCCTGTAAAAGTTTTAAAATAATGTTTTCAACATCCTCACCAACATAACCAGCTTCGGTTAATGTTGTTGCATCGGCCATAGTAAATGGGACATCAAGTATTCTAGCTAGAGTTTGGGCCAGTAAAGTTTTTCCACAACCAGTTGGTCCTACCAAAAGGATATTAGATTTTGATAACTCAACATTTTTACTTGTTCTATTTTCGTAATTTAATCTTTTATAATGATTGTGAACAGCAACTGATAAAACTTTTTTTGCATGTCCTTGGCCAATAACATAATCATCTAAAACAGCGCAAATTTCTTTTGGTGATGGTAGTCCATCTTTATGTTTAACAAACGTATCTTTGTTTTCCTCTTTGATGATATCCATGCAAAGCTCAACACACTCATCACAAATAAATACCGTTGGCCCAGCAATTAGTTTTCTAACCTCATGCTGACTCTTTCCACAAAAAGAACAGTAAAGTATATTTTTATTGTTTGTGCTCATAATTTCAAAAACGAATCAATATGATTACTTTATTATAAAAGACTTAATATTATCAAGTTCTATTATGAATTGTAACAATATGTGGTATTTTAAGATCTTTTCTCAACAACTTCATCTACTAATCCAAAATCTTTAGCAACGTTAGCTGTCATAAAATTATCTCTTTCAAGAGCAGATTTGATTTCTTCAACTGATTTACCTGTGTGTTTTGAGTAAATTTCATTCAATCTATTTTTTAAATCTAAAACTTCTTTTGCATGAATTTCTATATCAGTCGCTTGTCCTTGGAAGCCAGCTGATGGCTGATGTACCATGATTCTAGAATTTGGTAATGAAAATCTTTTACCTTTACTGCCTGCTGCTAATAAAAAAGAACCCATTGATGCAGCTTGACCTATACATAAAGTTGAAATTTCTGGTTTGATATATTGCATCGTGTCATAAATACCTAAACCAGCTGTTACTAACCCACCTGGACTATTTATATAAAAATATATTTCTTTTTTAGGATCCTCAGCTTCCAAAAACAAAAGCTGTGCAGTTACTAAAGAAGCAACAGTATCATTAATTTGACCAGTTAAGAAAATTATTCTTTCCTTTAAAAGTCTAGAATATATATCATAAGCTCTTTCCCCCCTATTAGATTGTTCAACAACCATAGGGACTAGAGTATTCATGTGTTCAGCAATTTTTGTTGTCATAAGTTGATTCGTTTTACTTATACAACTTGTGCTTACTTTTTGCTAACTTTTTTTGTTTTATATTTTGATTTAGTTGATTTTACTGAAGTTTTTTTGGTAGGAGATTTTTTTGCCTCTACTTTTTTATTATTTGAATCTTTTTTCTCATTTGAGACATCATTCTCTATTTTTTGCGAGTCCTTCAAAATTTTTTCAGCTTCATCTTTTGTGACTTCTTTAAGGCTCCCTTTTGCTTTTTCTTTGATAGCAGATATGATTTTTTCCTCATAAACAGTGCCCCTTAAACTTGCCAAAGCTGATTTGTTTTTTTGATAAAAATCCATTACCATTTTTTCTTGTCCGGGCATCATTCTTATTTGTTTTTGAACTTCGGCTTGTAATTCTTGTTCTGTAACACTGATTTTATTTTGTTCACCGAACTCATTGAGTATTAAACCGACTTTAATTCTTTTTTTAGCAACGTCCTCAAAATTCTTTTTACTTTTTTTTGCATCTTCTTCTTTCATACCTTGCGAAAGTATCTTTACTTCTTCCTCAATTAAATTTTCTGGGATCTCATTTACTTTAAATTTCTCTATTTCCTTTAAAATTTGATTTTTTGAAAGTCTATCTAATGAATTTTTATACTCATCGTTTATTTGTTTAGATATTAATGACTTTAGATCTTTTAAGTCTTTTGCTCCTAAATTTTTAGCAAATTCATCATCTACAACTACTTTTTCAGGATGTTTAATTAAAGTAATTTTACAATTAAACTTTGCTTTTTTATTTACTAAATCTTTTTCTGGAAAGTTTTCTGGTAAAATAGCTTCAACTAGTTTTTCGTCACCTTTTTTTACACCAATTAATTGTTTATCAAAACCTTTTAAAAATAAATCTTTGCCTAATGTTAATTGTGTATTTTTGCCTTCATCTCCTTTAAATGGCTTGCCATCAACTGTAGCTTTGTAGTCAAATATTACTAAGTCTCCCTCTTTGGCTTTACTATCTTGGTGAGACTCTTTGAAATTAGGTTGGTTTTTTGCAATTTCATTTATTCTTTTATCAGTTTCTTTTTCATCAATTTTAACTTTGTATTCGTTAAATTTGATGTTCTCAATAGATTTAGTTTCAACTTTAGGAAGTTCTGTTACAGAAATTATATATTCAAGTTCTTTGTCTTCCCCGTAGGTTTTAAGATCTAATTTTGGTTGGCCAGCAGGTTTAATTTTATTTTCCTCTAATGCCTTTGTTGAGGTTTCTTTAATAACCTTATCTAAAACTTCACCAAAAACAGCCTTACCAAATTGTCTTTTTAGAATTTCTTTAGGAACTTTACCTGGTCTAAAACCTTTTAAATTAACAGTTCCTTTTATCTCCTCATACTTCTCGTCCATATAGGTACTCATAGTTTTCTTATCCACGAATACTTTAAGATCTTTGTTTAAACCTTTTTTATTTTCTACTGTTACTTTCATAAATTTTATTAAGTGGTAGGGCGAAAAGGACTCGAACCTTCACAGATTGCTCTATTGGTTCCTAAGACCAACGCGTCTACCAATTCCGCCATCGCCCCACAAATTTAGTGGTTTTATATAGTATTGAAACTATTTGTCCAACGAGAATTATTGTAAATTATAATAAATTTCCTCTATAATATTAACATGATTGTTTCTCCATGTATAAGTATTTGTAAAACAGATCCAAAATCAGGATATTGTTATGGTTGTGGAAGAACTAATAAGGAAAAAAAAATTTGGAAACTTGAAGAAACATCAGATCAATGGAAAAAAGAAAACTTGGATATAATTAAAAAAAGACTGTCTGGGTGGCAATTAAAAAGTTTTGAAGAGTCCTATACATATAAAATTGAAAATGGTATTTCTTTATTCAAAAAAAATTTAAAAAATGAGTAAAACTTCAATTGTAATAATCATATACATTTTAGGACTTATCTTTGGTGCATTGTTTCTTAAAATTTGGAGCGCAGATACAAGTGTTTTTAAAGGACTTTTAGGTCTCGGTTGGACGGCTTTGCTTCTGATAGGCTTATTTTTTGCTGAGAAACATGAAAAAAATTAATTTTTTAATATTTTTTCTCTTTATTTCTCTCCCAATACAACAACTAAAATCAGAAATAATTATTATGAGTAAGTGTGATGATAAACAAGATGAATTTTTAAAAAATGAGTATGTAATTAATCTTGATGAATTAACAATGACAAGAAATTACGTTTACAAAGAACAAACCTTTAAAAAACATAAAAGAACAGATTTAAGCGTAAAAAAAGCTAATACTTACATTACTAATATATATGAAGAAGATGGAAAGATATTAACTCTCAAACATGGTTACCCTCAATTTTACACTCAAATTTTAATTGAAAAAGGTAAATCAGAAATTTTTATAAAATCAGTTTTAAACAATGAGGAAGGCTTATCAAAAATTTCTACGTGTAAAAAAGTAGAAAAATTTGAAAAAGAAAGCTAATTTTTTTTTTTATTCTTATTAATGTTTCTTTTTCTCGAATTAAAACGATTATTTATAATATTGCTTCTATGTTTAGCATAGGCCTGCTTTTGGGCTTGTTTCATTGCTCGTTTAGATGACATAATATTTTAATAATTTGTTTTAAAAGTTCCTATTATATTAAATTTTTTATCCGAAATAACAATTTCTCCAGATGATGGTGCATAATTCAAGGCCTCAGAAATTACAACATAATGAGTAACTAATACTAAATTTTTTTTGCTTTTAAAGTTTTTGATATACTTCCTCAAATCTAACATTTGGAATTTTTTGTTTTTAGCAAACTTTGAACTATAAAATGAATTCAAGAAATTTTTGGTCTCAAAACTTTCAAAAGCTAAGCTAGAAGTATCTTTGCACCTACACCATTCACTTGAGATTACTTTATCTATTTTGATTTTATTCTTTTTAAAAAATTCCCCAATATTTTTAGCTTGATTTTTACCTTCATTACTTAAATTTCTTTGAGTTGAACAATCGTTTAAATTGAAATTATTTGGATCACCACCTCCAGGTGCATATGCGTGTCTTATAAATATTAATTTTCCACCATCTTCAAGTTCACTAACTAAATTTTTATCTAAATCTGCTTTAACAGAACTAGTTAAGGATATAAATATAAATATAAAAATTTTTATAAATTTCATTTTATGGATATTAAATTAAGCAATTTAAATAAAACAATAATTAATTGTAAGAAATGTCCAAGATTAGTAAAATTTGTAAATAAAGTAAGTAATGATAAAAGAAAACAAAATAGGGATGAAATTTACTGGGGAAAACCTGTGCCAGGTTTTGGAAATATAAATTCAAAATTAGCAATCATAGGTTTAGCGCCAGCAGCTCATGGCGGTACAAGAACTGGCAGAGCTTTTACAGGGGATAAATCTGGTGATTTTTTATTTAAATGTTTATTTCAAGCGGGAATTTCTAATTTACCATTCTCAAAACATTTAAATGATAACTTAAATTTAAAATCTACCTATATTACCAATATTCTTAAATGTGTTCCTCCTCAAGATAAACCATTGAGTAAAGAGATAACAAACTGTTCTAATTTCTTTGATCAAGAAATTTTATCCTTAAAAAAACTTAAAGTGATAGTCACCTTAGGTAAAGTAGCTTTTGATAATTGTATAAAATTATATAAACAAAAATTTAATATCAAAGAAAAATTCATTTTTAAACACGGCAAAAAACAACTATTACCAAATGGATTAATAATATTATCGAGTTACCACCCAAGCCCAAGAAATGTTAACACAAAATTAATTTCAACCACAATGATGGTAAATTTATTCGTAAAGGCAAAAAAACTTGCTAACTTTTAATTGTATCACAAAAATATGGTTTAAATTTTGAATAGATTTCTTCTGGTATTTTTTTTGGTTTGCCTTTTTTATCTACAAATACCAGTTGAATATGTGCATCTACAATTTTATCATCACCTCTCGTAATAATTTGATTCATTGAAAAAGATGTTTTGCTAATAGATTTTACAAAAGATCTAATTGTTAATTCATCTTCCAGATAAGCAGACTTTTTGTATTCTATGTTACAAGATTTAACAATAATTAATGACTCGAAATCCCCTTTTACTTTTTTATTACTATAACCAATTGAATACAAAGCTTCTGTCCTTGCTCGCTCAAGAAACTTTAAATAATTTGCATAATAAACTACTCCTCCTGAATCTGTATCTTCATAGTATACTTTTAATTTGTGAAAGAAATTGTCGTGCATTATTGGACTATATCAAAGAATTTTATATTTCATACAATCTAAGATATAAGATTTAATATGAATATTTTTGTGATTTGGCTAGTAATGGTAGTAGCTTGGAATTTTGGTTATCCACAAGCAAGTCCTTTGGAAGATGTTATCGTTGCAGTTATTTTATCTTTATTTAATCTCTGGTTAAAAAAGTACCTAAAATTTTAATTATTTTTCAGAAAAATAAATATTTTGGAAGTATGCAATTGATTTCATTTTTGAGTTATCAGTATCAGACATTATAGCAACTCCATCCAATTCTTTTACATCTAAGTTATGAAATCTTTTAAAATCCTCTTTTACATTAGCCTTAACAGTTACCCATTCATTCATATTTTTTTTTGTACTAGCCAACACGTTATCTATTGATTTTTTTGTGTAGGGACTAGGCCAATTTAACCCGACATCATTATTACTAGAAAAAACGTAATTTATAGCTCTATTAGATAGAGGTGTAGCGCCTGTCTTTTTAATGACAAAAACTCTAGCTGCAAAATCATGTCCTTTTTTTGAATTTTCTTTAATTCCATTTAAATCCTGTTCAATTTTCCAAGTAATGTTAATAAAGGGAGTTTTATTGAGATCAATGATTATCTCCTTACCAAGACCAGATGCTGCGTTATTAGCCTCTGATTTCAAAAAATTTCCATTTTCATTTTTTCCAACAGAATAAATTGTTTTATTATCAGCACCTCTTACTTTTCTAACTTGTAATTGTGAGAGTTCAGTTTCTGTAAAATTAAAGACTTTTATTTCAGATGCAAAAGAAAAATTAATTGCAAAAATTGAGATGACAAAAGTTTGTGTAAAAAATTTCATAAAAAAATTGTTAATACATTATTTTGACAAAATTTAAACATTCAAAATTCAACATTTAGTTCTATATCTAAAATATGAAGACAATTTCGATATTTTTATTACTTATTTACTGGTCAATAATGATTTTTGCGCCAGTTATGTCAAAAGATCTCAAATTTAGTAGAGCAAAGTTAAATAATGTAAAGGTAGTTGAGCTAAAATACCAAAGTTAATACGTTGAACGGCCACCACTGATATCAAACACTGCAGCAGTTGAAAAGGTATTTTCCTCTGATGAAAGCCAACAAATTAACGATGTAAATTCTTCAACTTCTAAAAATCTTCCTCTTGGAACCTTAGAAAGCATCCTTTGCACATGCTCTTTACTCATTTGATCTAGAATACGAGTTTTGGCCCCAGCTGGCGTCACTGCATTTACTGCAATATTTTTATCAGCAAGCTCCTTTCCTAATGATTTTGTAAGTCCAATAGCTCCAGCTTTTCCAGCACTATATGCACTCGCATTAGCATTTCCATCTTTTCCAGCAACAGAGGCTACATTGACAATCCTTCCATAATTGTTTTCAATCATATTAGGCACTATCGCTCTGCAACAATTAAAGGTTCCAAATAAATTAATTTCTATAATCTTATTCCATGTTTCTACGTCATATTTCCACAACGGAGCTGTTGGTCCAGTAATGCCAGCGTTATTAATTAGTATATCTATATTTGAATTACTTAAAATTTTTGAGGCAGCTTTTTCAACATCTTTATAAACTGAAACATCAACAATATCTGAAATCAAATTAACATTGTTAACATCTTTTTTTGTTTTATCTAATACTTTGTCGTCAATATCCCATATAACTACTTTAGCACCCGAGTCTAAAAATCTTTTGGTAATATCAAGACCAAAACCTTGTGCTCCTCCGGTAACAAGAGCAGTTCTGTTTTCAAAATTATATTGATTTTTTTTCATTGAATTAAATTAATCTTTTGCAAGCAAATAATATACAATGGCTGCAATTAATGCTCCCATAATCCATGAATATGATTGTAAAAACATTAAATTAGAATTCCAAATTGTAGATGCTGCAAAAATAAAACCTAAAATTAACGAATAAACTGCCTTTAAATGCCACCCACCTGAATAGTAATAGATCCCATTTTTGTCTAGTGAATAAATATCTTTATTATTAAGTTTATTTTTTTTGATAAAATAATAATCACAAATCAT
>CACMOQ010000013.1 GCA_902615445.1 uncultured Pelagibacteraceae bacterium | reverse complement strand
TGAAACTTGAGATTGAAAAATTAAACCATTTTTTACTAAAATTTTAAATCTTAAAAGCCAAGCGATACCTGTTGAAACTAACCCTAGATAAATTACTGAAATTGTTGAGTCTAATCTCGGCTTTATATACCAAGGCTGTTCAATAAAAGCGACTAGAGGAATTAAGATAATCGTTGCCCAAATTAAGATAGAGCCTGTTACATTTTCATTTTTCTTTTTACTTATCTTCAATGTTAGAACTCCACCAATTACATAACAAGTTGAACCTAGTAAAATTAGTAAAGCTGATAAAAAGTTATTTTCGTCTATCAATAAATTGTCTGAAAATAAAAATACAATACCAGAAAAACCTATCAATATCCCTATAGTTTTAATAAAATTAAATTTTTCATTTTTCAGATATAAATGACCTAGAACTGTTGAGCTAAGAGGAGTTGTTGACATTAAGATAGCAGCTAGATTGCTCTGAACAGATTTAACTCCATAAGCAATCAAAAAAAAAGGAGCTACTAAATTTATAAAACCAATCATTGCAAACCAATGCCAATCATTTGAAAAAGCCTCAATCTTTATATTTTTAAGATAACAAAGCAATAATACAGGTATTGCTCCAAAGAATACTCTAAGGAAAGCAATAGTGACCGGACCAAAAGAGTATGTTGCAATTTTAATATTAAAAAAAGCAGATGCCCAAATTAATGCTAAAATAGTAAGTAAAAAATAATCAAATAATGATGGTTGTTTCATTGAGTTATATCTTTAATAAATCCATTGGTTATTTTCTGTAAATCATCAAAATTAGTTTTAAATACACAATTTGGATGTCCAGCAGCGGCATATAAATTTTCAAATCTAGCCAATGAATGATCTATAAATATTTCTATTTTACTTAAATGACCAACAGGTGAAACGCCTCCTATAGTGTAACCCGTAACATTTTTTACGTCATCAGGTGAAGCCATTGAAGCATCTTTTATATTTAGAGTTTTTTTAATTTTATTTAGTGAAGCTTTTTTGTCTCCAGAAACTAAAAATAAAGTGAAAGTATTCTCTGTTTTAAAAAGTAAACTTTTCACTATCGCCCCAACCTCGCAACCCAAAGAGGAGGCTGCCTCAATTGCAGTTTTAGCTGAATTGTCTAAGACTATAACGCTCATTTCATTGTTATATTCTTTGATTGATTTCTCTGCTCTTTTGACTGGCTCCTTTTCTAATAAAGTCATTATTCAACTAATAATTGTTAGTTATTATTAAAAATTAATATTACACTCATGTTAAAATTGCATAGGTGTTATTAAGTAAAAGTGCATTATGTAGCAGGCTTTTTTTGGTATTACAACGATCTGAATTACAAAGGAGAGATAATGAGTTCTGACAAGGTTTTAAAGACAATAAAAGACAAAGAAATTGAATACGTTGATCTAAGATTTACCGATCCTAGAGGTAAACTTCAGCACGTAACAATGGATGCCAAAATGGTAGATGAAGACATGCTTAAAGAAGGAATTTTCTTTGATGGATCCTCTATTGCAGGTTGGAAAGCTATTAACGAATCTGATATGATATTAAAACCGGATACATCAAGAGCAATTGTAGATCCATTTACATCCCACAATACATTGAATCTCTTTTGTGACGTATTAGATGCGATTAAAAAAGATCCTTACGAGAGAGACCCTAGAGGAACTGCGAAAAAAGCAGAAGCTTATTTAAAAAGCTCAGGTATTGGTGATAAAGCTTTTTTTGGTCCTGAGGCAGAATTTTTTGTATTTGACGATGTAAGATTTAAAAATGATATGAATGAGACTGGGTTTAAAATCGATAGTAAGGAAGGTCCTTACAATTCTGGAACAGAATATCCCAATGGAAACATGGGACATAGACCTGGAATTAAGGGTGGTTATTTTCCAGTTCCACCAGTTGATAGTGAACAAGATATGAGAAGTGAATACCTAAAAGCAATGAAAAGTATGGGAATTAAGGTTGAAAAACACCACCATGAAGTTGCACCAAGTCAACATGAACTTGGAATGTACTTTGGAACACTTGTAGATCAAGCTGATAATTTACAACTTTATAAATACGCGGTGCAAATGGTATCACACTCTTTCGGTAAAACTGCCACTTTTATGCCTAAACCTGTCAAAGGAGATAATGGCTCTGGAATGCATGTTCACCAATCAATTTGGAAAGGAAACACAGCATTATTCTCAGGAGATAAATACGCTGGTCTATCTGATACAGCATTGCATTATATCGGTGGGATTTTAAAGCATGCAAAAGCTATTAATGCATTTTCAAATGCAACAACTAATAGTTACAAAAGACTAATACCAGGATTTGAAGCACCTGTTCTTTTGGCTTATTCAGCTCGAAACAGATCTGCTTCTTGTAGAATTCCTATCACTTTAAGCAAAAAAGCTGCAAGATGTGAAATTAGATTTGGTGATGCCGCTGGAAATCCTTACTTAACATTTGCGTCAATGTTAATGGCTGGTCTAGATGGTATTAAAAATAAAATAGATCCAGGTAAATCATTTGATAAAGATCTTTATGCACTCTCAGAAAAAGAGGTTAAAAAAATTCCAACTGTTTGTGGATCATTAAGAGAGGCAATGGAAAGTTTAGATAAAGATAGAGACTTTTTGAAACAAGGAAATGTATTTACTGATGATCAAATAGATGCCTATATTGCATTAAAATTTGAGGAAATACATAACTTTGAACACACACCTCATCCTATTGAGTTTGAGATGTATTACAGTTGTTAATTACTATTATTTAGCTCTTGCAATTTTATTTTTGCCAGAACCTTTTTTAACAATGTAATCTTGTGTTCCATTTGCTCCAGTTTCGACTGATTTGATAAGAGATCTTAAAAAATTCTTCCTTTTCTCTTTTCTATCTTCGCTACTTAGCAAATTTCTAAATTCAAAGACATTCATTTAATTTAAATATCAAATCTATGCATTTTATGCAATTCAGATATGTTCAAAATGGGACTATACTTTAAATGACTCTCCGCACCCGCATCTTTCTGTTTCATTAGGATTATTGAAAACAAATGTTGAAGAAAAATCCTCTTTTTTATAATCCATTTCTGTTCCCAAAAGATACATTACCGCAGCAGAATCAATATAAACTCGGACACCTTTGTCTTCTATAACTTCGTCATTAGGATTAACTTCTTTAGAATATTCCATTACGTAAGCCATACCAGCACATCCACCTGATTTTACAGACACTCTAACGCCAATAGCGTTTTTTTCTGCATTAGACATGATCTCTTTAATTCTTGTTGCAGCACTATCACTTAATTTAATTATTTGATCCATTATAAATTTAGCTCCAATTTTGCTGCATCTGACATCATATCTTTTGACCAAGGCGGATCCCAGACTAACTCTAAATTAACATCTTCAATACCCTCAACTTGCATGGCTCCCTCTTTTACCTCTTTTGGTAAACTTTCTGCAACAGGGCAATTTGGGGTAGTTAGTGTCATTTTAATTTTTGCCTTATTTTCTTCAACTTTAACATCATAAATTAAACCAAGATCATAAATATTTACTGGCAATTCAGGGTCATAAATTTTTTTTATTTCATCAATTATTTTTTCTTTTAATTCCATAAAAGTTATTCTGTAGTAATTTCTTTTCCATCATTTTCCATTGCAGATACTAAAGTATGCCAAGATAACGTAGCACATTTAACTCTCATTGGATACTGTTTTACTCCAGAAAGACACATTAACTTTGTTTTATCATCCTCTTCTAAAATATTGTTTTTTAATTTAGGATTTTCTTTTATCATTCCTAAAAAATCCTCAATTATTTCTTTTGCTTCATTATCACTTTTGCCTTTAATTAAATCTGTCATAATCGAAGCTGAAGCCATTGATATTGCACATCCACTCCCTTCGAAAGAAATGTCCTCTACTTTTCTCTGTTCGTTTAATTTCAAATACACATGTACGTTGTCTCCACATAATGGATTATTTCCTTTAGCATCCTTATTAAAATTTTCTGTTTTTCCTAAGTTTCTAGGATTTTTACCGTGCTCTAAGATTATTTCTTGATATAACTCTTTTAAGTTCATTTTAAATCAAAAATTTTTTTACAATTATTAATTCCATCATTTAATTTGTCTAAATCATCTTTAGTATTATAAACTCCTAAAGAAGCTCTTGCGCTTGCAGGTATTCCTAACTTTTCATGAAGTATTTGACAACAATGATGTCCAGCTCTTATAGCAACTCCAGTTTCATCTAAAATAGTTGCAATATCATGTGGGTGAACTCCTTCAACAGTAAAAGATAGCACACCTCCTCTTTCTTTTGGATTTCCGATTAGTTTCACAGAATTATTCTTTTTTAAAATTTCTTGACCATATTCTATAAGATCTTTTTCATGCTTAATTATGTTTTCAATTCCAATACTTTCCAAAAATTTTATTGATTGATCAAAAGCTATTACTTGTGCTGTAGCCATTGTTCCAGCCTCATACTTATTGGGAAGTTCGCCGTAAGAAATTCTATCTTTTTTTACTTCATTTATCATTCCTCCACCCCCTTGATATGGTGGTAGTTGCTCTAACCATTTCTTTTTTCCATATAAAACTCCAAGTCCAGTTGGTCCATACATTTTATGACATGAAATTGCATAAAAATCGCAATCTAAGTCTTGCATATCTAATTTTAAATGTGGTCCTCCTTGACATCCATCTACAACTACAACGATCCCCTTTGAATGGGCTAATTGTGTTATCTCTTTAATTGGTAAAACTGCACCAGTAACATTTGATAAATGAGTTATTGCTAATACTTTAGTTTTATTTGTAATTTCTTTCTCTACATTTTCAATTGGTATGTCTCCATCTTCATTTACCTCTGCAAACTTTATTTTGATATTTTTAGATTTTCTTAAAAAATGCCATGGAACATAATTTGAATGATGTTCTAATTCAGTAATTAAAATTTCATCATTTGGCTCTAAGATTTCTTGACCTAGAGTATTTGCAACTAAATTTAGAGCCTCAGTGGCACCTTTTGTAAATACGATTTCATTTTTATCTTTCGCATTAATGTACTTTTGTACTGAAGATCTTGTATTTTCATATAAATTAGTGGCTGCAACTGCCAAATAATGAATGCTTCTTCCTACATTTGAAAATTGTTTAGAGTAAAAGTCATTAATTCTATCTAGAACTACCTTTGGTTTTTGAGATGAATTGGCACTATCTAAATAAACCAAATCATTATTTTGGATTTTTTCATCAAAAATTGGAAATTCTTTTTTAATATTATTTATATTCATTCTTTTAATCCAATAATATTTTTAACTAAATTTCTAATTTCTGAATCTGTTATTTTTTCAACAACATCGAGTAAAAATCCATTTATTAAAAGTTCTTTAGATTGTTGATAGTTTAAACCTCGAGACATTAAATAAAAGATTGAGTTTTCATTTAAACTTCCTGACGCTGATCCGTGGGAGCATTTTACATCATCAGCATAAATTTCTAATTCTGGTTTTGCATTAAACTCAGATGTTTCATCTAATAATATTGCTTTACTTAACTGATAGCCGTCAGTTTTTTGAGCTTTAGAGTCTACAAAAATTCTTCCTTGATACGCAGATTTTGAATTTTTTCCAAGTACGCTTTTAATAAGTTGATAACTTTTGGTGTTCTCGACCAAATGATTTATTGTAGATCTAATTTCATGCTGTTGATTTTCTTTTAATGAAAAAACCCCATTAATAAAAGCAGATGAATACTCACCATTTAAATTACAATTAACTTCATTTTTAAAATAGTCTGAACCAGCAGATAATATAAATGTTTCTGAAATACTATTATCGTCTTGCTCAATATTATTAAATGAGTACTTTAAATTGTTATTTCTAAACTTATCAAGTTTATAATTTTTAAGAATTGAGTATTTTTTTAAATTAAAATTATATAAAATATTTACAAAATTTTTGTCTGTATTGTCACTAAAATAGTCAATAAGTCTTAGACAACTATTTTCCTCTAATTCAAAATTTAAACTTAAATTTACATTTTTTGACTTAATCTTATTATTTGTTGAATGATAGATTATTAAGGGTTTCTTTAAAGAATAATTCTTTTTGATTAAAATTTTATAAACTTTATTAGTGAAAGCATTATTTAAATCAATTAAAGAATTTTCATAATCAAATTTAATATTTTTTCCAATTTCGTCATTTATTTCAATTTGACTTTGATCTTCATAACTAAAATCAATTTTTTCAATTCTACCATTAATAAAAATAATCTTATTGTGCTCTAAACCATCAATAAAAATAGATGGATCAATTTTATTTGGTAATGAGTAATCGTTAAAGAAGGTCAATTCACTAATATTTTTTTTAATGATTTGACTGATATCTAAAAATTTCCAATCTTCTTGTTTTCTATTTGGAAAACCGTTTTCAATAAATTTTTTTAAAAAACTTTTTTTTAATTGAATTTCCTTTTCCGGAATTTTTAAAGTCTTTATCATTTTATCAAAATCTAATTGTAGTTGTTGATTCATTTAATTGAAACTTTCATAACCTTTTTTTTCTAACTCAATTGCTAATTCTGAGCCACCAGATCTAATTATTTTTCCATTCATTAAAACATGGACAAAGTCAGGTTTTATGTAATCTAATAATCTTTGATAGTGAGTTATTATCAAAAAAGAATTATTTTTATTTCTTAAAGTATTAACTCCATCGGCAACTATTTTTAAAGCGTCAATATCTAAACCTGAGTCAGTTTCATCTAAAATTGATAATTTCGGAGCCAACATTGACATTTGTAGAATTTCGTTTTTCTTTTTTTCCCCTCCAGAAAAACCAACATTTAATTGTCTATTTAGTTTTTCTTCATCAAATTTTAATTCTTTAGCTTTTTGTTTAACAAGCTTTAAAAACTCAATTGCATCTAATTCTTTTTCTCCACGTGCTTTTCTGATTGCGTTTAATGATGTTTTTAAAAATATATTTGTATTTACTCCTGGAATTTCTAATGGATATTGAAAAGCTAAAAATATCCCTTTATGTGCTCTTTCCTCTGTCTCAAGTTCAAATAAATTTTTATTTTCAAATAAGATCTCACCAGACACCTCGTATCCTTTTTTACCTGATAAAATGTTTGATAATGTGCTTTTACCCGACCCGTTTGGACCCATAATTGCGTGAACTTCACCAGGATTTATGTCTAAAGAAAAACCCTTTAATATTGTCTTATTTTCAACGTTAGCATTTAAATTATTGATTTTAAGCATTAGCCAACACTCCCCTCTAAACTAATACCTACAAGTTTCTGAGCTTCGACCGCAAACTCCATTGGTAATTGTTGTAATACTTCCTTACAAAAACCATTTACAATTAATCCTACAGCTTCCTCAGGATTCAGTCCTCTTTGTTGACAATAATGTAATTGTTCCTCACTTATTTTTGATGTCGTGGCCTCATGTGCAATATTTGAGTCAAAATTCTTATTTTTAATATAAGGCACTGTATGTGCGCCACACTTATTTCCCATAAGTAATGAGTCACATTGTGTATAGTTACTGGAATTTTTAGCTTTTGAATTAATATCTACTAAACCTCTGTAAGTCATATCAGAAAATCCAGCACTTATACCTTTGGAAATAATTTTACTTTTAGTATTTTTTCCTAAATGAATCATCTTAGTTCCAGTATCTGCTTTTTGATGATTGTTAGTAATTGCTATTGAGTAAAATTCTCCAATTGAATTATCACCTTTTAATATACAGCTTGGATATTTCCAAGTTATAGCTGAACCTGTTTCAACTTGCGTCCAAGAAATCTTAGAATTTTTTCCCTTACATAACCCTCTTTTAGTTACAAAATTATAAATTCCTCCTTTACCATTTTCATCACCTGGATACCAATTTTGTACTGTTGAATATTTTATTTCTGCATCGTCTAAAGCAATTAATTCTACATTTGCGGCATGTAATTGATTTTCATCTCTCATTGGAGCAGTACATCCCTCAAGGTAACTCACATAACTACCTTCATCAGCAATAATTAATGTTCTTTCAAATTGACCTGTTTGAGAAGCATTTATTCTGAAATAAGTTGATAGTTCCATGGGGCACTTAACACCTTTTGGAATATAAACAAATGATCCATCTGTAAATACAGCGGAGTTTAGTGTAGCAAAGAAATGGTCTGTTACTGGTATTACTGTACCTAAATATTTTTTTACAAGCTCTGGATGTTTTTGAATTGCCTCTGACATTGAACAAAAAATTATACCGTGTTTTGTTAATTCACCTTTAAAGGTAGTTGCTACTGAAACAGAGTCAAATACTGCATCAACAGCAATTCCATTTAGTCTTGCTTGCTCTTGTAATGGAATTCCAAGCTTTTTATATGTTTCCAAAAGTTTAGGATCAAGCTCGTCTAAACTTTTAGGCTTATCCTTCATACTTTTTGGTGCTGAATAATAGTATAAATCTTGATAGTCAATTTTAGGATACTTTGGTTTTTGCCAATTTGGCTCTTTTAAAAGTTTTAGTCGTTCATAAGCCTTTAATCTAAAGTCTAGCATCCATTGTGGCTCTTTTTTGATGTTAGAAATAAATTTAATTACATCTTCGTTTAAACCTTTTGGAGCTTTTATATTCTCAATATCAGTAGTAAACCCGTACTTATAATCTTTTAACTTTTCTATATCTTTTTCTCTTGTGTCCATCTTTAAATTCTTCTTTCAATATTTTCTTTAACAAGATCCTCTAAACTCTTTTTTTCAAAAAAATCATTTATGTGGTTTTCAAGCTCATCCCACAAATTATGTGTTAAACATTTTATAGATCTGCCATTGCAACTTTTTTTAGACTCTTTTTTGCATTGAACAGTTTTTACTTTTTCATCAACTGCATCAAAAATATTTGTAAGTTTAATTTCTTTAGCTTTTTTGTTCAAAACATAGCCTCCCTGATTTCCTCTTACGCTTTGAACAATTTCTTTTTTTCTAAGTTTAGAAAAAATTTGTTCTAGGTAATCAAGTGAGATTCCCTGTCTTAGTGAAATGTCTCTAAGTGAAACTGGGTTAAGATCGTTAAATCTTGCCAGGTCTACTAAAGCCATCACTGCATATCTGCCTTTAGATGTTAGTTTCATAATCCTTATTTTTATTGGGTATATATAAACCCGACTAAAATAGTCAAGTATCATCTATAAAAAAAGACTAACATTTTGTCACCCACATGTGATAAACCTAATTTTTTTTTGAGAATGATAATCACTAACAATTATGGATAATAAAATTTTAGAAATATTCATACCTGGACCAGCTGGAAGACTTGAAGCTAAATATTATAAAAGTAAAAAACCAACATCACCAATAGCTTTAGTTCTACAACCACATCCCCAATATGGAGGGACTATGAATAACAAAGTGGTTGTAGAAACATTTAAAACGTTTATGGAAAATGACTTTTCAGTTTGTAGAGTAAATTTTAGAGGAGTAGGAAAAAGTGATGGAGAATTTGACAATGGTCAAGGAGAACTTGCAGATGCTGCTGCTGCACTTGATTGGTTAGAAAGAGAAAATTTTGATAATTCTCAATGTTGGGTATCTGGTTTTTCTTTCGGATCTTTAATTGCAATGCAGCTTTTAATGAGACGACCAGAGATAAACAGATTTATTGCTATCTCTCCTCAGCCAAATGCATATGATTTTTCTTTTTTATCTCCTTGTCCAACTTCAGGATTAATGATCTATGGAAAAAAAGATGAGTTAGTACCAATGGAATATATCAATGATTTAAATAAAAGGTTAAGTTCTCAAAAAGGTATCAAAGTTGAATTTCAAACAGTTCAAGAAGCTAATCATTTTTTCTCAAAAAATGAAAATTCTTTGGTGAAAGAACTTAACAAATACATCAAAAAAGAAATTGCTCTTTATTAAAAATTCTCAACTGATATACCTCCAGTTGATGCTTCATTGCATCTTGTTGTGCTTGGAAAAGAAATAGGTAATCCTTCTACAGACCTAATTGCTAAAAAAGCAAAAGCCTGTGATTCAATATAGTCTCCATTAATTTCATATTTATCTATTGGGTCAATATCTATTTTATCAAAATTATTTTTAATACATTCTAATAAATACTCATTTTTTCTCCCACCTCCACATACCAACCATCGAAATTTAAAAGATTTATTTTTTCTGTGAATAAAACTCATTCCGTCAGAAATGAGTTTTGCAGTAAAATCTGTAATGGTTGCAGCACCATTTTCTAAAGAAAGACCTTTTGAAAAAAAAATATCAAAATCTTTAATGTCCAAAGATTTTTCATACTGAGATTGATTGTTAAAATTTTCTAAGGCTTGATTCAAAATAAATTTGTCAATCTTACCAGATCTAGCTATAGAGCCTTTATTGTCATATTCGCTTTTTGAATTTTTTCTAATCCACTCATCTATTAAACAATTGCCTGGACCTATGTCATAAGCATAAATCTTTTCAGATTGCCACAAATTATTCCAACTAACTGTTGATGTTATATTTGCGATCCCTCCAATATTCAAAATAAATATTGGAAAATCTAAATTAAATTTTTTATGTATTTTATTTGCTAAAGCGTTATGAAAAATAGGCGCAAGAGGTGCTCCTTGACCACCATTTTTTAAATCATTTTGTCTAAAATTATATACTACTTTTTTTTTTGTTAATTGCGATAATAGCTTTCCATCACCTAGTTGTTTAGAAATTTTTTTTTTTGAGTCATGAAATATTGTTTGTCCATGAAATCCTATTAAATCTATATTCGAATTAAATTTTTCAATCGTCTCATTTACTGCCTTAAAATGAAATAATGTAACCTCTCTCTCTAAATCTTTAATCTCAGAAAAATACCTTCCTAGATCCTCTAAATTTAAAAGTTTATCCCTAATCTCTAACAATTTTTGAACCAATTCTTTATCATATTCAAAATATCCATCTAATTCTGTTGAATATTCTTTGTTGCCATCAGATTTAATTATAGAGACGTCTATTCCGTCTAATGAAGTGCCACTCATCAGACCCATTGAAGTATAAATTTTACCCATTCTTATTTTTTTTTATCAAATATTGTATATTGTAGAACTATAGACTCATGAATAAATTTTTAAAAGAATTTAAAGATAGAGGATATTTCTATCAATGTACAAATGAAAAAGAGTTAACTGAATTATTAAATAAAAAAAAAATTAAAGCATACATTGGATTTGATTGCACCGCACAAAGTCTCCACGTTGGAAGTCTACTTCAAATTATGTGTTTAAGATTATTGCAACAACATGGACATCAGCCAATAGTTTTATTAGGTGGTGGAACAACAAGGATTGGTGATCCATCAGGTAAAGATAAAACTCGAAAGATTTTATCAGAGAATGAAATAGAAAAAAATGCAAAAAATATAGAAAAAATTTTAAAGAATTATTTAGACACGTCAGATAAAAAAATAAAACCTATTTTTGTAAATAATTATAAATGGCTTAAAAATTTAAATTATATTTCTTTTTTAAGAGATATAGGAAAACATTTTACAATTAACAAGATGCTAACATTTGAAAGTGTTAAAAATCGACTGGATAGAGAGCAATCGCTAAGTTACATGGAATTTAATTATATGATTTTACAAGCTTATGATTTTTTAGAATTAAATAAAAAAGAGAATTGCATTTTACAGATTGGGGGTTCTGATCAGTGGGGAAATATTGTTAATGGAGTTGAGTTGATAAAAAGATATTCTGATAATCAAGTTTTTGGGTTAACAACCCCTTTAATCACATTGGCTTCGGGTGCAAAAATGGGCAAAACTGCAGATGGTGCAATATGGTTAGATAAAAAATTATTATCTCCATACGACTATTGGCAATTTTGGAGAAATACAGATGATAACGATGTTATTAAATTTTTAAAATTTTTCACCGATGAAAAAATAGAAAGTATCCAAAATTTGAGAGATGTTAATATTAATAACTTGAAAGTTTTACTAGCTAACAAAACAACTGAAATGCTTCATGGTAAAAAGGAGTCAAAAAATTCAGAAAAAATTGCGAAAGAAACTTTTTCAAATAATTCTACAGGTTCAAATCTACCGTCAATTAAGATAGATGAATCTTCGTTAAAAAATAAATTGAATATCATTGATTTAGTTGTTATCTCAAAATTTGAAAATTCTAAAAGTGAGATAAGAAGATTAATTAATGGTAAAGCAATCAAAATTAATAATGAAATTATTCTCAATGAAAAAACAATTATTGACAAAAGTTTTTTTAATAAAAATTATCTTAAACTTTCAATTGGAAAAAAAAGACATATAAAAATTGAATTAATTTAATTCTTTTTAATTTTTTCTAAAGTTCTGGTTATAAAACGAGGTGTTAAAGTTTTAATGGGATTAACTGTAGTTTCTAACTTTTTTGGTGGTCCTTTGATTTTAAAACTTACACCAAAAACCCCTTCCCCAGTTTTTTTTCCTACAAGAATTTCTCCAAGGATTGGTATTGAACCAATGGCTTTATTAATTGTTGTCGCTGGAACTAAAGTTCCTCTGAGACTTACTAGTTTGTTTTTTTCAATATACCCTTCCATTAAAATTGAAATTGCTGGACCGATAGCATAAATTTCGTCAATCGTCATCAGTCTATCTTTATTTTGAAAACTCATCTCAAATTCAGAAAATCCAATACCCTCACCTGATAATAAATCCGCTATACCCTGTAGGGAGGCTAAAGTTAAAATCTTAGTCAGAGCTGGAAGTTCTTTCAAATTAAAATCATAAATTTTTAATTTTGAATTTGAAATATCTTTAGATTTAACTGAGTAAAAATCTAATGATCCTTTTTCAAAACCTTTAATAAAATTAAATTTTTTAACAAAAGGCTTTGCTTGATCTGTGTAAAAAGTTGTTACTTTTTGATTGTTTTTATTGATTAAAGTAAAGGAAACTTTTTCTTTATCATCAAATTTAGCATTGATATTTGCATTTATTATTTTGTTATTAACGAAATTTAACTTTCCTGTAAGACCATAAACAACATCTTCATCATGTAAATAAACTTCATCTAAATTTATTATAAAAGAGAAGTTTTTTTTAAAAATATATTTATTTTTAG
>CACMOQ010000012.1 GCA_902615445.1 uncultured Pelagibacteraceae bacterium | reverse complement strand
TTAAATCTAGATCGTTAGGTTTTTGTAAAATTTGCATATAAGTAATATTTTTTTCTGAAGCTAATGCTGATGTTGTCATCAACAATAAAGTTGAAGCTAAAACTATTTTAATTCTTAATAGGTTTAAAATCATAAAATCGAAAGATATTAGGTCTAATCTTTTTTTCAATTAATAATTTTTTTAAATAAATGTTATTTCCCAATACAAATTAATGTCAAATCATCTGAGAGTCTCTGACTTTTGCTGACATTTATTACTGATTTTGTAATGTTATCTAATTGCTTAATAGTTTCTTTATTATAGTTCTGTTCAATAATTTTTATTGAGCCATCAATTCCTATCTCCTCGCCATTATCATTTAAACTCTCAGACAAGCCATCGGTAAAAGCATAAAATCTTGAACCATTTAATTTCATTTTATGAATGTTATAAACATCTTTATGTTTTTGTTTGATAACTCCTAATGGAGGTGCCGAACTTTCGATCTGATTGTATTCACCATTGCTGTTTCGGATAACTGCTGGTTGATGCCCAGCATTAACCCATCTAATTTCATCAGATATTAAATTATATTCACCCACAATTGAAGTCACAAACATTCCTGCAGTTTTAGTGTTATTTAAATCATTGTTCATATGAAAAACCATTTCATCAGGATCTACTTTTGATTGAGATAAAACTTCAAATAAAGTTGATGCTTTAGCCATAACCATTCCAGCATGAATACCTTTTCCAGCCACATCGGCTATGACAAAATAAATGCTATCATTGTGAGGATAAAAACTGAAAAAATCGCCAGATACTTCTCTTGCAGCAATATTAATTCCATGAACGGGATAATTTTTTAAATTTCTTTTTGGTAAAAAATTTTCTTGAACTTTGACTGCAAGTTTAACCTCTTTTGAAATTCTTTCACGCCATTTATTTTTTTCCTCCTCACTTGTCTCAAGCTTGCTCATTAACTTATTATAATATAGACCAATGACTCCACCTGCGGTAAATGGATCTTGAGGACCTCTAATTTTAAGATCACCAGATATGGATTGTTTATCTAAAATTGAAATTAAATCATGTTCAATAGAAACCGCATTATGTTCAGCAATATTTAATCCAAGCTCCTCTTGAGCTGGACCTACTCTTAGTGGATAAAATTTATTAATAATATTTAAAATCACAAAAGATGAAATAAATGTAAAAGCTCCAATACTAATTACTCCTATAAATTGAGTTTTGACTTGTGAAATTCTATCAAGTCCGGTATCTAAAATACTTAAGTCACTAAAAAAACCAACTGCTAATGTTCCCCAAATTCCTGCAGCTAAATGAACTGGTACGGCACCAACTACATCATCGATTTCAAATTTGTTTAAAATTTCATTTACAGTTACCGCTATAATTGCACCGACAATTCCAACAAAAATTGAAGTCACTGATGTCATTGAATTACATCCGGCTGTGATTGAAACTAAACCTGCTAATGGTCCTAAGATAATATAAAAAGGATCAGGCTTTTTAAACTTATAATAAGAAATACCTAAACCAGTTAATAAGCCAAATGCAGCGGCTAAAAAAGTATTAATTAAAATTAATGGAACTGTTTCATCCATTGCACCATTACTTCCACCATTAAACCCAAACCAACCAAACCATAAAATTAAAGCTCCTAAAACGGCTAGAGGAAAACTTGATCCTGTAAATTTACCCTTATTAGCTTCGGAGTATTTACCAATTCGAGGGCCTAAAATTATTACCGCAGCAAGTGCAATCCATCCCCCAACAGAATGAACAATTGTACTCCCAGCAAAGTCAACAAACCCTAAATCTGAAAGCCATCCTGTTGCTTTTACTTCACCTGTTACGTTTAACAATTGATTTACAGTATCATATTTTGATAGATAACTTGAAGACCAAGCCCAATGACCAACTATAGGATAAATTATTCCAGTTGCTAAAACTGTCATTATTAAATATCCATTAAACTTCATTCTTTCAGCAACAGCTCCTGAAATTATTGTTGCAGCGGTTGCAACGAACATTGCCTGAAAGACAAAGTAAGTCATGTATTCGGCTTTATCAGTTTTGAAGAAAAATAAATCAGTACCAAAAAATCCATTATACGATGTGCCAAACATCAAGCCAAATCCAAAAATCCAAAATATAACTACTGAAACTCCAAAATCTGCAGCATTTTTTAAAGCAACGTTAATGCTGTTTTTATGTCTTGATAAACCAGTTTCCATACACATAAATCCTGCTTGCATAATGAAAACTAAAATTGCACAGTTGATGACCCACAAAGAGTCGATATTGCTCATTAGAATATCAATTGCTTCTTGGGGCATCATTTAGAAAATTATTATCTATAAATACTCATTGGATCTTGAATGCAATCCATTTGCTCTAAAGTTTCAAAAAATATTTCGCTTAGTTCCGAGGAATGAGTTGTTGGGCAAATATTATTATTAATCTCATCAATATAAGTTTGCTTTGCATTATTCATAGCTAAAGAGCTAGATAATGAGCTTGATGCTTGTAGAATACTACCAGTTTCAACTAAGGTATAACTTGGTCCGATCATTGAAGTGTACTGGCCACAGTTACTCAATAGCGGTAGCAATAAAAATACAAAAAAAACTTTTTTCATAAGACAAACTTATTTAATCTATAGATTTTCACAATGTTATAAATTATCCATTTTGAGTAAAATTTTATCATATTTATCAAGATTTAATCTCTCTTTTTCCAAATTAGATAAAAGATAAATGGCACTATAGCTGGTACAAGACCAAACCAAATCCATTCATCCCATTTAAAACTCTTATCAAATCCCGGATTTTTTATACCATTCCACCAAATCACATAGCCGATGAAAATCATCCATATGATACTTAAAGTTGAAAATATTTTTATTAAGCTTGATTGATTGCCAGAAAATAATTTATCGATGAATCCTTTAAAATTATTTTTAAACATTTTATTTCTGACATTTACTAAAAATTGTTTGCCCCTTTAGTATTTAAAGTAAGAACTGTTTCACCTGTCTTACATGCGGCTCCAGTCCACATACATCCTTTTACAACAAAACCTGTGGTATGAGTATCTACACAAAATCTATAACCTTCAGCAGCAACAACAGGCTCATCTGCCGTTGTCTCAAACAAGTCCGTATTAATTGCATCAGTAAATGTTTGATCAGGTGTACATCCACTTTGGGTGAAGTAGTCACCATAAATTGATTGGTATTCTTGTTCTTGTAGAGCAATTTGTTGCATAGAGTTTTGTGCAGCAGATTTTTTTGCACCACCTACATATCCGTTGTAGGCAATAGTACCAACTGCAGCTAGGGTTCCGATGATTGCAACCACAACTAAAAGTTCAATCAAAGTGAACCCTCTCATAAATTTTACCTGCAAAGTTAAATACTTTTTTTACCTAACAACTTTACTCAGATACCGCAACTTTTGATGTTAAAGTTTTAGCTGATGTACACTTAGAGTCGTAGCAAGTAGTTAAAGTAATTTCATCGTCATCTGCATTAGCAGTTAAAACAACATTGCCTCTTCCTTCAGTAGGTTTTGTCGATACTACAGCCATGCCACCGTCATAAGGATCTTTATCTTGTAATGGACCCGAAGATCCAGTTAATGTTGTTATAATAAAACTAGCTTCACTTGTGCCAGTAGTGCCGCATGAAACAGTGCCACCCATGATCATTGAATTTTCATCTAAAGCACATTTTCCTCTTTCATTGGCAATGTATTTTAGCACGCTATTGTGAATTGACTTAGTAGCATTTTCTCTTGCAGCTCCAATATATCCATTGTAAGCAACTACTCCTACAGCTGCCAACGCACCAATAATTGCAACAACAACTAACAATTCGATCAACGTGAAACCTTTTTTGTCTTTATTTTTGTTTTTGTCAGTCATAGACCTCCCTAGAATATAAATTTTTATTTATTACGCCTTAATCTTAATATTTATAATCATTATGTAAAGAATGAAGTTATTAAATTATACAAAAAAAAGTGAATTTTTTTCAAATATGTGTTCATTTTGGCTAAAATTTGCGATTTTAATAATTAGTTAATAATGTTATCACTTCAGCCTGATGAGTTATAAAATTACAGAAGAAGGAAATATATCCACAGTTTTTCTTGACGGAGAAATTGATATGGATGTAACTGAAAAGGCAAAAGAGGTTATTTTACCATTAGTTGAGGCTGGAAAAGAAGTTCACCTTAATCTTAAAGATGTTTCTTACATGGACTCATCTGGAATATCAGTTTTAATTGAAAGTCATCAAAAAGCTTTGGAGAATAATACTAAGGTTGTTGTCAAAGAAGTCAGTAAGTCTGTTCTAAAAGTGATCATGATGGCTAAGTTGGAACAAATATTAAACTTAGAATAATGGATTTATCAGAGTCTAAAGATTTTCTTGTGCATACTGCAAGCTTAAAAGAAGTAAGGATCTTCTCAAGGGAAGTATTTGAAAAATTAAAAATAAATAATGATCTAAAGGAAGAATTGGTTTTAGCAATTGCTGAAGCAGCCCAAAATATAGTTAAACACGCGTATAAAGGTGTTGAAAATACCGCTGATCACATGCAAATAAAAATTTCTCTTAAAGACGATAATTTAGAAATTGGATTTTTTGATAAAGGAAAACCTGTTGTAGAAGAGAATATTCAACATAGAAAATTAGATGATATCAAACCCGGTGGTTTGGGGACTTTTTTTATAAAACAAATAATGGACGATGCGGTTTTTAAAAAAGATCAACAAAAGTGGGTCAATCATTTAATTTTATCTAAAAAAATTTAACCCCCCATAATCGCACCAACATTAAATATTGGTGAATACATCGCAATCATCAATCCACCAATCATAATACCCATAAATACAATCATGATTGGCTCAATCAAACTTGACATATTATTTACGGCAGTGTCAAATTCACTCTCATAATATTTTGCAACTGAATTGAACATTTCATCTAGTTGTCCAGTTTGCTCACCAACAGAAACTAGTTGACTGAATGTTGGTGGGAACAGTGGTTCTTTTAAAAATAACTTTGTTAGTGTGTCACCTGAAAATACTCCTTTTTTTACATTTTCTAAAGCTTCTGTGACTACAACATTTTTACTGACGGACTTAGAGATTTCTATACTTTCTAATAAATTCACCCCTGCCGCACTTAAATTTCCCATGATTAATGAAATTTGAGCTATTAAAGACTTTAAAATTAAATCTCCAAACACTGGTAATTTTAAAACTTGTTTATGCCACATATATTGTATTTTCGCATTTTTAGTTGTTAGGTACTTAAACAAAAAGTAACCTCCAACTAAAACTAAAAATAAAATTTTTCCACCAGCGCCTCTTAGAAAATCACTCATACTCATTATTATTGCTGTGGGTTTGGGTAAAGCAATACCCATTCCTGAGTACATTTCAGCAAAGACTGGAACTACTTTGACTAACATAAAAGCACTTACAACCATAGCAGTCGTAAACATTATGCCAGGGTACATAAGAGCACTTTTGATTTTTTTTTTAATTTTTTCCTTTTTTTCTAGATCATCTACAATTTTCAAGAGAAAAACATCTAACTTACCACTGGCCTCACCTGCTTTGATTAAGTTTACATAGACATTATCAAAATATTGAGGATATTTTTCAAAATTTTTTGACAATGTTATTCCTCCCTCTAAGCCCTTTCTTATATCTTCGATTACTTCCTTAATTGCGGGGGACTCGAGTTGATCTCGTAGCATTGCGAGTGTTTGCAAAATCGGCAGTCCTGCTTTTACCATCGTTGCAAACTGTTTTGAGAATATTAAAATTTCTTCTACTTTTACTTTTTTCTTACCAAATAAGGAAAAGCCTTTACTTTTAGCTTTAGTATTATCTTTTTTTTCGCCTTTTTTCTTCTTGGTTTTAACTAAATTTGTAATGATAAGTTTTTGCTCTTTAAGTTTAAAGGATGCTTCGTCCTGATTGAGAGCCTCTATCTCACCCTCAACATATTTTCCTGCAGAAATGCCTTTGTATGCAAATAATTCCATTGTTAACTAGCTGATAATACCCGTTCAAATTCCCTAAAATTTAAGTCTCCATTTGCAATCATTCTTCTGCCCATATCTTGCATGGTTTGAAAACCCTCTTTTATTGCGATTTCTCTTAATTCAGGTGTTGTTGCTTGTCTTAAAATTGCTTCTTTAATTGGTTTTGAAACAACTAAAATTTCATAAATTCCTTGTCGACCTTTATATCCGCTGTCTTTACATTTTGCGCAACCTTTTCCCTTAGTCGCTTTTGTTCTTGAAGCTTGCTCAGGCGAAAAACCAAGGTCAGTTAAAACTTTTGGGGTTACATCTTCATCAGGAACTCTACAATCTTTACAGTTTTTTCTTGCTAATCTTTGAGCAAGAACTAATTGTGTTGCAGCACTGATTAAATAATCAGGTGTTCCCATATTTTGTAAACGTGTAATAGTGCTTGGAGCATCGTTAGTATGCAGTGTGCTAAATACTAAGTGACCTGTCAATGCAGCCTTTAATCCAATGTCAACTGTCTCTTTATCCCTCATCTCTCCAACCAAGATTATTTCAGGGTCTTGACGTAAAAAAGATCTCAGTGCAGATGCAAAAGATAAACCTATATCATCTTTAATTTGAACCTGTCCGACACCATCTAATTCATATTCGACAGGATCTTCTGCTGTTAAAATATTTAAGTGAGGTTTGCTTACCTCTTTTAAAATACTGTAGAGTGTGGTTGATTTACCTGAACCAGTTGGCCCAGTAACCAAAATTAAACCCTGAGTGCTATGAATAGATTTTCTCAAATTTTTTAAATCCTGATCTTCAAAATTTAATTGTTCAAGTGTAATATCCCCTGCGTCCTTATTAAGAATACGCATTACAATTCTCTCATTATTGGCTGTTGGTAAAATTGATAATCTTAAATCTACTACCTTACCATCTATTTTAAAATTTATTGCTCCGTCTTGAGGTAATCTTCTTTCTGCAATATCCAATTTACCCATAATTTTAAATCGGGTTACGACAGCACCGTAATTATCATGTAAAAATTTTTTATACTCCTCCTGCTCTTGAAGCATTCCATCTAATCTGTATCTAACACGTGATGAGAATCGATAAGGTTCAATATGAATATCACTTACTCCTAATTTAATCGCCTCTGCTACAACTGCAGTACTGAATTTGATTACTTCAGACTCGTTTTCTAAAGCTTCAACTTCTTCTTCTGGTTTTTCCTCTAAAACTTCTCCAGCATCGCCAAGATCTGATTCAAACGTTTTAGTTTTTTCTTTACGTTCTTCTCTTATAGCTTCAGTTGTTACCTCTCCAGTTTCACTTTGTAGTTTTTGAATAAATTCAGATATTTGCGATACTTTAGCAGCATGAAGTTCAATATTTTTTTTTGTGATTGCCTTTAAATTTCTCATTAATCCAAGTTTCGAACTATCTGAAATTGCTATATGTAGATCTTTCCCATCAACTTTAAATGGCGCGACAAAATTCATGTTAATGTAATTGGATGGCAGAACAGATTTAATTTCATCGGTAATTTGAATTTTTGATAAGTCTGCAACTTCTAAGCTTTGCTCTTTAACTAAAACATCGAGAATTTTATCTTCATCACATAGCTTTAACTCAAAAACTGCATCAATTTGTGATTTATTTTTTTCAGTGCTAACTTTTTTAATATTAGGTAAATCTTTTCCTGAAATAATATCGTTATCAATCAAAACATTGATTAAGTTTATTTCACTTTCTCTACTAATTTTTAACATTCTATAAAACCCTTGGCGCAATAAATATTAACATTTCTGTTAACATATCCTGTTTTTCAGTTCCTTTAAATAAATTTCCTAAAACAGGAACATTTCCCATTCCTGGTAATTGTTGTTTGTTATTTTTTATCGAGTTTTTCTTTATTCCGCCAATAACTACTATATCTCCATCTGCAATTAAAAGCTTAGTTTCTATCTGCATAGTGTTTATTGACGGATCGGCACCCGCATTCGATTTGACAGAGTCATTTTTGACTGTAACATCTAAAAGTACATTTCCATCACCAATAATACTTGGTGTAACTGATAATTCTAGATTAGCTGGTTTAAATTGGACATCCGCTCCCTCTGAGCCTGTAGCCTGATATGAAATTTCTTCACCTTGTTTAATATTAGCTATTTGGTTATCTAATGTAAAAACTTTAGGATTAGATATAGTTTTTCCAAGACCAAGTTTTTCTAAAGCTTGTATTTCAGCTTTTAAAACTGCTGACCCCGTTCTTTTTAATATACCAATACCACTCGTTGCACCTATTGCAGATGAAGTAAAATCTGTAATTTGTCCCTCACCACCCGAGACCGTACCTAGGGTTGGAGTAATTGGCCCATCGGTCGCTGCTCCTCCTATTGTACCACCAACAATCTCTTGCTGTCTTGAGTAGGCTGCTCCTAGTCTTGTACCAAGTGCTTTTTCAAAATCTGAATTTGCCTCAACTATAAATGCCTCAATTAAAACTTGTCTTGTTTTTACATCAATCTCACTAAGAATTTTATCTACCACATCTAAATCTTCAACCTTACCTCTTACGATAATTGATCTTGTTGTAGCTTCTTCAGTAATTTGTATTGGTGAAAAACTACTTTCACCTGTAGTTGCAAATAATTCATTGATTGTAGTCTTAGCTTGTGCGGGTGAAATATAGTAAAGTCTAAAAATTTCAGAAACAATTGGCTCGACTGAATCCTCTAATTCAACTTTCTTTTTTACGGCTGCGGCTCTCGTTGATTTATATGTCTCTTGAGCTGTTAAAGTGGAAGGTGTGTGCACTCTAATCAAATTACTAGACACATCAATATCAGCAGCAAAATTTTTCATATCTAACAAAGCATTAAAAGCTTTATCCCAAGGAACATTAATCAATTCAGCAGAAATTGAACCTGCTACCTCATCACCTACTAAAACATTAATGTCTCCAACCTTGCCCATTAATTGCATTGCTTCTGCATAATCCAAATTTTTGAATTTAAAGGATACAGTTTGTTTTAATTCTGTAAATTCATCTGGTATCAATAAATAATTTCTTTTTTGTTGTGCTGATATTTTTTTTCTTTTTTGCAAAGCTTTTGTATCCCCTTCAACTGGCTTAGGGCCCATCTCCACAGTTTTTTCAATCTCTATTCGTCCAGACTTTCTTATATCATCTTTTATAAGAGGTGTATTATGCTTGAAACCTTTACCCTTTTTAGAAAGAGTATTAGAGGCGCATCCATTTAAAACTAAAAATAATAATGAGATTAAAGGAATTATTTTTAATAATCTAATATTCACTTTGCTCCTTTATCTGATTTTTAAAATTCATAATTAAATATTTATCCTCTGTTGCAAAAACAGCCTCTTTAGTTGTCATATCGACTAATTTTACACCGTCACTGACCTCCTCAAACATTGAAACAGTTATTATTTCGCCATCTTGATTGATTAGAGAAATGAAACTAGCTGAGTCTGATTTTATAATTCCTGCTAATTTATAAGTGTATAAATCTATTCTTTTCTTTTCACTCAACGGAGCTCCTCCCTCTGTTATTACTTTAACTCCACCAGAAAAAGATGAGTCCCCAACAAATGGGTCATTTAAAGGTAAAGGTTCTTCCTTAGAGGAATTATTTTTATCGTGATTATCAGCGAGCAAATGAGTGCTGAAAATTAAAAAAGCTAATAAAACTAACTTTGAACTGAATTTATTAAAAAAACTCATCTGCTAGCCCCACTATTGTTAAAGTTCCACTTACTTTTATCGCTCCAGTTGAATCTGATTTAACCACTTGTATCTTTTCTGATTCAAAATTCAACATCTTATTAGATAGCGATAAAGCTCTTTTAAATTTGATATACCCTAAAAAGTTACCATTAATCTCAAATTTTACTGGTATCGTGTAATAGGCAATATTTTTAATTGCTTCTTTTTTATTTTTTGCTTTTTTTGGTTTTTTCTTTTTTTTCTTACCTTTGTTTAAAATCTCTGATTTTGACACTTCCGTTGGTTTACCCTTCTCAATGACAGAAATGACTAAACCATTGATAGTAGCAAACTCACTTAAATTTTGATAAAGCCCTTCTACCTCAGCTTTTGAGTGAAATAGCGTTGAATAATTTTCATATTTAGGCTTAATTTTTTTAATTTTTCTTTTCACAGAAATAATTTCGTTATTAAATTTTACTATCTCTTCCTGTTTAGTGTTCATATCAGTAATTTGAGCTTTTTTTTCTTTAACAATTGGATTTAAAACAGCATAGTAAATGATTAAGAAAATTATAATTGATCCAAGACTTATACCAATTTTAATTAAAGTTTTTTTATCGGCAAAAGCTATAATTTTTGCTTTTAAGTCATCCATATTCAGATTTTTTAATTCATTTAAATCCATAACTATCCTTTAATTTTTACGAAAACCTTAAATCCTTTCATTGTTTGATCACCAGCTTTAACTCTAGGCATTTTCATTGATGATAAAGATGCTTGGGTAATTAATTTTTTAGATTGTAAATTTCTAATTAGCTGTAATATATCATTATCTCCAGCAGCAATCCCTGTTATAGAAACAAGTTTTTTTCCATCATACTCAACAAGATCAAATTTTACTCTGCTAGGAACGCTACTTGCAATCTGTGCTAAAATTCTATAGCTCAAATCTTTGTTAGACTTTAGACTGTTGCTAAGTTTAAGAGTGGTTGTCATTTTTTTTAATTCTTTTGATACTTTAGCGAGTTGATTTGATTTTGATGTATGCTCTGTAACCACAGTATCATACAGTTTAAGTTTGTTATTGTAATTATAGATATTCCAGAAAGCTAATGTAAATAAAATTAGATATACTCCAACTACAGCCCCAACAAATCCCTTATAGGCAAAATTTGAAAAGGCTTTCATTTTCTTTTGCTTAATCATTCCTTCTCTATTTGGAAGAAGATTTATATTTTTAACAGCAGTTACAAATTTGTAATATCCAAATACATCAAGTTTTCTAAAAGCAAGACCAACAGTTGTTGAAAAGTAAGACCGGTTAGTTAAGTTAATTTTACTCTCTAATTGTTGAGGTATTTTAAGTCCTTCAAAGGGATCAAATAAATTAAATCCTGTATTTACTAAAGTTTTTCTAAAACTTGATAAATAATCTTCAACATTTTCTAGATTTGATACAACTTTTATATTTCTAACCCTCTTTTCATATTTTGTTTCAAAATCTTGAACCGCTTGTTTAACTTGTGTCATAAAACGTCTTACTAATGCATCTTTTTCCTCTTGATCTTGCGACTCTTTTAAAATTTTTCTATCTTGCCCACGTAAAAAAATGTCAGTAATTATTGGGTTATTGTTGTATAGGATCATTACGTAATTTTCATCCAAACCAAATTCCAGCATTGCAGTAAAATTTGTATCCTCTGTTTTATTTGAAATTTGATTTATTTGGTCAACTGCAGATTTTAAAGCAAAACATTTAACGTCAATGATAACAGGATTTAATCCACTATTTTTAATAATGTTTGTATAATTATTTATGTCAGCTAATTTTGAAGCAACAAATAAAATATCCATTGTATTATCTTTTGAGTTTCTATTAATAACCTGGTGAAATATAGAGTAGTCATCTAAGTTATCTGTCAACTGGACTAAATTTTCCCATAATGAGTTAGTATCTATTGCTTTTTTTAATTCCTCATCATTCATTAATGGTGCAGTAACTACTCTGATAATTGCATTAGTAACTGGGATAGCAATAGCAGCATTAGGAGTTGTTATTTTTGATTTCTGTAAAGCTACATTTAATTCATCACCTACTTTTTGTTCATGATCAACAATAGCCGCGTCCTCAGGTAAGTTAATTGGATGAACATAAAATCTTTCTAGAACCCATTGATTAGCTTTATTTGAAGAAATTTGCGTTAGTCTAATTTCTTTGTTAGTTATTTCAACACCAACAATTTCTTCGCCTTGTGCAGTCTTCTTCCCTAACCTAGATTTTAAAAAGTTATTAAATTTTTCTTTTACTTTATTTTTATTAAAACTCATTTTTGGACTACTTGAATCTTTTTTTCCAAATGAGGGTGCTTTAAATTTTATATCTTTAAATTTATTTAAAAAATTTTTAACCTTTGATTGTTCCTCACTATTTGTTATTTCAGTCTGATTTAAAGAAGTATTATTTTCTAACTCCGTTTTTGTTTCAACAGTTTCTTTATTTACAGTTTCTTGTAAAGGGACATCGTCTTTTTTTGTTTGCAATGTCGTATCTGTTGCAATGGTTTCTTTAGAAGTAGTTTCTAAATTTTGTGGTTGTGTTTGTTTGTCAGTTTCTTGTGTTGACTTTTGTTCTAATTCTTTTTGTTCTTTTTCTTTTTGCGCATGAACCTCGTCAAACCATTTTTCTAAAATCGGAATTGCTTCTTCTAAGTTTGGAGTTCCCGATGATGAAATTTTTTGTTTTCCGTCAATATAGAGTCTACCAACCCAATTTTTTGACTTAAGCTCTCCTTTATATTTATCTTGTCTAACATAAATGTGTAATCTGCCATCTTTCTTGTGAATTACTTGATGTTCTTTTTTTTCTTCTGTTCTTTGTGTCGTATTTTCAACTAAGGGGCTTTCACTTTTAACTTCTTGCTCTTTATTATTGTCGTTTTCATTTAAGTTGTCTTCTTTTGATATATTTTTATTAATTTTATCTTCTTCAGGTTGTATATTTTCTGAAGTTGTTGAAGTTTCCTCATTAGAGGGAGTTACTTCTTGCTTTGTATCTGGAGTAGGTGCAACTGAAGATTGATCATCCTTATTTTGATCATTCTTATCAATGATGACACCAAACTTTTCTTTTTCTTTGTCGTCCATTTTTACATTTTTTTTTTTTATTCTAACACAAACATACCGAATCTCTAACACAAATAAAAAAAAAGTCTAACACAATTTTCAACTTAAGGTGGTCATTTTGGGTTAAATCTCAAATAAGTATTGATTTTACTTACTTTTTTAAAAAAATAAAAAAATACTTAAATCATAATTTTGTAATTAATTTTTACATCACTCTAACACAATTAAGTTTATAACCTTGTGTTAGAGTTTTTGATTTGAAATATAAATACAGAAAACT
>CACMOQ010000011.1 GCA_902615445.1 uncultured Pelagibacteraceae bacterium | reverse complement strand
AGAATTAAATACATTTCTTTTGTTTTTTTTATTTCAGAATTAAAATCGTTAAAAATTAATAAATCTTTATTTTTAACTTTTTCACTAATTAAAGAAGTAATGCTCTTCTTTTTTTCGCTTTTATTAATTTTTCTTTTTTTGTAAGCTAATTCTCCTTTTGGTCCATGAGCTACACCACCGCCAACAAAAATTGGAGCTTTTTTACTTGCGTGTCGAGCGTTACCTGTTCCTTTTTGAGCATAAATTTTTGATGTAGGCCCAGAAACTTCATTTTGTTGTTTAGTTTTAGCGTGACGCTTTTTGTAATTTGCATTAGTTTTATATAAAACTTTGCTTACAAGCTTATTATTTATCTTAGCAAAAAATACTTTATCTGTAACTTCTATAGATCCCTTTTTTCCGTCTAATTGTAATGTTTCAATTTCCATTATTTTTTCTTTTTATCTGGTGTTTTTTTTGCTTTTTCAGTTGCAGCTATTTTTTCTAAAGTTGTCAATTTACTAATATTCTTTATAGACTTTTTAACAAAAACTTCAGAATTTTTAGATCCAGGAATTGAGCCTTTTAAATACAAAAGTGCATTATCTAAATCTGTTTTAACAATTTCAATATTTTGCATTGTTCGAATTTTATCTCCCATATGTCCAGCCATTTTTTTTCCTTTAAAAACTTTACCAGGATCTTGTCTTTGCCCAGTTGAGCCATGTGATCTATGTGAAATAGACACGCCATGAGATGCTCTTAAACCACCAAAATTATGTCTTTTCATAGCACCTGCAAAACCCTTTCCTATCGTTTTTGATCTGGTATCAACGAATTTGACATCTTTAAAAATCTCAAGTCCGAATTCATTTCCCTCTTTATAATTTTCTGTATTTGAAACTCTATATTCCTTAAGCCTTTTTCTCGCTTCAGTGTTTTTTTTTGCGAAATAACCTTTCATTGACTTTGTTAATTTGGAGTTTTTTATCTTTCCGTATCCAAGTTGAACAGCTTTATATCCTCTTTTTTCTTTATCAATAACTTGAATAACTCTTGCCTTTTCCATTTTTAATACTGTTACTGGCACTAATTGCCCTGTACTATAAAACTCTCTAGTCATTCCAATTTTTTTTCCAATTAAAGCTATTTCATTCATAACTAAATTTTTATCTCCACATCAACTCCTGACGCTAAGTCCAACTTCATTAAAGCCTCTACTGTTTGAGGAGTTGGTTCTATTATATCAATTAATCTCTTATGAGTTCTAGACTCAAATTGCTCTCTACTTTTTTTATCTATATGTGGAGACCTTAATACAGTGTATCTTTCTATTCTTGTTGGCAAAGGAATTGGGCCTTTAATTGTAGCTCCAGTTCTTCTTACAGTGTTAACAATCTCCTCTGTAGATGCATCCAGTATCTTATTATCATAAGCTTTAAGTTTAATTCTTATATTTTGTTTTTCCATTTTTATCCTGCAATTTTTTTTGTTACTTCATCCTGTACATTCTGAGGCACTTTAGAATAATGATCAAAAAACATTGAATACTGAGCACGACCTTGAGACATTGATCTTAGACTATTTATATATCCAAACATATTTGCTAAAGGCACCATAGCAGTAATTACAGTTGCATTTCCTCTTTGTTCTTGAGTATTAATTTGTCCTCTTCTACTATTTAAATCACCAATAACGTCACCCATATAATCTTCTGGCGTTACAACTTCGACTCTCATTACTGGTTCTAATAACTTTAAATTACCTTTTGTGCATGCCTCTTTGAAACAAGCTCTACTAGCAAGTTCAAAAGCTAAAACACTTGAGTCTACATCGTGATGAAGTCCATCTAAGATTGTCACTTTGTAATCAATCATTGGAAATCCTGCTAAAATACCTCCATCAGAAACTGTTTCAATTCCTTTTTCTACACCAGGTATAAATTCTTTTGGAATAGCACCACCTTTAATTTTACTCTCTACTAATCTGCCAGATCCTGGTTCTTGTGGTTCAACTAAAAGCTTAACCTTAGCAAATTGTCCTGCCCCACCACTTTGTTTTTTATGCGTGTATTCTACCTCAGAAGCATTTTCTAATGTTTCTCTATAAGCAACTTGAGGTGCTCCAACATTCGCCTCTACTTTAAATTCTCTCTTCATTCGATCAACAATAATATCTAAGTGTAGTTCACCCATACCTTTGATAATTGTTTGACCTGACTCCTCATCAGAGGTGACTCTAAAAGATGGGTCCTCTTTAGCTAACCTTCCTAAAGCTTCACCCATTTTTTCTTGATCTGCCTTTGTTTTAGGTTCTACTGCAATTTCTATTACTGGATCAGGGAATTCCATTGGTTCAAGTAAAACTGCATTATTTTTGTCACAAAGTGTATGACCAGTAATTGTATTTTTTAAACCTGCTAATGCCACAATATCTCCAGCATTTGCTTCTTTAATGTCCTCTCTCGAATTAGCATGCATTAATAACATTCTTCCAACTCTTTCCTCTTTTTCTTTAGAGGAATTATAAACAGCAGTTCCAGTTTTAATTGTACCAGAATAAACCCTTATAAATGTTAAAGAACCAACAAAAGGATCATTAGCAACTTTAAATGCTAAAGCGGAAAAAGAAGCGCTATCCTCAAATTTCATCTCTAATTCCTCATCGCTATCTAATTTTGTTCCTTTAATTGATCCAATATCCACTGGGCTTGGTAAATAATTTACAACAGCGTCTAATAATGGCTGAACACCTTTATTTTTAAATGCTGATCCTGTTAAAACTGGAACAAAACTGAAATCTAATGTTCCTTTTCTGATACATTTTATCAAATCTTCTTCTTTAATTTCTTCACCATTTAAATAAGACTCCATCAATTTTTCATCCTGCTCAACAGCTAATTCGACTAATTCAGTTCTATATTTTTGTGAAATTTCTTTTAAATCATCAGGAATGTCTTTATATTCCCATTCAGCTCCGAGAGCTTCATTTTTCCAAACTTGTGCTTTCATTTTTACCAAATCAACAACGCCTGAAAGTGAAGCTTCAATTCCAATTGGAACTTGTAAAACTAAAGGTTTAGCTCCCAACCTGTCTTTAATCATATCAACACATCTAAAAAAATCTGCTCCTGTTCTATCTAATTTGTTAACAAAGCAAATTCTGGGCACTTTATACTTATCTGCTTGTCTCCACACAGTCTCAGATTGAGGTTCAACACCAGCAACTCCGTCGAACACAGCTATAGCCCCATCTAAAACTTTTAAAGATCTTTCAACTTCGATTGTAAAATCTACATGGCCAGGTGTATCAATTATATTTATTCTGTGATTTTGCCAAAAACATGTAGTTGCAGCAGATGTAATTGTAATTCCTCTTTCTTGCTCTTGTTCCATCCAATCCATAGTTGCAGCACCATCATGAACCTCACCAATTTTATGACTTTTACCAGTGTAGTATAAAACTCTTTCAGTAGTAGTTGTTTTACCAGCATCTATATGTGCCATAATACCAATATTTCTATATTTATCTAATGTGTGTGTTCTGGCCATAAGTACTTACCATCTAAAATGCGCAAAAGCCTTATTAGACTCTGCCATTTTATGAACATCCTCTCTTTTTTTTACAGCTGAGCCTTTTTTTTCGTATGCATCGTAAAGCTCATTAAAAATTTTGTCTGACATAAGTTTTTCTTTTCTTTTTCTTGCAGAGTCAACCAGCCATCTAATAGCTAATGCTTGTGCTCTTTTGCTTTTTACCTCTACTGGTACTTGGTAAGTTGCACCTCCAACTCTTCTAGATCTTACTTCAACAGTTGGTTTGATGTTATTAATTGCCTCATTAAAAATTTTAATTGGCTCATCTTTTGTCTTAGTCTTAATTTTATCAATTGCATTATAAACAATTTTTTCAGCAACTCCCCTCTTTCCATCGTACATTATGTTGTTTATTAATTTTGGAATGATTGTAGATTTAAATTTTGGATCGGGAACAATAATTTTTTTTGGTTGAGTTTTTTTTCTAGACATTTTTATTTACCTTTTTTTGTTCCATAAAGAGATCTTCTTTTTTTTCTATTAGCGACTCCTTGAGTATCTAGATTACCTCTTAAAATATGATACCTTACACCAGGCAAGTCCTTTACACGGCCACCTCTAATTAAAACTACTGAGTGTTCTTGTAAATTATGACCCTCCCCAGGAATGTAAGCAGTTACTTCAAATCCATTAGATAATCTAACTCTTGCTACTTTTCTTAGAGCTGAATTAGGTTTTTTTGGAGTTGTTGTATAAACTTTAACACAAACACCTCTTTTCAAAGGTTGTTTTTGAAGAGCGGGAACTTTATTCCTATTTAATTGTTTAACTCTTTTTTTTCTTAACAACTGGTTAATTGTTGGCATAATATTTAATTTTAAAATTATTATAATTTTTGAGTGAAATAACTGACAGGTTATTTGTGGCAGCGTTTAGTACATAATAGCACTACATTCCAACCAAAAATATCGCCAAATTACTAATAAATTAATTTTTGTCAAACTAAAACTACTGATTTTAGTGGTTTTTTTTATTGATTTGCTTGGGAATCTGAAGGCTGAATTTTTTCCTGCTCAGATAAGAATTTATTATCATCCTCAATAGCCTTTTTATTCCAATTATTCTTAATATTTCCTGTTCCAGCAGGAACTAGTCTACCAACAATAACATTTTCTTTTAGACCATTTAAAGGGTCTATTTTTCCTTTTATTGCTGCATCAGTTAAAACTCTCGTAGTTTCTTGAAAAGAGGCTGCCGAGATAAATGACTCAGTTTGCAAAGATGCTTTGGTAATTCCCATTAAAACTCTTTCTCCTGTTGCTGGAGTTTTGCCCTCAGCTTTTAATTTCTCATTATTAGTATCAAACTTAATTCTATCCACTATTTCACCAGGTAAATAACTTGAGTCTCCTGTTGTTTTTACCTCAATTTTTTTTAACATCTGTCTTAAAATTGTTTCAATATGTTTATCATTAATAACAACTCCTTGTAATCTATAAACTTCTTGGACCTGGTTAACAAAATACTCTGTCAAATCTTTAATGCCCATTATACGCAAAATATCATGTGGTAATGGTTGTCCATCAAGTAAATATTCGCCCTTTTTGATTGTTTCTCCTTGGTTGAAGTTAATATGTTTACCTTTAGGGATAAGATAATTTGAAGGTTCAGCTCCATCAGTTGGAACAATTGAAACTCTTTGTTTTCCTCTTACTTCTTTTCCAAAAACTACTTGACCATCATTTTCAGCTATAATAGCGCTGTCCTTAGCTTTTCTGGCTTCAAATAATTCTGCCACTCTAGGTAATCCACCTGTAATGTCTTTTGTTTTAGTAGTCTCTTTAGGTAACCTAGCAATTACATCTCCAGCAGAAACTTTTTGTCCATCTTTAACAGATAATATTGAGTCTGGAACTAAATAATATCTCGCTTCATTATCATCGGCCTTTTTAATTACATTACCCTTTTCATCTCGAAGAGTTATTCTAGGTTTTAGATCAGAACTTTTTGACTGTGCTCTCCAATCAACAACTGATTTAGATGATATGCCCGTTGCATCATCTGTTGTCTCTTGAATCGAAACTCCATCAATTAAATCGACAAAACCTGCAATACCACTTTTTTCTGCAATTACCGGTGTTGTGTATGGGTCCCATTCACAAATTTTCGTATTAGCTTTTATTTTATCCCCATTATTAAAAAATAGTTTTGAACCATACGCTACTTTGTAAACTGCAATCTGAACTCCATTATCATCCTCAATTGAAAGCTGTGTATTTCTTCCCATTACAATTAAATTTTTCTTAGAGTCCTCTAAAATATTTGAGTTTATTATTTTTAACGTTCCCTCATTCTTAGTAACAATTTGAGAGTCCTGTTTAACTGAGGCTGTTCCACCTACGTGGAAAGTTCTCATTGTTAACTGTGTACCAGGTTCTCCTATTGACTGTGCGGAAATCATCCCAATTGCCTCTCCAACATGAACCATTTTACCTCTTGATAGATCTCTACCGTATGAGATAGCACAAACTCCTTCTTTAGAACCACATGTCATTACAGAGTAGACTTTAACTGACTTGATACCAGCTGCATCTATTTTGTCACAACCTGACTCATCAATCATTGTTAATTTTTTTATAATCACTTCCCCAGTTATAGGATGTTTTACATCGTCGAACGTTACTCTCCCTAAAGCTCTTTCTGATAAACTTACTACAACATTTCCACCTTCTAAAATTTCTGATAGCTCAATAAATCCTGGTTTTTTACAATCGCATTCTTTTTTTGTTATAGTAAGATCCTGGGCAACGTCGCATAATCTTCGAGTTAAATAACCTGAACTTGCAGTTTTAAGAGCAGTATCAGCTAATCCCTTTCTTGCTCCATGAGTTGAATTAAAATATTCTAAAGCTGTCAAACCCTCTTTAAAATTTGAGGTAATTGGACTCTCAATAATTTCTCCAGAAGGTTTAGCTATTAATCCCCTCATACCAGCTAATTGCTTCATTTGAGCTGCTGAACCTCTTGCTCCACTATCAGCCATCATAAATACTGAATTGATTTTAAGTCCCTCTGATGTTTTTTCAGTAGCAGAAATACCTTTCATCATTTCTCCTGCAACTTTATCTGTACACTTTGACCAAGCGTCTACGACTTTATTATATTTTTCGCCCCTTGTAATTAAACCTTCAGAATATTGAGTTTCATAATCTGCAATTAATTTTTTTGTATCATTTATTAACTGAGTTTTATTTTTTGGAATAACTAAATCGTCTTTACCAAAAGAAATTCCTGCTTTAAAGGCATGTTTAAAACCTAGATCTTTAAGCTTATCACAAAATATCACAGTAGTTTTTTGTCCACAAAATCTAAAAACAATATCAATTATTTCTGAGACAGTTTTTTTTGGAAGCAATCTATCTATTAAAGAAAATTTAATATTAGAATTTTTAGGTAATAAATTTGCTAATAAAAATCTGCCAGCAGTTGACGTATATTTTTCAAATTTTTTATTACCACTATCATCAACAGTTTCAAATCTAGAAATAATTGTACTATGAACTTTTATTTGATCTGATGATAAAGCAAATTCAATTTCATCTGCATCTAAAAAATATCCTAATGGTTTATCTGTGAGTGGTTCTTGTGATAAATAGTAAATCCCTAGGATCATGTCCTGACTTGGTACAATTATTGGCTTACCATTTGATGGAGATAAGATATTATTAGTTGATAACATTAATATTCTTGCTTCTAACTGTGCTTCAAGACTTAAAGGAACATGCACAGCCATTTGATCTCCATCAAAATCAGCGTTAAACGCTGCACAAGTAAGAGGATGGAGTTCAATAGCATCACCCTCAATCAATTTAGGCTCAAAAGCTTGAACACCAAGCCTATGAAGTGTAGGTGCTCTGTTCAATAATACAGGATGTTCCCTTACAATTAACTCTAAAGCATCCCAAACAGCATTTGTTTCTTTTTCTACAAGTTTTTTAGCTTGTTTTATTGTTGAGGCTAATCCTAATTTGTTAAGCCTAGCATATAAAAAGGGTTTAAATAATTCCAGTGCCATTTTTTTTGGTAAACCACATTCATGTAATTTAAGGTCTGGTCCGACAACAATTACTGACCGGCCAGAGTAATCAACTCTTTTTCCTAATAAGTTTTGCCTAAATCTACCTTGTTTGCCTTTTAACATTTCAGCTAAGGATTTTAGTGGTCTCTTTCCAGTTCCAGTTATTACTCTTCCGCGTCTACCATTGTCAAATAATGCATCTACTGATTCTTGGAGCATTCGTTTTTCATTTCGCACAATTATATCTGGAGCCTTAAGATCCATTAATCTTTTTAAACGATTATTTCTGTTGATCACTCTTCTATAAAGATCGTTAAGATCTGAGGTTGCAAATCTACCACCATCAAGTGGAACTAAAGGTCTTAATTCAGGAGGGATTACTGGAACAACAGTCATGATCATCCACTCAGGTTTCTGACCTGTTTCGATAAAGGACTCAATTAATTTTAATCTTTTGATTGCTCTTTCCTCATTTACTTTTGATTTTGTTTCTTTAATATAATTAACTAAATTTTTTCTTTCTAATTCTAAATCAAGAGATTTTAACATTTCTAATACTGCCTCTGCTCCAATACCTGCCGAAAATGCTTCTTCGCCAAATTCATCTTGATATTTAGCTAGCTCTTCCTCATTTAAAAGTTGATTTTTCTTTAATCCAGTTAATCCAGGTTCAATTACGATAAAGTTTTCAAAATATAAAACTCTTTCAACTTCTTTAAGCTTCATATCAACAGCCAAAGCTATTCTACTTGGTAATGATTTTAAAAACCAAATATGAGCCACTGGTGTAGCTAAATTAATGTGGCCCATTCTCTCTCTTCTTACATTAGACTTAGTAACTTCGACTCCACATTTTTCACAGATAATGCCCCTAAACTTCATTCTTTTATATTTACCACATAAACATTCGTAATCTTTTATTGGACCAAATATTCTTGAGCAAAATAGTCCATCCTTTTCTGGTCTAAAAGTTCGGTAATTTATTGTTTCTGGTTTTTTAATTTCTCCATACGTCCAAGATTTTATTTTTTCAGGACTTGCAAGAGATATCTTTATGCTATTAAAATTTTGTGCCTCTGAAATTTCTGAATTCTTAAATAAATCTGTTAATTCTTTTTTCATTAGTTTAGTTCCACATTCAATGCTAAGGATTTAATTTCTTTTACTAAAACGTTAAATGACTCAGGTATACCTGATTCAAAATTTTCCTCACCTTTTACAATTGTCTCATAAACCTTAACTCTTCCTGCAACGTCATCAGATTTTACAGTTAAGATCTCTTGTAATGTGTAAGATGCACCATAAGCTTCAAGTGCCCATACTTCCATTTCTCCAAATCTTTGTCCTCCTAATTGGGCTTTTCCTCCTAAAGGTTGTTGAGTCACTAAACTATATGGTCCAGTTGATCTAGCGTGAATCTTATCCTCTACAAGGTGATGAAGTTTAAGCATGTAGATTATTCCAACTGTAACTGGTCTATCAAATTTTTCACCAGTTCTCCCATCCCAAAGATAAGTTTGCCCTGAACCTGGAAGTTTTGCTAATTCTAGCATTTCGGTTACATTTTGCTCTTTTGCACCATCAAAAACTGGTGTTGATATCGCAACACCATTTTGAAGATTTTCACATAAGTCTTTAAATTCAGTCTTGTTCAATTTATCAACTTTTTCGTTGAATATTTCATCACCATAAACAGACTTTAGAAATTTTGTAATTTTTTCAGTTTTTTCTATTTTTTTCTGATTTTCATTTACTAATCTTTTAATTTCCTCACCAAATTCTTTGCAAGCCCATCCTAAGTGTGTTTCTAAAATTTGGCCAACATTCATTCTACTTGGAACTCCTAAAGGATTTAAAACTATATCTACAGGTCTGCCATCTTCTCTGTAAGGCATATCCTCTACTGGAACTATCTTACTGACCACACCTTTGTTGCCGTGTCTCCCTGACATCTTATCACCTGGTCTTAATCTTCTTTTAATTGCAACAAAAACTTTTACCATTTTCATTACACTTGGGAGTAAATCATCACCACTTCTTATTTTTATAACTTTATCTTCAAATCTTTCAGTTATATCTTGTTTAGCTTGAGTATATTGATCTTTTAATTGGAGTAATGTTGACTCGTGATTTGAATTTCCATTTGTGATCTTAAAGATATCATTTATTCCTAAAGCATTAATTATTTCTAAATTTATTTCTGTTCCTTGATCTAAATCTTTCAATCTTTTACTTAACCTCGAACCAGATAAAATTTGTGACGCTCTTTGTTTTATACTTCTTTCTAAAATTTCTTCCTCAACAATTTTATCTTGTTGGACTTGTTCTATTTCAGCTCTTTCTATTGTAATTGATCTCTCATCTTTTTCAATTCCATGTCTATTAAAAACTCTTACATCTACAACTGTTCCACTACTTCCTCTTGACATTCTTAAGGATGTATCCGTCACGTCTATTGCTTTTTCTCCAAAGATAGATCTTAAGAGTTTTTCTTCAGGCCCAGATGCTGAGTCTCCTTTTGGTGTCACTTTACCAACTAATATATCTCCCGCATTAACTTCCGCTCCAATGTAAACAACTCCAGACTCATCAAGATTTTTTAGTGCTTCCTCATTTACATTTGGTATATCTCTTGTAATTTCCTCTTCACCTAGTTTTGTATCTCTGGCCATAATCTCATATTCAACAATATGAACAGAGGTAAATACATCATCAGTTACACATCTTTCTGATATTAAGATCGAGTCCTCGAAGTTATAACCTTGCCAAGGCATAAAAGCCACAGTAACATTCTTGCCAAGAGCTAATTCTCCAAGTTTTGTTGAAGGTCCGTCAGCTATTATGTCGCCAACTTTAACTTTATCACCCACTCTAACAAGTGGCCTTTGATTAATGCACGTGTTTTGATTTGATCTTTTAAATTTTTGTAAATTATAAATATCAACACCAGACTTACTAAAGTCTGTCTCCTCAGTTGCTTTAATCACAATCCTTTTACCATCAATTTTATCTACCACACCCTCTCTTTTTGCAACAATTGTTACACCAGAGTCTAAAGCAACATCACTCTCAATACCTGTCCCAACTAGTGGAGACTCTGGTTTTAATAAAGGTACGGCTTGTCTCATCATGTTTGAACCCATTAATGCTCTGTTTGCGTCATCATTTTCTAAAAAAGGAATTAGTGAAGCTGCAACTGAAACTAATTGTTTTGGAGAAACGTCTATGTAATCAATAGTTTCGGGTTTTGATAATAAAAAATTTAAGTTTTGACGGCATGAAACAAGTTCCTCCACTATTTTTCCATTTTTATCTAGCTTTGTATTAGCTTGAGCTATTGTATATTTTGTTTCTTCCATAGCTGACAGATACTCAACATTATTTTGGACTACACCATTCTTAACTCTCTTGTAAGGACTCTCAATAAATCCGTATTTATTTATTTTAGCGTATGTCGATAAACTATTAATTAATCCAATATTTGGACCTTCAGGAGTTTCTATAGGGCAAATTCTTCCGTAATGTGTTGGATGAACGTCTCTTACCTCAAAGCCAGCTCTTTCTCTAGTTAAACCTCCTGGACCTAAGGCCGAAACTCTTCTTTTATGAGTTATTTCAGACAATGGATTAGTTTGATCCATAAATTGTGATAATTGAGAGCTTGCAAAGAAGTCTTTTAAAGAAACTGTTAAGGGTTTTGCGTTTATTAAATCTTGTGGCATTGCTGACTCCACGTCTAATGTTGTCATTTTTTCTTTAATTGCTCTCTCCATTCTATAAACGCCAATTCTTGCTTGATTTTCAACAAGTTCACCCACAGATCTTACTCTTCTATTTCCTAAGTGATCAATGTCATCAACCTCATCTTTACCATCTCTAAGATCTAACATTTTGTGAATTATTGAAATTATATCATCATTTCTAAGAATTGTGATTTTATCCGAACACTCTAAATCTAATCTTGAATTCATTTTAACTCTTCCAACATCTGAAAGGTCGTATCTATCTGAGCTAAAGAATAAATTATTAAAAATTTGTGTTGCAATTTCAATAGTTGGTGGTTCACCTGGTCTTAACATTTTGTAAATTTCTGTAATAGCTTCGTCCTTATTATTATTTTTATCATTCAAAATTGTATTTAATAAATAAGGACCTTTATTAATTGAATTTGTAGTAGAAATTTTAATAGTATTTATCTTTGCATCCAAAATTTTTTGAATTATTGTATCATTAAGCTCGGTTCCTATCTTTAACACACCATCATCTTCGTCACTTACCTTTAAATCTACATGTAAAAACTTTCCTAATAAAGAATCTTTAGCAAGCAATATGTCTTTTAATCCATCATTAGATAGTTTTTTAGCATTAAGATAATTGATCTTTTCTCCAGATTTGATTACTACTTTTCCAGTTTTAGCATCAACAACTTCCTCAGAAAAGTTTTTTGTTTTGTAATTTTCTGGATTAAACTTTGTTTTCCATTTTCCACTATTATTATCAAAAATATAATTTTCAGAGTCATAAAATTCATTTACAATATCTGACTTTTTATAACCAAGAGCTAATAGTAGTGTGGAAGCTAAAATTTTCTTTTTTCTATCAATTTTAAAATACAATAAGTCTTTTACATCAAATTCGAAATCAAGCCATGATCCTCTGTTTGGTATTACTCTGCAATTAAATAAAAGTTTTCCACTCGCATGAGTTTTACCTTTATCGTGATCAAAGAAAACACCTGGGCTTCTGTGCATTTGATTCACTACTACTCTTTGAACACCATTAGTGATAAACGTTCCGCTATTCGTCATCATAGGAACATCTCCCATATAAACCTCTTGTTCTTTAGCAGATAAAATATCTTTAGTATTTTTTTCTTGGTCTATTTCATATACTACTAGTCGTAGAGTACATTTTAATGCTGAAGAATAAGTTAAACCTCTAGAAATACATTCTTCTACGTCAAATTTTGGCTTTTCTAATCTGTAAGAAATATATTCAAGGGTAGCTTTGTCATTTAAGTCCTCTATAGGAAAAATACTTTTAAAAACTCTATCAAAACCTTTTGTAAGATTATTTTCTTGGATACTTAGTTCAGTGAGTTCTTTATAAGAATTTTTCTGAACCTCAATTAAGTTTGGTATTGAAAGACCTTCTTTTAATTTGCCAAAATTTTTTCTTATATTTTTCTTTTCAGTAAAAGATAATTGCATTTATTTCCTGAAGTGTTGATTAGCTAAAACCAACACTTAAATAATTCCTTTTTTATTTACTTAAGTTCTACTTTTGCGCCTGCAGCTTCTAACTTAGCCTTAATTTCTTCTGCCTCTTTTTTTGGTACTCCCGCCTTAACCTCTTTAGGGGCTCCTTCTACCAAATCTTTAGCTTCTTTTAATCCTAGAGAAGTAGCTGCTCGTACTTCTTTAATTACATTTATTTTTTTATCTCCTGCAGATACGAGCATGATTGAGAAATCATCTTTATCCTCTGCTGCTGCTGCTGCACCACCTGCTGCTACTGGTGCTGCTGCTGCCATTGGGGTAACACCCCATTTTTCCTCTAATTGTTTTGATAGATCTGCTGCCTCCGCAACAGTTAGTTTCGATAAATCCTCTATAATTTTGTTTAGATCAGGCATAATTTACTCTTTGGGTTTAGTTTCAGAATTTTCTGCAGGTAAACTACCCATTTTTTCCGATCGTGCAAGTAAAATACTTACTAATTTTGACGCTGAAGCATTAAGAATACCTATAATATTAGCCCTAGCTTCATCTAAGGTTGGTAAATTTGCTACATTTTGAACTCCAGCTTGATCTAGTATTTCATTATCCATAATCCCGCCGATAAGTTTCAAATTTTCATTATCCTTAGCGAATTTAGATAATATTCTTGCAGACATTATTGCATCCTCCCCAAAAGCTACTGCCGTAGGGCCAGTAAATAACTTTGACAAATCCTTGCATTTAGTTTTTTCCAAAGCCAATTTTGTAATTCTATTTTTAGTAATTTTAAAAACAATACCATGTTCCCTCATTTTTGATCTCAATTCATCTAATTGTGGCATGGTAAGACCTTGATAGTGGGTGACCATCACTGCCTTACTATTTTCAAACTGTTTAGTTATATTATTAATATAATTTTGTTTTTGATCTTTATTCATCATAGTTAAATATTTTTTTCTAGTTTTAGCTTATACGAAACACCCATTGTTGAGGTAACAAAAGCAGATTTAACTAAATCACCTTTGAGAGTGTTGTTTGATTTTTCTTTTTCTAAAGTATCTAAAATAGCATTAAAATTTTTAATTAATTCATTATCATTAAAAGATTTTTTTCCTATACTAACTCCAATGTTACCATCTTTATCATTTCTGATTTCAGCTTGACCTGATTTAGCGTCTGATATAGCTTTTTTTAATTCATTAGTAACTGAACCTAGTTTTGGGTTTGGCATTAGACCTTTTGGGCCTAAAACTTTTCCCAATTTTGATAATTTTACCATCATGCTTGGAGTACAAATTAATTTTTCAAAATTCATTTCTCCACTTTTAATCTTTTCAATAAAATCATCACCACCTACAATATCAGCACCTGCACTTTTTGCCTCAGGAGCTTTTGCGTCTTCACAAACTACAGCCACCTTCACTTTTTTTCCTGTTCCACCTGGAAGATTAACAACAGTTCTAATGTTAACTTCACCTTTTTTTTGTTTGTTATTAATCTGAAAACTTAAATCAACTGACTCATCAAATTTAGATGTACAGTTTTTTTTAACTTTAGGTAACAAATTTTGTATTGTTTCAGCGTCTAAATATTTAGTTTTTTCTGGAAGCTTTTTAAATCTTTTTGATCTCATTAATCTTTTACCTCAATACCCATTGATCTAGCTGAACCAGAAATTATCTTTACTGCTTGCTCAAGATCTAATGCATTTAAATCCTTCATTTTTTGTTTAGCTATCTCTTCTGCCTGTTTTTTTGTGATTGATGCAACTATATTTCTACCCGGTTCCTGAGACCCACCTTTCAACTTAGCAGCTTCTTTGATATAAAAAGATGCAGGAGGTGATTTTATCTTAAAATCAAACTTCTTATCTTTATATACTGTAATTTCTACAGGAACAGGTTTTCCTGCTAAAGATTTGGTTTTATCATTAAAAGCTTTACAAAATTCCATAATGTTTACCCCTCGTTGTCCTAAAGCTGGACCTACAGGAGGTGCAGGATTAGCCTGACCACCTTTAATTTGTAATTTTATAAAACCACTAATTTCTTTTTTTGCTGCCATTAACTTACTTTTTCAACTTGGTTATATTCTAATTCAACAGGTGTAGGACGACCAAATATTGATACAGATACCTTCAATCTTGATTTCTCTTCATCAATATCTTCCACCATTCCACTAAATGAAGCAAATGGACCATCGACAACCTGAACTTTTTCGCCAACACTGTACTCTATACCAGATTTTGGCTGAGCTACACCATCTTTTATTTGACCTAAAATTTTCTCTATCTCTTTGTCTGAAACTGGTACAGGCATACCTTTCGTACCTAAGAAACCACTTACTCTTTTTAGTTTTTTAATCATGTGGTAGATATCATTATTCATTTCACTTTTTATTAGGACATAGCCAGGAAAATATTTTTTTTTTCTCTGCACTCTTTTCCCTCTTTTAACCTCAGTAACATCATGAGTAGGTACTATAATCTCCTCAAATTTTTCAGTAATTTTAGCTTTTTCAGCCTCCTCTTTTATTAGTCCTGCAACTTTATTTTCAAAACTTGAATGAGATTGAACAATATACCAATTTTTCATTACAGACTTACCTTTAAAAGAATTTCAAGAAAAAATTTTAAAACTTGATCAATCAACAAGAAAAATAAGGACATGGCAAGTGCCATCAGAAAAACCATTATTGCACCCTGAAGAGTTTCTTTTCCTGTAGGCCATGATACCTTAAATGCCTCTTGTTTAACTTCCTGTATAAATTTAATTGGGTTTTTCATATTTATTATATTCTTAATTTTGGCAGGAGCGGAGGGACTCGAACCCTCAGCCTCCGGTTTTGGAGACCGGCGCTCTACCAATTGAGCTACACTCCTATATAGAGCTTACTCTATAATTTTAGTTACTACTCCCGCTCCAACAGTTCTTCCACCTTCACGAATTGCAAAGTTCAATTTTTCTGACATTGCTATAGGTGTAATTAATTTCACAGTAAATTTAGCATCATCTCCTGGCATTACCATTTCTGTTCCAGCAGGAAGTTCTACCTCCCCAGTAACATCCGTAGTTCTAAAGTAAAACTGAGGTCTGTATTTTGTGAAGAATGGTGTGTGCCTTCCACCCTCTTCTTTTTTAAGCACATAGGCCTGAGCTTCAAATTTAGTATGAGGTGTGACTGATCCTGGTTTACAAAGAACTTGACCTCTCTCAATATCAGTCCTTTCTACACCTCTTAAAAGTACACCTACGTTATCTCCAGCCTCACCTGAATCCAAAAGTTTTCTAAACATCTCTACACCAGTACAAACTGATTTCTTTGTCTCTCTAATTCCAACTATTTCAAGCTCATCTCCAGTTTTTAGTATACCAGACTCTACTCTTCCAGTAGCAACTGTACCTCTTCCTGAAATTGAAAAAACATCTTCTACTGGCATCAAAAAATCTTTGTCTTTCGGTCTATCTGGTTGTGGAATAAACTCATCAACATTTTTCATCAGTTCCAAAATTGAATTTTTTCCAATCTCATCATCTCTCCCCTCAACTGCAGCAAGAGCTGAACCTTTAGCAATTGGAGTTTTATCACCAGGAAACTTATAAGAAGTTAATAGTTCTTTTATCTCCTCCTCAACAAGATCTATCATTTCTTTATCATCAACTTGATCCACTTTATTCAGATAAACACAAATCGCCGGAACACCTACCTGTCTAGCAAGAAGAATATGTTCTCTTGTTTGAGGCATAGGACCATCTGCTGCATTAACAACTAAAATTGCGCCATCCATTTGTGCTGCACCCGTGATCATATTTTTTACATAATCAGCATGGCCAGGGCAGTCTACGTGAGCATAGTGTCTTTTTTCAGTTTCATATTCCACATGAGCGGTTGAAATAGTTATTCCTCTCTCTTTCTCTTCAGGAGCTTTATCAATTTGATCATAAGCTACAGCTTGTGCCCCACCTGTTTCAGATAACACTTTTGTAATAGCTGCTGTTAAAGTAGTTTTTCCATGATCAACATGACCAATTGTACCAATGTTACAATGTGGTTTATTTCTTACAAATTTTTCTTTCGACATTATTAATATTCCTCACATTTCTTTTTTTATAATTTTATTTCTTGGAGCGGGTAAAGGGAATCGAACCCTTACATCCAGCTTGGAAGGCTAGCGTTCTACCATTGAACTACACCCGCAAAACCCCAAGAGTAACACTCCAGTATCATTTAAAAATTTATTGAATGGTGGAGGGGGAAAGATTCGAACTTTCGAAGACCGAAGTCAACGGGTTTACAGCCCGCCCCATTTGACCGCTCTGGAACCCCTCCCTTAGGGGAAGTGTCCCCTTGTTCAATAAAGCTTCAAACAACAAGCGTTTTATATATTTTATTTATGCAATTGCAATATGTGATTTAGTAGGAAAATGATCAAAAAAACGTGTAAAACAATGTTAATTTTATGAATAAATCATCATTTTTTATCATTGGTCAACATGCGGTATTAGAGGCCTTAAAAAATCCTAAAAGAAAAGTTTTAAATGTTTTTTTAACTGAGGAAAGTAAAAAAAATATTCACAGAAAAAGCCCTAATAAAAATTTATTAAATGACGTAAAGGTGTATTACAAAACAAAAAAAGAATTAGATAAATATAGCACAAAAGAAAATTTATTACACCAAGGTTACGTAGCTGAAATAGAACATCTTGAAAAACCAACTCTAAAAGATTTCATTAAAAAAAAAAATAATTCTACATTAGTTTGCTTAGATGGTGTTACTGATCCAAGAAATATTGGTGCACTTATTAGAAGTGCAGTATCTTTTGATATTGATGGGATAATTATTAAAGAAAGAAATTTTCCAAGTGAAAGTAAGCTTATGTATAAAGCTGCTAGTGGTTCAATTGAATATATAAGTATTTTTGAAGTATCAAATATCAATTCTACCTTAAAGAATTTAAAAGATAAAAATTTTTGGGTTTATGGTTTTGATGGAAATGGTGATAAAAATTTTACCGATATAAAATGGGAGGGAAATAGTATCTTATTATTTGGTTCAGAAGGTTCAGGTTTACACAAACATACCTCCAAATATGCTGATTTCTTAGTCAAAATTGATATTAACAAAAATGTTGAAAGTCTTAACATATCAAATAGTGCTGCAATAGTATTTCATCATATTAGTTTTATAAAAAAAAAGAGTTGATTAAATTTTAAATACAAAATAACTATTGCTAATGCCCTTGTAGCTCAGCTGGTAGAGCAATTGATTTGTAATCAATAGGTCCGCGGTTCGAATCCGTGCGGGGGCACCATCACTCAATAAAATCAACGTTAATTTTTTTTGATAATTTTATTATTATTCAAATTTCTCTATTGAGTGTGACTATAGTGTGAATAGATTGTGAATTTGTTAAGTTTTATTTTTTTTTAACTTTTCAAACTCTAACTCAATTTCGTGTAATTCTTGCTCTAAGTCGTCTCTGATATAATTTTCTTCAATTTGTATTATTTCTATTTTTCCAGGCTGAGTATCAAAATAAATTTCATCTCCAATTTTTGGTTTCCCATTTTTAATAAAATATGACTCTAAAAAATTTTGAATTTGTTTTTGTTGGTGTGAAAACCTATAAAAGTTTCCCATTGCGTTTAAACTATTAAGATCTTTTTTTTTCTGAAAATTATAAAAAACTTTATAATCATCTACTACTACTGCTGATTTAAATACTTTGTTTGTCATTGCGCCTGTTAAAATTTTTCATTTAATCAATTAAAAATTTATAAGTTAAAAATGATAACTCTATAATTATAAGGACTTCAAGCATTAAGTTATTTGTGGTTTAAATATTAATATAAAATCTCTTCTGGTCATCAGTTTTTTGGTTTCTGAAGACTTTATTTCTTCATCATCTTCATCGCCTAAACTTTCTAGAGTGGATTTTCCCACAAATTTTGCAATTAGAAAGAAAGCATATAATGGTCCTATTAAACTTAACAATGTTATTCTATGAACAGTTTTGGCTGTTATGTTTGGAATAAAAGTTTTAAGAACTTTTTCAAATTGTTCTTTTGTTATTTGCTTTTTAAACCGTGCATAAATAAACGGCATCATATTTGTTGCAAGTACTAGTACACCAGCTTCCAATCCACCTTGGGCTAAAAACTCTCCATACCTAACGTTCATTAAATTTTCAAAATTTTTATCATTTAATTCATTAAGTTCATCTAATGAATAATTTCCATCCATAACCATTGGATGGTTAACTTTTTCAGCAACTCCTTTGGGAACAATTATTGGAACATCTGGATGGTCAGCAAGAGTACCTTCAACATAATTCTTATTTGCACTTGCTTTGTACTGAATATTAAATCTATCTCCTGTTAACGGATGAACCATTTGACCATCAACAACAGGGTTATTAGGACTTTCTTCTAGCTCTATACTCCACATATCACCATCAGAATTTTCGTGTTGTTGTTCCATAATTTCAAATAATTTTCCTTTAACAGGTTTTTGCAATCCTTCCATTTGATCTGCACTATGTGATTGGGCAAATTTTGCAATGTCAACACAACTTGCATCTGGTCCAAGTTTATTTGTGAAGGATTGTCTCCAGGCATCTAGATACATTTTTCCAAAAGGACCATTAAAAGAGTCGCATTTATTTTCTAATAATCTAGCTAAGCATAGTGCAAAAAATACATCACCTTTAATTAATTGTTTTGAGTTTTTATCAAAATTTAAAAAATACCTAATACTTTTCCACAATTTTTTTAATTGCTTTCCAACATTTCCGATAACTTTAATTTGAGCTTTAATTAGTTCATAGCTATGCTTAATTGCTTTCCAAGCAATACTAAAAGTTTTTTTGTGAGAAATACTTTTAATATTTTTAAATTTATAAATTTCTTCGAATGATAACCAAAAGAAAATCCCTAAAAAATTTGTGGCTAAAATTTCTGCTGGGACAAATAAGCCTCCCGTAAATGACCAGAAAAATCCTAAAAAAGCTTTTATTATCCAGAAGACAGAAACTGTTGTCAAACCAGTGGCAATAATCAATTTATAAAAATCTTTTTTTTCAATTTTAAAACCAACAATTTTTGCAATTTCAAAAGCCATATAAGCTTCTAAAACTCTACAAATCCATACTCCAACTGCCATCTGTCCTGGCACAGCAGCGATAGCTCCATTGATTAAAGCTATTATCGTTATCATTTTATATACTTCTTGGGACTTACGATCCTTGGTCATAAATTCTGAAATTTTTTGAACATCAATATCATCCATAACTAGAGTTTTAAGATATGGAAATTTTTCTTTGCCTTCTTGATAGCCTTTAACCCAAGAACTAGGGGTTATTAAAAATTTTATTGAAGCTGAAATTTGTGAACTCGTTTTTTTAATAAATTTTAACATTTGTTGTGATGATAAAACATTATCACTGTGACGCTAGTGTGACTATATCTAAGTTAAATAATAAATTTCGTTGGAAACAAATGTTTATTTAAACTTTTAGAATTGATTTGTAATCAATAGGTCCGCGGTTCGAGTCCGTGCGGGGGCACCACTAAGATGTTTCTCTTCTTAATTGTTCAATTTTAATTTTCTTTTGAAGACTTCTATTTTGGTCATACAAAAGATTAAATTTAATTTTTTGATTTGTCTTTACAATAATATTTTTTGCATTTCTCACCTCAATGTTATCGGCAACTGCACTTATTGGTCTTTTTTTTGGATTTAAATTTCTTATTACTATTTTCGATCTATCACCAACTATCTTTCCTTTCCACCTTCTTGGTCTAAAAGCACTAATTGGTGAAATTGATAATTTTTTTGAATTCAAACTTAAAATTGGTCCATGAACAGATAAATTATAAGCAGTGCTTCCTGCAGGAGTAGATACAAGTACACCGTCTGAAACTAACTCTTTAATAATTTGTTTGGAACCGTGGCTTATTGATAGTGAGGCAGCTTGTCTACTTTGTCTCAAAATTGATACTTCATTTATAGCTATATGTTTATTTGTAATATTTTTATTATTTCTTACAGTCATTTCTAGAGGTGAAATTGAAACTATTTTTGATTTAGTAAAATTTTTAATAAAATTTTTAGATGAAAATTTATTCATTAGAAAACCATAGTTACCTGAATTAACGCCATAAAATAATCCTTTAGATTTTTTATTTCTTTTTAATGTTTGAAGCATAAAGCCATCGCCACCAATAACTATAATTGTATTAGACTTTTTAAGTTTTATTTTTTTTAAAATATTTAATAAAGTTTTTTTAATCCTTAGTGATCTTAAATTTTTATCAGAAATAATTTGAATGTTTTTCATTTCAGTGGTGCCCTCGGCCAGACTCGAACTGGCACTCCGCAAGCGGCAAGGATTTTAAGTCCTTTGTGTCTACCAATTTCACCACGAGGGCATTAATGAATTTCATGAGTATTTATGCTAATATTTATAATTGAACAAGTCCTATAAGTAAAATTTTTTTATTTTATCTCTCTATGTACGAGGCTTGTACGAGTTATCCTATATTTTCCTATAACGATATTCAAAAAGCCTAGGTGTGTCTGGTGATACTTAAAATTCGTTTATTTTTTTAAAAATCTAAAGTTTTCCAATTTTTTAAATCAGTACTATCTAAAAATTTACTAGGTTTATTATAATAAATCCACCTACCGTTAAAATTTTCTGGGTCTGTATTTGTTACTATTCCACCAAAAAACTTTTGATTATTTTTTGAAATATAAGCTTGAAGACCATCAGATTTTTCTTTTGCAGCATCAATAGTACTACCACTTTTAGTATCAAATAATCCAATTTTACCGTTTTTAAGTACAACAATAAAATCAATATAAAAT
>CACMOQ010000010.1 GCA_902615445.1 uncultured Pelagibacteraceae bacterium | reverse complement strand
ATTTCAATTACATCCCTTTTAGATCCACTCGAAAAAGATTGATAGTTGTTAGTTAAAGATCTTAGTCCAATATTTTTTAAAAAATTTTCTATAGGCAAAAACTCACCGAATGGGACTAGATTGATTTTATTATAAGAACTTATTAAATTTAAATTAACATCATAAACTGAAAAAGTGTTGAAATAATTTTTATAACCATTTTTTATTACCTGACTATTTATTCCAATTACAAACAAATGATTTTCGTTGAAATTTTCTTCAAATAGCCATTTATACTCAGCTAAATCTTGTTGAGTTATGTCTGGAATGATGCCTTCAGGCCAGATAAATATTGTTTTATCATTTAAATCAGGTTTACTAATCTTTATCAAATCTCTAATAATTACTACCGGATCTACTTCTGAATAAAATTTTTCAAGCCCTATCTGAGAACCGATAACTCTGATTTTATAGTTGAGATATTTGTCAACTGTATTATCAAATTTTTTTTTATACATTGATCCATAAATCAAAATAAGAATCACTATAAAAAAAATTGAAATATTAAAAGCTAGAGGTCTATTTGTGTTTTTAATTAATAAAATTGTGGGACAAGTAAACACTAAAATACAAAACATATTAAATCCATAGGTCCCAATTACTGATGTTACGCTTATAAATTCTAATTGATTTGAAAAACTATAAGCAATCAAATTCCACGGAAAGCCTGTTAAAATTGTTCCTCGAACAAATTCTATAACTCCAAAAATGAGAGAAAACCATAACAATGAGCCCAAAACATTTTTTGGTTTAAAAATTAAGAATATAAAAGAAATTAGGCCATAAAATAATGCTAGGAAAGATGGTATTAAAAAAATAGTTAAAGGAATTAAAAATTTGTAATTCTGATCAAATGTTAAAGAAATAGATATCCAATATAAATTTGTTGAAAAATAACCAAAACCAAACATCCAACCATAAACAAAAAGAAGTTTTTTATTTTTCGGTTTATTTGATTTTTTAATCAAGAAATAAAAAAACAAACTAAAGGTGAAAAAATTAATTATAAAGTAGTTTAATGGCGGCAAACTTAGGGAAGTAAAAGCTCCTAAAATAACTAAAAATATTAACTCGATGTATAATTTTTTACTCAATTCAATTTTGAAATTACAGATTGATATATAAATTTTTCTTCTTTTAACATTTTTTTGTAATCTGCATCTCGGACATGATTAAAACTCAAAAGATGTAAAAAACCATGAATAAAAGTTTTTATAAGTTTTTTTTTAAAGGACTCGTTATTTTGTGATTTTGGTTGATCAATAAAATTGTAACTTATAATTATATCTCCAAGATATGTTTCCTTGGAAATTTTTAATTTATTGTTAAATGGAAATGACAAGATATCAGTTGATTTATTTTTATTTCTAAAATTTCTGTTGAGTTTTTTAATACTTTTATTATTAGATAACAAAAGACTTATGCTAATCTTTTTATTTAAAAATTTATATTTTTTTGGAAATGACTTACAAATCATATTAAAAAATAACTTTTTATTTTTTAGCCTACTGGACCAAGCCCTCTCATTTGAGAAGACAAAAATATTAATCATTTTTTGAGTAAGCTTTAACTATTTTGGATACAAGTGGATGTCGAACAACATCAGAATGATCAAAATCAACTACCGATATTTCATTTAAATGACCAAGTAACTTTTTTGATCTATCTAAGCCAGACAAACTTTTATTTTGTAAATCTATTTGTGAAGGATCTCCATTGACAACTATTTTTGAATTTTCTCCAATACGAGTTAAGAACATCTTTATTTGAGTGTCAGTTGCATTCTGAGCTTCATCCAAAATAGCAAATGAATTCTTTAAAGTTCTGCCTCTCATAAAAGCTAAAGGTGCAATTTCTATATCACCGATTTCTATCATTCTTTGAATTTTCTCAAAATCAAATAAATCATAGAGTGAGTCGTATAAAGGTCTAAGATAAGGATCAACTTTCTCTTTCATATCTCCAGGTAAAAAACCTAATCTTTCACCAGCCTCTACAGCTGGTCTTGATAAAATTATTCTTTCAATTTTTTTTTCTAGCAACATTGTAAGACCAACTGCAACAGCTAAAAAAGTTTTGCCTGTTCCCGCTGGACCTGCAGAAATAATTATATCACTTTGCCTTAATGCTCTAACATAGCCTTTTTGTTTTTCAGATCTAGGAATAATTGATCTTTTTGGTGTCTTAATAATATCTGTGATGTTGTTATTCTTAACTTTCTCATTAATCATAAATTTATCTATAGATGAAAGGATATCTTTATTTTCTATAGATCCGTTATTAATAAATTGGTTTGCTAAAAACTGAATCGCATTTTTTAATATTTCGTTATTTTCAGTATTGGATTTAATCAATATTGAATTTCCTCTGGAATATAAATTTGCTTGAGTAATTTTTTCAAGTTCTTTTAAATTTTTATTAAATTCTCCAACAACGCCCATTAACAAATCATTATCATGGAAAATTACACTTAGTGAATTATTGTCTGAATAGACAAATTTTAAGGATGGACTTATAATTTTTTTTAATATTTTACTCAATATTACGCCACTTTTTTATCTAAATTATCAATCATTTTTCCAAATAAAGTATTTCTGTTACTCTTAATTATTTTAATTTTTAGAATTTTACCAACATCTTTTTTGTTACCATCAAATATTACAGGAGTCATATATTCTGATCTTCCAAAAATTTTAGTTTTATCATCAGTTTGATTCTCTGCTAATACTTCTATGATCTTATTTTCCAAGGATTTATTTTTTTTTATTTGATTATCTAAAAGTATCTCTTGAACTTTCTCTAAGCGCTTTAATGAAATCTTTTTATCGATTTTCTGTAAACCCTCAGCTATTGTTCCTGGTCTAGGACTAAATATAAATGAATAAGAATTAATAAATTTAACTTCTTTAATTAAACTTAATGTATCCAAAAAATCTTTTTCTTCTTCACCAGGATAAGCAATTATAAAATCACTAGAAAATTCTACTAGTGGATTTATTTTCTTTAATCTTTCATAAGTTTTTAAATATTCTTTAACCGTATGTTTTCTGTTCATTAAATTTAAAATCTTATCAGAACCACTTTGAACAGGAAGATGAATTAAAGGCATTAGTTTTTTTGAGTCTTTATAAATCTCAATTAAATCATCTGTCATGTCTTTAGGGTGAGATGTGGTAAATCTAATTCTCTGAACATTTTTGATTTTTTCTATTTCTCCAATAATGTTAGATAACCTCATATCATTATAATTGTATGCGTTCACATTCTGGCCTAATAATATTATTTCCTTAGATCCTTGATCTGCTAAACTTTTAGCTTCATTTATTATTTGATCAAAAGGTCTTGAATATTCTGGCCCTCTTGTATACGGAACAACACAAAAATGACAAAACTTATCACAACCTTCTTGGATTGTTAAAAAGGATGTAGCTTTACCCACTTTATTTTGTATTCTACTTAAATACTCAAACTTGCTTACTGCATCAAACTCTGTTTCCTCAACTTTTAGTTTTTCAGTAAAATTCAAAATTATGTCATTAATCTTATGATAAGCTTGTGGACCTAAAATTATATCAATGTAAGGCTCTCTTTTTAACATCTCTTGATTTTCAGCTTGAGCGACGCATCCTGCTACTATAACTAAAGGTTTTTTTTTTGATCTAAAAATCTTTTTAACCCTACCAATTTCATGATAAACTTTTTCGCTCGCTTTATCTCTAATGTGACACGTATTTAATAAATAACAGTCTGCCTCCTTATACTGATCTGTCTTTTCGAAACCAATTTCCTTTACCACATCGTAAATACGTTTAGAATCATACTCATTCATCTGGCAACCAAATGTTTTTATAAAAATTTTTTGACTCATCTTATTGTGGTTTTTTTTTTACCCCGTAAAGCTCAAGTCTGTGATCAACTAATTTGTAACCATATTTTTCTGCGATTTTTTTCTGAAGCTGATTAATTTCCTCATCAACAAATTCTATTATTTCACCAGTTTTAATATCGATTAAATGGTTGTGGTCATCATTTAGCTCATATCTTGCTTTCCCACCTTTGAAATCATGCTTGGTCAATATTCCAGCTTCCTCAAAAAGCTTTACTGTTCTATAAATAGTAGCGATACTTATTTTAGGATCAATTTTAGACACTCTATTATATAACTCATCAACATCAGGATGATCTGACTCACCATAAGCCTCTTTAGATTCTAAAATGACCCGCGCTATAGTTCTTCTTTGGTCTGTAAGTTTAAGACCTTTTTTTTGAAATTTTTGCTCTAATTTATCTGACATAATTAATTTTAACTTATATAAATAGGGTTAATCAAATTTTTTTTAACATTAAATTTATCGCATAGATTGGGAATATTCTCATATTTCACCTCTTTGATACCTTTAAAATATTGAAAACTATAACCATAATAATCTACATTATAGGCTAAACAAATTGCTTTTGTAACTGAAATTGAGTTTCTAATTCCAGCAAAACTTCCAGGTCCTGTGTTAATATAAAGTCTGGAAATATCTTTTATTTTTAGATTTTTAGAATTCAAAAAGTCACTTATAAGTATAATCAATTTTTCGTAATTAGTTTTGGTATTTTCATAAGTAATACTATAAACATCATTATTATTAATGATCATTAAAAAAATATTTTCTTTTGCAGCATCAATAATTAACTTATTCATTTTAATTTTTATTTTAACCTCGAATTTTAATGCACAAGCAAAGAATAGTAAATATTATTCTAAAGACGAAGGTGTATTATCAATTATGTACCATCGTTTTGAGGAAAATAAATATCCATCAACAAATATTAGAATTGATATGTTTAGGAAACATTTGGATATAATAAAAAATTCAAAATTTGAATTTTACCATCCAAAAGATTTTGAAAATAATTTTGACAAACCTAAAAAAGAAAAAAAAATTTTAATCACAATTGATGATGCATTTAAATCTTTTTATGAAAATGCTTGGCCGATATTGAAGAAGGATAAAATTCCTTTTTTATTATTTGTATCTACCAAACCAGTTGGGAATAAGGGTTATATGACTTGGGATGAAATTAGAGAGATAGAAAAGTCAGGATTTGGAGTTATTGGTCATCATTCTCACTCACATGACTATTTAATTGATAAAAAATATCATGAATTTGTTACGGATATAAAAAAAGCAGATAAAATTTTCTTAAATGAAATAGGTTATATTCCATCTTTATTTTCTTATCCTTTTGGCGAATATTCAAAAGAAATGAGCGATTATATTTCTAGAAACTTTAATATTTCTTTTGGCCAACACTCAGGTGTAATTGATATAAATAAAGAAAGGTATGAACTTCCTAGATTTCCAATTAATGAAAAATATGGACAATTGAAAAGATTCAATTCAATTTTAAATTATTTTCCTTTGGAATATAAAAGTTTAAAACCTTCCGAAAAAAAATTGAATAACCAAAAAAATCCACCTGACTTCAGTGTTGAATTTTTTAAAGAACAAAAAAATTTAAGAAATATTAGTTGTTATTCTAACGAAGGAGACAAGTGGGAGAAGACCAATATATCAATTAAAGAGAATAAGCTTCTAGTAAAATTTAGAGAACCTTTTGCACCAAGAAGAGGACGTATTAATTGTTCTCTAAATGATGAGGGCAAATGGCGTTGGTTTGGTACGCAATTTACAATTGCAAATGAGGCTAAATAAGACTCTCTAGTTTTTTACTAGAAGGAAGTAATTTAGCGTCATCAAAATCTTTTAAATTATTTTGTGTAATAATTTTTTTCAAAATCTCTACATACTTTTGACCCGTCTCAGCATACTTATCTAGATGTTCTGATAAAATCATACTATCTAGCTTTGCTCCATCATCTCTTAATTTTGCTCTTGCTTTTCTAAACTCTCTATAAGACGAGTGTGTATTCAAATTACGTTGATATGCTCTTACAGATGCTTGAAGAACATTAAATTTCATAACTTTGTGACCTTGATTTTTCTCAGCATCTTTTGGTTTTAAACCTTCTCCTGACCAAGTCCATTGACCAAACAAGGCATTTCCCTCTAAAGCAAAACGAGATGTACCCCAGCCAGTTTCCTTTGCTGCCTGAGCTATAGCTAAAGATGTTGGAATTTCATCCATTCTTATTTTTAAAGTTGAAAGATCCTTGGAAGGTATTCCATATTGTTTGAATTTTTGATTTAACCATTTCTTTTCTAGCTTAGTATTATTATTTTTATTGATTATTGTGAAAAGTTTAAGTCTGTCTAATTTTATATTGTTATTTTCCTCCAAAATTAAAGGTAAGACGATTTGAATAAATAAATTTTTTCTTTTTTTTGCACTTTCAATTTTTTTTATTTCATTTGGTAACCATGTTAAGGCAACAGGCCTAACCAGTTTATTTTTTCTCACATCATCTAAGCTGTAATTTGTGTCTTCGAATAATTGGTTAATTGTTGATGCACTTAGTCTTACAGAGTCTGTATCTAGGTCGTTTAGTGTTAAAATATCAGATAGTAAGTCTTTCTCATCAAAAGCCTCATTTGTATCTATTGAAATTTGGTCTTCTTTTCCATTCAGCTTGTACACCATTATTTTTCTAGAATCATTTTGAAATTCGTTTGAAAAAATTTCTTGGTCTACAAAATTAATTAAAATTGGAGCTGAATAAAAAAAACCTAATATTCCGAAACATGCAACTAACGTTCTACCGATTGAACTGCTCACTCTTTCACCGAACAAGTAAATGGTTTCAGTTGTCTTTTTTTTTCTATTAAAGTTTATGAATTTTATTTTTTTTAAATTAGATAGCCTCAACTTCTTTTACCTCTCTTATGTAATGTTTTAGAAGGTTTTGTACACCTTGTTTTAATGTTAAAGTGGAGCTAGGACAGCCCGAACAACTTCCACGTAATTGGACTCTTACAATTCCATCTTTAAAACTTCTAAATTTTATATCTCCACCATCTCTTGACACTGCTGGTCTAATTTTTTCATCTAAAATTTTAATTATATTTTTTTCAATTTCTGATAAATCATTATTATCGTCATTCTGTTTGCTATCCAAAACAAAATCTTTGCCATTAGAATAAAAATCATTCATTAATGAAATTATGATATGCTTAATCTCATCCCAACTTATTTTTTCTAATTTATTAACTGAGATGAAATCATCTGCCAATAAAATACCCTCGACTCCATTAATTGAAAGTATATCTTTAATAAGTTCATTATTGGTTTCATCTTTTTTAGTTATCTCAATGATACCAATTTTAGAAACTTTTTTTCCAGGCAAAAATTTTAAAGAATTAGGATTTGGTGTTGTTTCAGTTTGAATAAACATAGTTAATATATAATCGATAATTTCAAAATATAAACTGTAAATAAATTAGGCTTAAAAACCAATAATATCGTGAATTTTTTTTACTTTTTTAGAGGCTATCTTATTAGCTTTTTCACAGCCATCTTCAAGTGTTTTGTCTAAATAACTTTTATCTTTTAATAACTTTTTTATATCATTAGATATTGGAGTAATTTTATCTATTAAAATTTCAGATAAATTTTCTTTAAATTCTGAAAAATTTTTACCCGAAAAATTTCCTAACGCATTTTCTAAGGTCGAGTTTGTTAAACTAGAATAAATACCAATTAAATTTCTTGCTTCTGGTCTACTATTAAGTTCTTTAACATTGGAAGGTATTGGTAGTGAGTCAGTTTTTGCTTTTTTAATTTTATTCATTATTTGATCTTCTTCATCAGTTAAGTTGATTCGACTTAAATCTGACAATTCTGATTTGCTCATTTTTTTTGATCCATCTTTAAGACTCATTATCCTTGAAAATTCTTTTTGAATTAAGGGCTCGGGTATTTTAAAGAAATCCTCAACCTTAAAATCATTATTAAATTTTTGTGCAATATCTCTGCACAGTTCTAGATGTTGTTTTTGATCATTGCCAACTGGTACATGTGTAGAGTCATACAACAATATGTCTGATGCCATTAAGATAGGATATGAATAAAGCCCTACACTAGCTTTCTCTTTATCTTTTCCAGCTTTCTCCTTGAATTGTGTCATTCTATTTAACCACCCCATTCTTGCAATACAGCTCAATATCCATGCTGCCTCTGAATGAGCTGATACCTGTGACTGATTAAAAATTATACTTTTTTTTGGATCTATTCCGCTAGCTATAAAGGTTGCCACCGTTTCACGTATATTCTCTCTTAGTATAGCAGGATCTTGGCTAACAGTAATAGCATGTAAATCTACTACACAAAAAATACACTCGTTTTTATCATCATTATTTAAACTAACAAAGTTTTTAATTGCACCTAAATAATTTCCTAGATGTAAATTTCCAGTTGGCTGAACCCCCGAAAAAATTTTTTTTTTCATAGTTAATATTTTAATTTAATATCTTGATATTTAAAAGCTTTGAAAACTAATGACAATATTGAATAAAATAAAATAGTTAAAAAAACAATTAATACTAAATAAATAAATTTAAAATTGTATTTATAACCTAATTGATCCTCAAAAAGTAAAAGTAAATAGTTAAAAAATAAGCCCATTAGAATTGAAATGAATATTATCTTAATAAATTTAATTAAAAAAATGTTATTGAATTGAAATAAATTATCTTTCTTTAAATAGATAAATAATAACAACGAATTAAACCATGAGGAAATAGTTGTTGCTATTGGAATAATGATAAAACCAACAATCTTAAAATAATAAATACTAATACAAATATTCAAAGCTACAGAAAAAACTGAAATATAAAATGGAGTTTTAGTATTATTGTTTGCAAAGAAAAAAGTTGAAAAAACTTTAATAAAAGCAAATGCAGGTAGCCCTAATCCAAAATAATAAAGAGCTTTTGAGGAATTTAGAACTGCCTCTTCACCAAATGAACCATACCCAAATAATGCAGAAATAATTTCTTTTGATCCTACAAATAAAGCAACTGAAGCAGGCAAACTTAAAAACATACTTATTTCTAATGCTTTATTTTGAATATTTAAAATTTTATCTTTTTTTTTTAAAAAAACATGCTTAGATAATTGAGGCAAAACTACTACACCAATTGCTATTCCTGCTATTGCTAAATTTATTTGGTATATTCTATCTGCGTAATAAAGATAAGATACTGCACTTGATTGAAATGATGCTATAATTGTACCAACAAGTATGTTTACTTGGGTTACTCCAGAAGAAAAAATACTAGGTAAGAGTTTTTTAAAAAAAAATTTCACTTTATTGGTAATCTTTATTTTAAAATTTAATTTGATTACATAAAATTTTTTTACAAACTGATACAAGAAGATAAGTTGTAACAAGCCAGCTATAGAAACTCCCCACGAAAGAAAAAAAATTAACTCGTCATTTAAATAATTTCCAAAGAATAAAATCAAAATTAATACTATATTCAGAATAATTGGCGCTGCTGAAGCAGCAGCAAATTTATTATGAGAGTTTAAGATTGCACCAAAAAAAGATGACAAGCTCACAAACATTAAAAACGGGAAAGTTATTCTAGTTAAAGTAATAGCCAGATCAATTTTATCTTTATTTTTAGCAAATCCTGGAGCAATTAAACTTACAAAGATAGGCATAAAAACTTCAATTAGCAAAACTAAAAAAAATAAGCCTAATAATAATAAATTAAAAACTTGATTAGCAAATATTTGTGATTTTGATTTACTTTTTACTAATTCAGATGTGTAGCTAGGAACAAATGCTGCATTGAATGTACCTTCAGCGAATAACCTTCTAAACGTATTTGGAATTCTGAAGGCAACAAAAAATGCATCAGCTAATAAACTTGTTCCAAGAAAAACGGCTATCAAAACATCTCTCAAATATCCAAGTAATCTGCTAATTATAGTATAAAAACCAAAAGTCCCTGTTGACTTAACTAAATTCATAAATCATATTAGTCTTAAATTTACCTCATTTGTACACCTAATTAACCTAAATGAAAAAAACAAAAATTGATCATTATACAGATAAAGAGGCTTTAGATTTCCATCGTCATAATAAGCCAGGAAAAATTGAAATTTCCTCCTCAAAAAATATGACCACAAAAAGAGATCTCGCTCTAGCCTATTCACCGGGCGTAGCAGCACCAGTCAAAGCAATAAGTGAAAATCCAGAAAGTGCATTTGACTATACAAGTAAGGGTAATCTTGTTGCTGTAATAAGTAATGGATCAGCAATTTTAGGAATGGGCAATTTGGGGGCCTTAGCATCAAAACCTGTAATGGAAGGAAAGGCTGTTTTGTTTAAAAGATTTGCAGACATTGATTCAATCGATTTAGAAATTGACTCGGAAGATCCAAATGAAATAATAAATAGTATTAAAAATTTTGCTCCAAGTTTTGGAGGAATAAACTTAGAAGATATCGCTGCACCTGATTGTTTTATCATTGAAGAAAAACTAAAAGAAACTTTAGATATCCCAGTCTTTCATGATGATCAACATGGAACAGCAATCATCACAACTGCTGCATTACTAAACGCGCTTGACATAACTAAAAAGAAAATAGATAAAATTAAAATAGTTGTCAATGGCGCGGGAGCATCAGCTATGGCGTGCGCAAATTTGTTTAAGAAAAGTGGAGTGCCACATAAAAATATTACAATGGTAGATAGAAAAGGAGTAATTTACAACGGTCGAGAAAATTTAAACCAATGGAAATCAGCATATGCTATTCAAACTGACGATAGAACTTTGAACGATGCAATTAAAGATGCAGATGTATTTCTAGGTTTATCAGCCAAAGGAGCTTTAACTAAGGACATGGTAAAAAAAATGGCTAATAATCCAATTATATTTGCATGTGCAAATCCTGACCCAGAAATTAAACCAGAAGAAGTTGAGGAAGTTAGAGATGACGCAATTATTGCTACTGGACGTTCTGATTATCCAAACCAGGTGAACAATTTGATTGGTTTTCCATATATATTTAGAGGCGCATTAGACGTTAGATCTAGGATAATAAATGAAGAAATGAAAGTAGCCGCAGCGCATGCAATAGCTAATTTAGCCAAGGAGGAAGTGCCAGATGAAGTTGTTGCGGCTATGGGGGGTGAAAGACCACATTATGGAAAAGACTACATCATCCCCTCAACTTTTGACCCAAGACTTATTAGTGTTATCCCGGCAGCAGTCGCTAAAGCTGCAATAGATACTGGTGTTGCTAGAATAAAAATAAAAGATTTCGATCAATATAAAGACCAATTAAAACAAAGACTAGATCCTACAGTTACAATCATGCAAGGAATAAATAACTACATAAAGAAAAAACCAAAAAAAGTTGTTTTTGCAGACGGTGAAGACGAAAATATGTTGAAGGCTGCAATAGCATTTAAAAACTCAAACTTGGGAGTACCAATTTTAGTTGGCAAAGAGGATTTGATAAAGAAACAAATAAAAAAAATAGGTTACAATGAAAATTTTGACATAGAAATTGTAAATTCAAAAAACACTGACAAAAGAGAAAGGTATGTAAAATATTTATTTGAAAAACTTCAAAGACAAAAAGGTATGCTTGAACGAGATTGCGACCGACTAGTTAGAAATGATAGGGTAATTTGGGCTTCTTGTATGGTTGCTTGCAAAGACGCCGATGCAATGGTTACTGGAAATACAAGAAGATACTCATCCTCACTTGAAAAAATAAGTAAAGTTGTAAATCCTAGAACAGGGGAAATTATGTTTGGTTTGAATCTGATTGTAAATAGAGGAAAAACAATCTTCATATGTGATACCTCAGTAATTGAATACCCTGATGCGAATCAGCTAGCAGAAATGGCAAAATCAGCAGCTAGAGTAGTTAGGTTATTCGGTTTTGATCCCAAAGTCGCCTTTTTATCTCACTCGACCTTTGGTGAGCCTGCTACTGATAGAACCAAAAGATTAAGTGATGCAGTTGAAATTTTAAAAAAAGATAAAGTAGATTTCAAATTTGACGGAGAGATGCAGCCTGATGTTGCTTTGGAGGAATTATATAAAGAACTTTATCCATTTTCAGAAATTGTGGGTAATGCTAATGTTTTGATTATGCCAAGTCAGCATAGTGCAGCCATTTCTTACAAAATGATAAAATCAATGAGTAGAGCAAAAGTTATTGGACCATTATTGATTGGTTTAGGTCTTCCGATAGAGATTGCTCCGTTGAGAACATCCACATCGGAGATTATAAATTTAGCATCTATTGCGGCATATTCTGCGGATGTAATTGATTACAAAAAAGATTAATTTTTTTGAATTCTTAAATCTTCAACTAATATAATGCTAGCTATAACATCCTTAACATCAAGAATTTCTTTAGCTTCTTTTAAAACTTCATCTTTTTCATCTTCAGTTAATGCGATCCCATAAATAAAAATTTTCTTTTTGTAAGTATCAATCTGATAATTTGTTGCTTTTATATTTTTATTTAAAATAATTGCTGTTCTTAGTTGAGATGTAATAAGAAGATCTTTTGCAGATTGTTTAAAATTAAATTCTTCTTTTATTTTGATATCATTTCTTACAGATCTTACACCAAGAGTTTCCCATGCCAATTTAGTCAATTGAAGTTTTTCCTCAGGATTTTCAACTTTTCCAGTTAAAAAGAATCTTCCATCTAAAACCTGAGTATTTATAGCAAATAGGTATTTTTTATCCTTTAATAACATTCTAGCAGTAAAATTCTTTTCCATTATTGAGTCATCTATCTGAGTTCCAACTGATCTAGGATCAAATGCTACACTTACTCCTGTACCAAAAAAACCTTTAGATCCCACTCCAGCACAACTTGATAAAAACATCAAAATTATTGAAAATATTACTAATTTAATTTTCATTTTTTAATTTTATACAATAATTATAAATTTCTTTCTTCGATGTCACACTATTTTTACTAATTAAACTCACAATTTCTTTTACACTTAATTTATTAATAGTTTTTCTAATTAAATCTTTATCTGATTCACTTAATTTTTGCGAAACATTTTTCAGTTTGTTCATTTCTGAAATAACAATTGTTAATTCTCCTTTAAGTCCTCTTTCTGATATTTTCAGATTATCAATTTCTTCTATGAAAAATTCTTCATAAAATTTGGTCATTTCCTTACAAATCAAAATTTTTCTCCCATTAAAATATTTTTTTAAAAAAGGAATAGTTTTGTTAAATTTTTTGGAAGAGACAAAAAAAACTAATGAGCAATTTAGTTTTGATAAAGTTTGTAGATCATTATTTAAAAGCTTATTCTTCTCAGGTAAAAAACCATAAAAATAAAACTTATCACTAAACCCACTTACTGAAACAGCGCTAGAAACTGCAGAAGGGCCTGGAACTGGTGAAACGTTAATACCATTTTTTAAACATTCATTTATCAAAACTCTTCCTGGATCTGAAATGCTTGGCGTTCCTGCATCTGAAATTAGAGATATTAAAGATCCTGATTTTAATAATTTGATTATCTTATTTACATTTTTTTTTCATTAAACTTATGATAAGAGATCAACTTAGACTTGATATCAAATTTATTAAGAAGAATTTTAGAAACTCTAGTGTCTTCACATAAAATAAAATCTGACTTTCTCAAAGTTTCTATTGCTCTTTGAGATATATCCAATAAATTTCCGATTGGTGTTGAAACAACATACAATCCAATCTTAAACTTAATATTGTCAGATTTGTAATTTAAGGACATTATTGTAACTAATTAATATAATATTATTTAAATGATTAAAATTTCAAAATTATTAATTTCTTTGCTGTTTTTATTTATAATTTGTGCATCACAGAAAGTATTAGCAAATGAAAAAATAAAAATTGGACTCCTCATTCCATTAAGTGAAGATAATCAAAAAATAGGTCAGCAAATTATCAAAACTGTCAGAATGGCAATAAATGATATCAACAATGAGAGTATAGAAATAATTGTGAAAGACACAAAATCTAATCCTAGCAGCACACTCAAATCTGCAATCGAATTAAAAAATGAAAATATAAAAATTGTAATAGGTCCAGTCTTTTATGAAAACCTTATTTATCTCAATGAAGTTGAAGATATAATTTTTTTGTCTTTAACCAACAAAACTATTAACCTTCCAAAGAATGTCATCAGTGCAGGAGTAAATTCTACTTCTCAACTAAATACTATTAAAAAGTTTTTAGACTTAAATGAAATTAAAAAAACAATTTTTTTAATGCCAAAATTGGAATATGAAGCTGAAATTAAAAAAGGTTTAAAAAATTCAAAATTAAAAACAAAAAAGGTATTCGAATATGATACCGAACCAACCAAACTAACCAAACAGATTGAAAAAATAACTAATTACAAAATTAGAAAACAAAATTTAGAGGATGAAATAAAAAGATTAGAGCAATCTGATGATCCAAATAAAGAAAAAAAGATAAAAAAATTAGAAAAAAAATATACATTAGGTAAAGTAAACTTTAATTCTATTGTAATAGCTGATTTTGATGAAAGTTTAAAAAGTGTTGCTACATCTCTTCTGTATACAGATATATCGCCTAAAAAAAAATATTTTATATCTCTTAATCAATGGTTCAATGAAAGCCTAATAGAAGAAGAAACTCTCCAACCCATATATTATCCCTCAATAAATAAAAAAAATTGGGAAAAATACAAAAACAGGTTTTACAAAAAATTTAAGAGATACCCTAACCATCTCAGTTTACTCAGCTATGATTTGGTCGGTTTAATTTATTACCTTTCATTAAAAAATGACTTTATTACAACTGACACACAAAAACTCTTTAAGAACGAAAGTTCCTTTAAAGGTAAAATCGGAATTTTTGACATTAAAAATAATGAAATAAATCACCGCTTAAATTTTTATAAAATAGAAAAAAATCAAATTACAGAAATTTTTTAATCTTTTTAAAAGCTTTAAATCGGTGATCAATTTTATGCTTCAAACTAGGCCTCATTTCACCATAGGTTAATTTATTTTTAATAGGTATGAAAATAGGATCATAACCAAAACCATTATTACCTTTTGGTTTGTTAGAAATATATCCTTCAACTTTACTTTGGACACAGGCAATTTTTTTTTTAAAATGACTTATTGAAAGGGCACATACAAATCGAGCTTTGATTTTTTTAGTTTTCCAATTTTTATCCTTTTTAAAAAGTTCTCTATAAACTTTTTTTATTGCAATCTTAAAGTCAGAGTTTTTTCCTGCCCATCTTGCAGAATATATCCCTGGTTTATTCTTTAAAATATCAATTTCCAATCCAGAGTCATCTGCTAAACAAGTTAAATTAGATTTTTCTGAAAAATATCTTGATTTAATAAGTGAATTTTCTTTAAAAGTTCTACCGGTTTCTCTAGGGCTTCTTAAATTAAATTCAGATGTTGAACGAATTTTGATGTATTTTGGTAATAAATTCTTAATTTCACGCAGTTTACCTTTGTTATTGGTTCCAATTAATAGTTCATTTATTTTTTGTTTTAACATCTAGAAATTATTAAAATTCTTACCATATAAGATCATATGGAAAAAGAAGAAAACCAAAAAAGCGGGTCCATTGACAAAAGTCAAAAAGAGGAAATCCCTGAAAATAATATTAGTGAAAATGAAAATAAGATTGAACCTCATTCAGAGGAATTTTCAACAGATGAGAAAGAGGAAATTATAGCACCTACCCAAGATGAAAAAATTACTGAGCTTGAGGACAAGATAGCAAGAACTTTTGCTGAAATGGAAAATCAGAGAAGAAGATTTGAAAAAGAAAAGGAAGATGCATTTGAGTATGGTGGTTATAGTTTTGCCAAAGAAGCTTTAAGTTTAATTGATAACTTAGAACGTTCAAAAAATGTTTTAGAGAATGATGAAAAGCTTAAAGAGACTGAAGCATTAAAAAAAACTCTCGAGCATTTAGATATAATAAAAAAAGATCTAATATCTATTTTTGAAAAAAATAATATTAAACCCATTGATAGTCTTAACAAAAAACTAGATCCAAATTTTCATCAAGCTATGATCGAAATAGAGGACGATACTAAAGAACCAGGTACAATAATCCAAGAAATTCAAAAGGGATTTACCATAAAAGATAGATTACTAAGACCATCATTAGTAGGAGTATCAAAAAAAGTTTCAAAAAAAGAGGAAAAAAACAATAAAAATGAGGAAAATTTGAAAGATAAATAATTATGAGATCAACTTGTAGTTTTGCATTTAGCACCTATATGACAAATCAGACAGAGAAATATTATGAGTAAAATAATTGGAATAGACTTAGGTACTACAAATTCGTGTGTTGCCATTATGGAAGGAACACAAGCTAAGGTATTAGAAAATGCAGAGGGTGCTAGAACTACGCCTTCAGTAGTTGCATTTACTGATGAAAATGAAAAATTAATTGGTCAACCGGCTAAAAGACAAGCAGTGACAAATCCTGAAAACACTATATTTGCAGTTAAAAGATTAATCGGAAGAAATTTTGATGATTCTACGGTAAAAAAAGATATCGAAGCAGCGCCCTTTAAAATTGTAAATTCTGAAAAAGGTGATGCCTGGATTGAAGCAAAAGGAGAAAAGTATTCACCATCACAAATCTCTGCTTTCATACTTCAAAAAATGAAAGAGACTGCTGAGAAATACTTAGGTCAAGCTGTAACTAAAGCAGTTATCACAGTGCCAGCTTATTTTAATGATGCACAAAGACAAGCAACTAAAGATGCTGGTAAGATTGCTGGCTTAGAAGTTTTAAGGATTATAAATGAACCAACTGCTGCTTCATTAGCTTATGGATTAGATAAAAAACAAAACAAAAAAATAGCGGTATATGATTTAGGTGGCGGAACTTTTGATGTTTCAATTTTAGAGTTAGGTGATGGTGTATTTGAGGTAAAATCTACTAATGGAGATACATTTTTAGGTGGAGAAGATTTTGACAATGCTGTTGTTGAATATCTAATTGGTGAGTTTAAAAAAGATAGTGGTATTGATCTTAAATCAGACAAATTAGCTTTACAAAGATTAAAGGAAGCTGCTGAAAAAGCTAAAATAGAGCTTTCGGCTGCAGAACAAACAGATATCAATCTCCCTTTTATCACAGCAGATAAAACTGGTCCTAAACATATCAACTTAAAAATGACTAGAGCGAAACTCGAGGCTTTGGTTGAGGATTTAATTGCTAGAACAATCCCACCTTGTAAAACTGCTTTAAAAGACGCTGGAATTTCTGCAAGTGACATTAATGAAGTAGTTATGGTAGGTGGTATGACTAGAATGCCAAAAGTAATAGAGGAAGTAAAAAACTTTTTTGGCAAAGACCCCAACAAAAGTGTTAACCCCGACGAAGTTGTTGCAATGGGAGCAGCTATCCAAGCTGGTGTATTACAAGGAGATGTAAAAGATGTACTGTTATTAGACGTTACACCACTTTCTCTTGGAATTGAGACACTTGGTGGTGTCTCCACAAAACTAATTGAAAAAAATACGACTATTCCTACTAAAAAAAGTCAGGTATTTTCTACTGCTGAGGACAATCAGCCGGCTGTTTCAATCAGAGTTTTACAAGGAGAAAGAGAAATGGCAACTGATAATAAATTACTAGGAAATTTTGAGCTAATAGGCATTGCTCCAGCACCTAGAGGTGTGCCTCAAATAGAAGTAACTTTTGATATAGATGCAAACGGAATAGTGAATGTGTCAGCAAAAGACAAAGGTACAGGTAAAGAACAAAAAATTCAAATTCAGGCTTCTGGTGGTTTAAGCGAAGAAGAAATAGAAAAAATGGTTAAAGATGCTGAGGCAAATAAAGAGGCTGACAAAAAGAAAAGGGAGTCTGTTGATGTAAGAAATCAGGCAGATACCTTAATACATTCAACTGAAAAAAATTTGAAAGAGCATGGATCAAAAATTTCTGATGCCGAGAAAAAAGCAATTGAGGATGCTTCAAATAACCTTAAAGAAGCATTAAAAGGTGAAAATACAGATGACATAAAGAAAAAAACTGAAACACTAGTTCAAGCTTCAATGAAACTTGGTGAGGCTATTTATAAATCACAACAAAATACAAAACCATCTTCTGATAAAGATGATGGCAAAGACGAAAAGGGAAAAAAAGACGATAATGTTGTTGATGCTGACTTTGAAGAAGTGAAAGACGAGAATAAAGAAAAAAGCGCTTAACTGACATCTATTTGTCCAGGTTTAATACATGGCTAAAAGAGATTATTATGATGTCCTGGGCGTTAGAAAAAATGCAAGCCCAGAAGAATTAAAGTCAGCATACAGAAAATTAGCAGTTAAATATCACCCAGATAAAAATCCTAACGACAAAACAGCAGAAGAAAAATTTAAAGAAGCAAGTGAAGCTTATGGTGTGCTTTCCGATAAATCAAAAAAAGAAAACTATGATAATTTTGGTCACGCGGCTTTCGAGAATGGAGGAGGTGGTCAAGGTGGTTTCGGTGGTTTTGGTGGTTTTGGTGGTACTGATTTTTCAGATATTTTTGAAGATTTTTTTGGAGATTTTGGTGGAAGCAGAAGAGGATCAAGGGGAAGAAGTTCTAATAACAGAGGGTCAGATCTAAGATATGATCTATCAATAACTTTAGAAGAAGCATATTTGGGAAAAAAACAAAATATTCAATTTTCAACTTCAGAAAAATGTAGCACCTGTAAAGGAAATGGATCAAAGCCTGGAACAACTCCAGACAGATGCAGCTTTTGTGGAGGTAACGGGAGAGTACGAACAAATCAGGGTTTTTTTACAGTGCAACAAACTTGTCCACAATGCGCTGGAAGTGGCGAGGAGATTACAAATCCATGCTCTAATTGCAATGGACAGGGTAATAATCAAATTACAAAAAAAATTTCAGTTACGATACCAAAAGGAGTAGATGATGGTACTAGAATTCGACTAGCAGGTAAAGGTGAGGCTGGCACCAGAGGTGGTACATCAGGAGATTTATATTTATTTGTTAATGTAAAATCTCATAATCTGTTTAAAAGATCAGATGTTAATTTATTTTTTGAATTTCCAATCTCTATAGCGGACGCTGCACTTGGAACTACAATAGAGATTCCAACTATAGATGGAAAAAAAGCAAAAATTAAAATACCTGATGGCACCCAAGATGGAAAACAGTTTAGACTCAAAGGAAAAGGAATGCCTTTTATGCGTAGAGGTGACTTCGGAGATCTGTATGTTCAAGTAAAAACAGAGGTGCCAGTTTACTTAAACAAAGAGCAAAAAGAACTATTAGAACGTTTTAGAAAAATAGAAAATGAAAAATCAAATCCAAGTATTAAAAAATTCTTTCAAAAAGCAAAAGATTTTTGGAAGAGTTAAAAAATGGGGTTAGATCAAATAATCCCAGTTATCTTTTTAATTGCAGTTTTGTTTCTTGTTCTGCCAAGCTTTATTGAGACGAATTCAAAATTAAAATTATTTCTCAAAAATTTACTCATTTGGTCTGTAATTGTTTCGTCCATTGTGATAGTTACATATTTAATCTTTTGATGAAAAAAATAAATTTAGCAATTACTGGATGTATGGGCCGAATGGGCAGTCAAATTATTAAATCAGCCAAAAAAGATCAGAACTTTAAAATAACTGCATTAACAGAAAACAAAAGGATTAATAGGAAAATTAATGGTATCGCTATTGACTTAAATACTTATAAGACTTTTAAAAAAGTAGATTTAATCATAGATTTTACAGTTCCTAAATGCACATTTGAAATACTAAAGATTGCCTTAAAATTAAAAAAAAGGGTTGTAATAGGAACTACTGGTTTTTCAAAAAAAGAGGAGAGCTTAATTGAAAAATATTCAAAAAAAATTCCAATTTTAAAAGCTGGAAATATGAGTTTAGGGATAAATCTTTTAATGTATTTGACTGAAATCGCATCTGGTTCTTTGGGGAAAAAATTTTTAAGTAAAATTTTCGAAATCCACCATAAGCATAAAAAAGATTTTCCATCTGGAACAGCATTAATGTTAGCAAAAGGAATAGCTACTGGTAAAAAGAAAAACTTTCATAATATTATTGGAAAAAAATATCTTAATAAAAAAACTTTTCCTTATAGCAATAGAATAAACTTCAATTCTGTTAGGAAAGGTGAAATTATCGGAGAACATGAAGTAAAATTCTCAAGTGGTAAAGAAATAATCACTCTAAATCATGAAGCTTTTGACAGGGCTTTATATTCAGAAGGGGCCTTATCAGCTGCAAAGTGGTTAATGACTAAAAAGCCAGGCCTTTATTCAATGAGAGATCTTATGAATTTCAAATAATGAATGAAATACAGAGAGCTAAGACAATTCTTAAAATTTTAGACAAGACCTACCCAAGAATTAGAGTTCCTTTAAAAAGTAGAAATGTTTTTACACTTCTCATTTCTGTTTTATTGTCAGCTCAGTGCACGGATATAAATGTGAATAATGTTACAAAAAATATTTACCCAAAATATCACCGACCTGAACATTTTGTAAGGCTAGGACGAAAAAAAATTGAGAGATTGATAAAAAAAATTGGTATCTTTAGAGTCAAAGCTAAAAGTATTTATAATCTCTCAAAAATACTAATTAACGAATATGGTGGAAAGGTACCAAGAACTTTCGAAGAGTTAGAAAGACTACCAGGTGTAGGACACAAAACTGCCAGTGTGGTAATGTCTCAAGGATTTGGCTTTCCTGCTTTTGCTATAGATACTCATATTCACCGACTTGCTCAGAGATGGGGCCTTACAAATGGCAAAAATGTTACTCAAACTGAAAAGGATTTAAAAAAATTATTTCCTAAAAAAAATTGGAATAAACTACATCTACAAATTATTTATTACGGTAGAGAATATTGTAAAGCTAGGGATTGTTATGGATTAACTTGTAAAATTTGCACTACTTGTTATCCTAACAGAAAAAAACCAGTCAAAACTTTGAAAGCTTGATATGAAAATTTTAGGTATTGGAAATGCTATAGTTGACGTTATTTGCAAAGTAGAAGAAAGCTTTTTAGATCAAAACGATTTGGTTAAAGGTAACATGAAATTAATATTTGATCAGAATGAGTTCAAAAAATTATTGTCGAGTCTAAAAATTGAAAAGACTATCTCGGGTGGTTCGGTTGCCAACTCAATAGTTGGGTTATCTCAACTTAAAAATGAAGTTGGTTTTTTAGGAAAGATATCTGATGATGATCTTGGAGAAAAATACGAGATAGGACTTAAAAGTGAAAATGTAAATTATATCTATTCTAAAAAAAAAGAGGATTTACCTACTGGCACCTGTTTAATTTTAGTTACACCAGACTCAGAAAGAACAATGTGTACTTTTCTTGGAACTGCAGGAAAAATCAACGAGAATGACGTAAATGTTGACGCAATCAAAAAAAGTGAAATGATATTTTTAGAAGGATATCTATGGGATGAGGGCGAGCCAAAAAAAGCATTTGATAAAGCAATTAATAATGCAAATAAAGTTGCAATGTCTCTCTCAGACAAATTTTGTGTGGATAGACACAAGTCTCATTTTTTAAATTTAGTAAAGAATAAGTTAGATATAGTTTTTGCAAATGAAGAGGAAATTATGTCTTTAATAAATACGAATAATTTTGATGAAGTTATTAATTTTGCAAAAGAAGTGAATAAATTAATAATAGTAACTAGGGGCGAAAAAGGTGCAGTTTCAATAAAAGGAAGTAGCGTAACTGAGACTGGAATTAAAAAAAATTTGAATATAGTTGATTTAACAGGTGCCGGAGATCTATTCGCTAGTGGCTATCTTCATGGTTATTTAAATAATTTTTCACAAAAAGATTGTTTGGAAAAAGGTACAGAAATGTCTTCAAAAATAATTCAACAAATGGGAGCAAGACTTTAATTTTTTTTTCTCTTAAAACTACCTTTTCCTTTTTTTGGTTTGATAACCTTTGGTTTATATCTTCTATTTGATAGGATCTTGGCTACAGGGTTTTTTTTCAATTTATCTTATATCCTTTTTGTGAATTTTGAATAAATGCATCATCTCCAAATTTATCTTTCATCTTTTTTCTTAGTCTGTAAATGTGAGTTTCTACAGTATGTGTTTCTAAACCTGAAGAATAGCCCCAAACATTATTTTGAAGTTCTTTAATAGTTACATTGTTGTTTGATTTGATAAAAATAATTATTTCAACTTCTTTTTCTGTTAAACTTAGCCCTAAATTGTCTAAAGTTATTTTTCTAGAGTTCAAGTCTAATTTATATTTGCCAATTTTAACATCTGACTTCTTTATAAAACTGGACTTTAAAAAATTTATATTTATTATTTGGATTAATTTATCCAATTTTATTGGCAAATTTTCTAAAATAAAACTATTTTTTAAATGAGTAGATTTTGCTGAACTCACAATTAAATAATTTTCAAACTTGTCAAATTCTAATTCTTGGAATTTCTTGTTATCAACATATAAAATTTCAAAATTTAAATATTCGTTAATTTCACTTAATATTTTATATAAAATTTGATATTCATAAATTATTAAAATTTTTGAGGTCATTATTTAAAATATGCGAATTATAATAAAAAATAAAGAAACTCTTTTATATGATGATTTTAAGTTTAAATGTTGTATTGGCGAAAATGGTACTACATTCAATAAAATTGAGAGTGACAAGAAAACTCCAAAAGGTATTTTTTCTTTAGGGCCTGTTTTTTATCGAAAGGATAGAATAAAGAATCTTGTCACAAAATTAAAAAAAAGAGAAATAAATAAACAAATGGGATGGTGTGATGATGTAAAAAATAAAAATTACAATAAATTAATCAAAATAAGTAATAAGATTGGACATGAAAAATTGTTTCAGAAAAAAACAAACTATGATGTTTTAATACCAATTAAATACAACACTAAAAAACCAAAAAAAAATAAAGGTAGCGCAATATTCATTCATTTAACTAAGAATTATAGAGAAACTTTAGGCTGTATAGCATTAAAAAAAAATGATTTATTAATTTTATTAAAACTAATAAACAAAAAAACGAAAATTCAAATTCTTTAAGATCGCTCTCCAAAAATTTTTGAACCAATTCTTACATAAGTAGCACCGTGAGATTTTGCCTCTAAATAATCAGACGACATGCCCATACTTAATTCGTCAAGGCCAATGGATTTGTTTAAGTCATTCATCAATCTAAAATACTCATTTTTATCTCCTTTTAAGGGTGGAATGCACATTAAACCAACTATATCTAAACTAAGATCATTAATACACTTTTTATAAAAATTCATGACTTCATTTTGATGAATACCACTTTTTTGATCTTCATTGCCAATGTTCACTTGAATGAAAATTTTTAGTTTTTTATTATTTTTTTTTTGTTCTAAGGAAATTTTTTGAGCTAATTTTAAATTGTCTAAAGAATGAATATAATCAAATAATGGAACTACAAATTTAACTTTATTGGTTTGGAGTTTGCCAATCATATGAAGTTTAATGTTTTTAACTTCTTTTTTTATCTCATTCCACTTTTCCAGAGCTTCTTGAACTTTATTCTCACCGTAATGTAGATGGCCATAATCAATCAATGGTTTAATTTCGCTTATAGGAAAAGTTTTAGTTACTGCTATTATTTTGGTTTTCAAATCTTTTATATTTCCAGACTTGAGTTCATTTTCTATAGACACTAAATTAGAGATAGTTTTATGCAAAGAAAAATTCCGTATATATTTTATTTTATAGATAAATATAACATAGATGAATTAACAAATTTAGAAAAAAATATAGATCTAATATTTCGAAACTATAATAAAGAATTAAAAATAGATGAAATAAAGTCTATTCATAAGTTTTGTAAAATTGATAAGAGAAATTTATATTTGTCTAATGATATTAAATTAGCGCTAAAACTAGGTCTTAGTGGTGTATATATCCCTTCTTTCAATAATAGTCTTAACTTTGCCTCTAAATATTCTCTGCCAGATAAATTTGAAATAATAGGTTCAGCTCATAATGTGAGTGAAATTAGAATAAAGAAATTCCAAAAATGTTCTAAAATTTTCTTATCACCTATATTTAAATCAAAAAAAAATCAAAAGTTTCTTTCACCAATAAAATTTAATCTCACAGCTATATCTGAGGATGTTGATTTTATAGCCTTAGGTGGAATTAATAAAATTAATTATAAAAAGCTTAGGCTTACTAAAGTTGTTGGATTTGCAGGAATATCCTGGATAAAAAAAAACGGCCTAAGAGAACTTAGGCCGTTTTTAAAAATTTAAACTAAACTAAACTTAGAATGATAATCCTAATGCAATTTCATTCTTAGTTAGAGTAGCTGCATCTTCGTCAAAGTTAGGGTTAGTAATCTCTGTAGTGTATGCTTTAACTGACATAGCACCCATTGAATACGCTGCCTGTAATGACTCGTGCTTCTCATCTACATCAGCACGCTGAGCTGTTGAATTAGCAACATTCATTTGCGAGTCGTGAGTAGCTGTCATCTCTGAGTAAGATATTGATAGATCATCATTTACGTTAAACGCAATTGAGAACATATCTCCATCAAAAATACCAGAAGATGTTCCAACTGTTTTAGCAGCTGTAGTAGTACCAGCATTTGTTGTGTTATTTAAACCTGAACCAATGTAAAACTCAGAGTATCCAAGTGATACTGGACCTGCTGAATATTTAACATTCCATGAACCAGTAAACTCATCTTCAACTGTTGTTAAAGCATCTGGGTTTTTGTTTTCTCTTTCAGAAACAAAAGCACCAACTGATAATGCATCATAAGCTACAGTTAAACCTAGGCCATAAGCATTGCCCCAAGTATGACTTCTAGCTACTGCTCCACCATCATTAGGTGAATCACTTCCACCTTGGAAAGAATAATCAAGACCACCTGTAATAGTAGCACCCATCATTTCCATAGCTGGGAAAGCGTATGTTACACCATTACCATCAGCGTATGAACCAACGTAGTTAGCTGCACCTTGTCCACCAGCATCAGAGTTTTCCTCATATGCAGTTGGGATAGCTTCATCGTATGCACCGTTAATATTAGTTCCACCACCAGAACCTACACCAATTGAACCTAAAGATCCCATTGTAATTATAGTTCCTGTTGATGATACTGTTAAGTCATCTTTTGATAAAGTGAAGATGTTAAATGTCCAACCATTGTCTAACTCACCACTTCCTGAGAATTTAACATCCTTATCGTGTCCTAAAGATTGTGCAGTGTTGTCACCACTTTTAGTAACGTAAGTTACGTTCGCGCTACCAGTTACTGATAGTTCTCCCGCGTGAGCCGTTACTGCAGCTAGCGAACCTGCTAGTGCTGTAAGACCTACTTTTTTTAAGTTAATCATATTGATCTCCTATTGTTATTCATATGAAAGCTAACTTTTTACAGCATTCAGTATAAAATTTTAAAAAAATGAGCTATTTAAGCTCTTTTTTTGCTATATGTGATATTTTTACAACAAAAAAATGCATATTTTTATTGATATTTCGGAATACTAGTGGTTTTAAATAAAATCAGTAAATTTATGAACAATTTCACAAAATTCATTTTAATTTTATTGTCCCTGATCATTCTTAGCAGCTGTGGGATTTATAAAAGATCGGATGTTAAAGATAATCCTGTAAATGTGCAAGATAGAGTTAGGAAAAATATAGAGGAAGGAAAAGGGGTTCGTTTTAATATAAGAAAACGAAAAGGCGGCGTATTTGATTTTGCCTCAGCAAATGAATTATGGAGAGCATCAGTTGAAACTCTTGATTTTGTACCTCTGGTAAATGCTAGTTACTCTGGAGGTATTATAATAACAGATTGGTTTAATGGTGGAAAAGATAATAATAGAGATTTAAAGATAACAGTGCGCTTCTTATCTAATGAAATAAGATCTGATGCACTCAAAGTAATTGTCCATGAGAAAATTTGTACTAATAATAATTGTGTTACAAATTTAATAGACTCTAAAATTTCAGGTGAAATTCAATTAGCAATACTTAAAAAAGCAACCTTAATGGAAAAAAAGTCCATTGAAAAACTTGTTAAAGAAAGACGAAAAAAAGATCCTCGTGGTGGGGACAATGCTATACCCCAAGATCAACAATAACTCAAAGTTTAAGGTGATTTGTGGAACGATATAACTTTAAAGTAATTGAAAAAAAGTGGCAAACTTTTTGGGAAAAAAATCAAACATTTAAGTCTTCGATAAAAAGAGATAAAAAAAAATTCTATTGTTTAGAAATGTTTCCTTATCCATCTGGGAAAATACATATGGGCCACGTAAGAAATTATACTATCGGAGATGTTCTAGCTAGATACAAATCTATGCAAGGGTTTAACGTTTTACATCCTATGGGCTGGGACTCGTTTGGAATGCCAGCTGAAAACGCAGCGAGGCAAAATAATCTTGATCCGAAAATTTGGACTGAAGAAAATATAAAAACTATGAAAAACCAATTAAAACAGCTTGGCTTATCTATTGACTGGAATAGAGAGATATCAACTTGCTCAGACAATTATTATAAACACCAACAATCTTTTTTTTTAGATTTACTGGAAAAAGGTTTGGTTTATCGAAAAGAAAACTATGTTAATTGGGATCCAGTTGATGAGACTGTTCTTGCTAACGAGCAAGTAATTGACGGAAAAGGTTGGAGATCTGGCGCTGTAGTTGAAAGAAAAAAACTTAACCAATGGTTTTTTAATATCACAAAGTTTTCTTCAGACCTACTTAATGGTTTAGACAAACTAGATAAATGGCCAAATAAAGTAAAAATAATGCAAAAAAACTGGATTGGTAAATCTTTTGGATGTGAGATTAATTTTAATTTGAAGTCAAATTATCCAGTCAAAGAAATTAAGTGTTTTACTACCAGACCTGATACCTTGTTTGGATTTTCTTTCTTAGCTTTATCTATAGATCACCCAATGTCTAAATTTTTTAAAGATAATAAAGAATTTATTAAATTTAAAAATGAATGTGCTAAAACAGGCACTACTGAAGAATCAATTGCGAATGCAGAAAAAATAGGTTTTAAAACTGATATTAAAGCGATAAATCCTTTAGATGAAACTAAAGAAGTGCCTGTTTATTTTGCAAACTTTGTTTTAATGGATTATGGATTTGGAGCGGTGTTTGGTTGTCCTGCTCATGACCAAAGAGATTTAGATTTCGCTTTAAAATATAATTTGAAAATTTTACCTGTGGTTCGTCCCCCGGGTGAAAGTGATAATTTTAAGATAGATACAGAGGCTTATACTGGCCCAGGAAAAATTTTTAATTCTCAATTTTTAGATGGTCTAAACTGTCCAGATGACTCTATTTTAAAAACGATAGAAATATTAGAAAAAAAAAAAATTGGAAAACGACAAATTAATTTTAGACTAAAAGACTGGGGTGTTTCTAGGCAAAGATATTGGGGTTGTCCTATTCCAGTTGCTTATAATGATAAAGGCAAAGTAGTTAAGATCCCAAAAAAAGACTTACCAGTAAAACTTCCTGAAAATATAAATCTTGATGTGAAAGGAAATCCTCTTGAGCACCAAAAAAAATGGAGAGAGATTACTCTTAATGGTGAGAAGTGCTTTAGAGAGACTGATACTTTAGATACATTTGTCGATTCCTCTTGGTATTTTTTAAGATTTTGCTCTGCTGAAAATGAGGATGAGGGTTTTAATTTAGATGATGTAAAGTATTGGATGCCTGTTGATCAATACATAGGTGGAGTTGAGCATGCAATCTTACATCTATTGTATTCAAGATTTTTTATGCGTGCCTTAGGTTTTGAAAAGAAAGATTTTGTAGATCTAGAACCATTCGAGGGATTGTTTACTCAAGGAATGGTCTGTCATCAAACTTATAAAGATACTGAAAATAACTGGTTGTTTCCTGATGAAGTTGAAAGTAAAGATGGAAAAGAATTTTTTAAAAAAAATGACCCTTCTGCAAAAGTAAAAGTCGGCTCAAGTGAGTCAATGTCTAAATCCAAAAAAAATACTATTGATCCAGAAAATATAATAAATAATTATGGAGCAGACGCAGTAAGATTCTTCATCCTTTCCGACAGTCCACCTGAAAAAGATATTCAATGGTCAGAACAAGGTATGATATCGTCTTACAAATTTATTCAAAAATTTTGGTCTTTGCACAAAATGATCATTAATCTGAAATTAAAAAATAATGCAAACCAATCAAATGATATTAATATTTTTACAAATCAGATGATCGACAAAATTACAAAAAATTTAGAGAATTTTCATTACAATGTTCTAATTGCTAACTTACACGAAATTTATAATTATCTATCAAAGAATTTAAAAAAATTTGATAATAAGCAAAACCTTTTGTCTAATTATGAAAAAATTTTGAGAGTAATCTCCCCCGTGATGCCACACTTATCCAATGAATGTTTAGATGAGTTAAATGTTAAAGATAGAAATCAATGGCCAGAAGTAAATAAAAAATTCTTAAAAGAACATAGTTTTAATGTGGTAATTCAAATTAACGGGAAAAAAAGAGATTTAATGAATT
>CACMOQ010000009.1 GCA_902615445.1 uncultured Pelagibacteraceae bacterium | reverse complement strand
GACATATTCAAGATACAAAGATATTTTTTGAATAATTTAAAAAAAATTTTCTGTCATGATACCTTACGATAAAAGAAATGGTAAAATTTGGTATAACAATGACTTTGTAGATTGGTCAGATGTTAAAGTTCATGTTTTAAGTCATGGCTTACACTATGCTAGTTGTGTATTTGAAGGTGAAAGAGTTTACGATGGTTCAATATTTAAATTAGAGGAGCACACATCTAGATTTTTTTACTCCGCGAGAAGAATGGGTTTTGAGATTCCATATAGTGAGCAGGAGATTAATGAGGCCTCAAAAAAAATTATAGCGGTCCAAAACGTAGAAAATGGTTACGTTAGACCTGTAGCTTGGAGAGGAAGTGAAATGATGGCTATATCTGCACAGCAAACCAAGATTCATGTTGCGATCGCAACGTGGGAATGGGGTTCTTATTTTGATCCAAAATTAAAAATCGAAGGTATTAAACTAAATATTTCAAATTGGCGAAGACCCGCTCCAAATACAATTCCTTGGGATACTAAAGCTTCTGGTCTTTACATGATATGTACCTTATCAAAGCATGAAGCAGAAAAAGAGGGATACACAGACTCCCTAATGTTAGATCATGAAGGGAATATTGCTGAAGCAACAGGGGCTAATGTTTTTTTTAAAGATAAATATGGTGAATTACATACACCTGTACCTGACTCTTTTCTTGATGGTATTACTCGTAGAACAGTAATTGGAATAGCAAAATCGAAAAATATTAAAGTGCATGAGAGAAAAATAAGTCCATCAGAATTAAAAGATTTTGTTGGGTGTTTTTTAACTGGTACTGCTGCCGAAGTTACACCTGTTTCTTGTATAGCAAAAAATCAATTTAAAGTTTGTGAAATGATTATAGACTTAAATGAGAGTTATCAGTTAGTTGTTAGAAAAAAAAAGGCAGCTTAATCTTTATTGTCCTCTGAAATGGCATGGTCGATACCCTTTCGCATATAATCATATCCAGTGAAAAGTGTTAATGCTGCAGACAGCCATAAAAGAATAATTCCAATAGTTTGGGCATTATAATCTTGGAAGTCAATAATTTTGTTTCCAGTTTCTCCTGAAAGTAAGAGCGCAATTGAAACCATTTGTAAGACTGTTTTTAATTTAGCTAAATTAGAGACTGGAAGTTTGATTTCTCCTTTAGCTAAGAACTCTCTCAGACCAGATATCAAAATTTCTCGTGTAAGAATTATTATTGCAGCAATCACTTCGTAATTTCGAATAGTACCATCCATAACCAATAGTATGAGAGCAGCAGCTACAATAATTTTGTCAGCTATTGGATCTAATAATTCCCCAAGTTTGGACTCCTGCCCAAGGAATCTTGCTAGCACTCCATCTAGAAAGTCAGTGAAAGAAGCAATAATAAATAATATTAGTGCAGTAAGATCTCCATAAAAACCAGGAAGATAAAAAGCTAAAACAAAAAATGGGACAATTAAAATTCTACCGACTGTTAATATATTTGGTATCTTTTTGAGCATACTTTTTTATTCGTGGAAGAAATTATATATCTTTTTTGCAACCTTTGCTTCAACTCCTTCAACTGATTTTATTTCATCAAGACTTGCAGACTCCACTTCTCTAGCAGAACCAAAATGATTTAATAAGGCTCTTTTTCTAATAGAGCCGATACCTTCTATCTGGTCTAAGAGCGATTTACTTAATCCTTTTTTTCTTTTGGCTCTATGAGCACTTATTGCAAACCGATGTGACTCATCTCTTACTCTTTGGAGGAAAAATAGGGTAGGGTCATTTTTGGCAAATTTAAACTCTTTACCATTGTGAAAAAAGGTCTCATTACCACTATTTCTAAGTTTCCCTTTGGCTATTGCAACTACTGGTAAGTCATGAAGGCCTAGTTCATTTAGAGTTTCTCTCGCAACGGAGTACTGACCTTTTCCACCATCAATCAGAACTAGATCAGGGAAAGTTAGGTAGTTGTCTTTCTCTTCTATAGCTTTTTTAAATCTTCGATTTAGCACTTCCCGCATCATACCATAGTCATCTTGTTCATTCTTTTGAATCTTAATATTAAATTTTCTATATCTTTTTTTAATAAATCCTTCATCTCCATAAGCGATTAACGCACCAACACTATTAGTTCCTTGGATATGACTGTTATCATAAACCTCTATCAAATTAATATTTGTTTCTAGATTAAATTTGTTTGCTACTGCATCAAATAATTCTCTATTATTCTGGCTTTCGTAAAGTTTTCTAGTGAGGCTATCTTTAGCATTTTTAATTGCCTGATTAACGACTTTTAATTTTGATCCTTTTTTTGCAATGGATATATCGATTTGTTTTTGTTCCTTTTGAGATAGAGTTTTTTCAATTAAACTTTTTTCTTTGATTTCTTCAGATAATATGATTGACGAAGGAACACTTTTATTTTCATAAAATTGAGAGACAAAAGAATTTAATATGTCACTCAATTTTTCGTCAGGATCATGTTTTGGAAAAAAAGCTTGATTTCCCCAATTTTGTTTTGATCTATAAAAGAAAACCTGAATGCAAGTTTTACCAGACTCTTTATAGCCAGCGATTACATCAGCTTCGATTAAATTTGCCTCATTAATTCTTTGCGACGATTGAATAATATTTAAAGATTTTATTCTATCTCTTAAAATTACTGCTTTTTCAAAATCTAAATCCTCACTAGCTTTTTCCATCTGGTTTGAGAGACTTTTCTGTATTTTCCTTGATTTACCAGAAACAAATTCGATAGCATCTTCTACAGTTTTTTTATATTCATTATCATTAATGTATCCAACACAAGGTCCAGAACATCTTTTAATTTGATATAGGATACAAGGACGTTGCCTGTTTTTAAAGACAGTATCATCACAAACTCTTAAGTGGAAAATTTTTTGTATCATTTTTATTGTCCAATTAGCTGAGCCTGCTGATGCAAAAGGTCCAAAATAAAAACCTTCTTTTGTTTTTTTTCCTCTATGTCTTTTTATTTGTGGCCATTTATCTTTGTTGCCAATAAAAATAAAAGGAAAAGACTTATCGTCTCTTAAAAGAATATTAAATTTTGGTTTATGTTTTTTGATTAAATTCGCTTCAAGAAGTAGAGCTTCACTTTCATTTGATGTAGTAGTTATCTCAAGTTTTCTTGTTTGAGATAACATTCTTTCTGTTCTTATAATATGATTTTTTTCCGCTAAATAACTTTTTAGCCTATTAGGCAAATTTTTTGCTTTACCTACATAGAGAATATCCTCCTTATCATTTAACATCTTGTATACACCAGGAAGTTTAGGAATTAGAGGCAGTTCTTTTTTAATTACTTCTTTGCCAATTTCAGAACTGATCATGACTTCTTTTTTTTGTAATTTGGATACCAACAGATGAACATTGTTTCAGAATTTCTAATTTTTCAATTTTTAGCATTATTTTGCCAATTCTCTTATCTTTAAAGAGTTCATCAAAGACTGCTTCAGCTAAAGTTTCTAGGAAATTATAGTGTTTCTTTTTAATAAGTTTTTTAATTAATTTTACGATAGTTGCATAGTTTACTATTGATCTAAGATCTTTATCACTTGAAGGTTTTTTATCTTCGTAATCAATTTCTAAACTAAATTTTACTTTTTGCGATTTCTCTTTCTCAAAATCATAATATCCAAGCTTTAGATCAAGAATAAGTTCATTAATGAGGATTTTTTTCTCATAGTTAAATAAGCTTTTATTTTTATCTATTTTAACAACTTTAAGATTGTTTTTTTTCATTCTTTTCCTCTTAGAATATCTGGTGTCTGCCAATTTAAGCTTTGACCACTATCTATTGCTAAAATTTGACCTGTAATAGAACTGTTTTTAATAAAAAAGTCAACTGCATTACAAATCTCACTAACATTAACTTGCTGTTTAAGTGGTGTAGCTAAATATTGACTTTTAAAATGATTTTTTGATTGTCTTTTATTTTTAATTGTTGGTCCAGGAGCTATTCCATTAACTCTTATATTTGGTGATAAACTCATCGCGCTTGTTTTGGTTAAAGTATAAAGGCCTGTTTTACTTAATGTGTATGAGAAGAAATATGGAGTAAGCTTAAATACTCTTTGATCAATTATGTTGATAATATTGTTATTTTTACCTTTAATATTCTTTGAAAACTCTTTTGATAAAAGAGCAGGTGCTTTAAGATTTGTAGAAATATGATTTTCCCAGCTTTTAGAGGAGAAATTTTCTAACTTATCATTTTCAAACAATGAGGCATTATTTATTAAACAGTCAAAAAATTTCATTTTTGATTTTGAGAATTTAATAATCTTAATGATATCTTTTTCCTTACTAAGATCTCCCTTAACTAAATAAATTTTTGTTCCATAATTTTGAAGTTTTTTTTTCAGATTTTCAGCTTTTGACTTAGATTTGTGATATTGAATTACAATTTGCTTATTTGGTCCTGATAATTTTTCTGCAATTGCAGCACCTATCCTCGTAGCTGCACCAGTAATTATTATCCTCTGTGCTTCCATTTTTTATCTCTTTTTTTTGTAACTTTAGTTCCCGGCATACCCATTGTCGATCTACCTTTTGGATAAAGTTTATTCTTTACATCGTATTGTCTAATTTTAGGGTTTAGCGTTATTTCTAACTCTGTACTTTCTAATTTTCTTATTTCGTCTCTTATTTTGGCTGCTTCTTCAAATTCAAGATTTGAAGCTGCTTCTTTCATTTTTTTATCAAGAGCTTTTAAGTGTTTTTTTAAATTTCCACCAACATTGGATCCCTCACTTATTTTTACATAATCTTTTTCGTAAACACTCTCCAAAATATCGTTTATTTCCTTTTTAACAGTCTTAGCATCAATCTTATTTTTTTTATTATAGGCTAATTGAATTTTTCTTCTTCGTTCAGTCTCAGCTATTGCTTTTTTTATACTTTTGGTTTCTTTATCAGCATATAGAATTACTTTACCATCAACGTTCCTTGCAGCTCTGCCTATTGTTTGTATTAATGAAGTTTCAGATCTTAAGAAACCCTCCTTATCAGCATCTAAAATACCTACCAAAGCACATTCTGGAATATCTAAACCTTCTCTTAATAAATTAATTCCGACTAACACATCGAAAACTCCCATTCTCAAATCTCTCATAATTTCTATTCTTTCAAGAGTATCAATATCAGAGTGTAAGTATCTAACCTTGACGCCGTTTTCATGAAGATATTCTGTTAAGTCTTCTGCCATTTTTTTTGTGAGAGTTGTAACTAACACTCTATGATTATTCTCAATTACTTTTTTACATTCATGCATTAAATCATCTACTTGATTTTTAGCAGGTCTTATTTCAACGGGTGGATCAATTAACCCTGTGGGTCTTATAACCTGATCTATAAACTTACCTTTTGTTTGTTCTAATTCCCAAGGACCAGGAGTTGCTGAAACAAAAACAGTTTGTGTTCTCATTAAATCCCATTCTTCAAATTTTAATGGTCTATTATCCATACAAGAGGGAAGTCTAAAACCATATTCAGCTAGTGTACTTTTTCTTGATCTATCTCCTTTATACATTCCGTTAAGTTGTGGAACTGTCACGTGACACTCATCAACAAAAATAAGAGTGTTGTCTGGAAAATATTCAAAAAGCGTGGGAGGTGGTTCGCCTGGTTTTCTTCCAGATAAAAATCTAGAGTAATTTTCAATTCCAGCACAAGACCCTGTAGCCTCAATCATTTCAAGATCAAATTTAGTTCTTTCTTCAAGTCTTTGAGCTTCAAGTAATTTATTTTCTGCTCTATGTTTTTTTAGCGTTATTTCTAATTCTCTTTTTATATTTATAATTGCCTGTTCCACTGTTGGTTTTGGAGTTATGTAGTGACTGTTTGCATAAACTTTAACTAAGCTTAGCTCTCTTACTTGATCTCCAGTAAGAGGATCAAATTCTTCTATTTTTTCTAATTTATCTCTAAATAAGTTTAATCTCCACGCTCTATCCTCTAAATGAGAAGGAAAGATTTCCAAATATTCCCCACGAGCTCTAAATGTGCCTCTATAAAAGTTTTGGTCATTACGCTTGTATTGTAAGGCTACTAAAGATTTAATAATCTGCTCTCTGTTATAATCGTAGTTTTTTTGAAGAGTTAAAGTCATTTTGCTATATGCTTCAACTGATCCCAGTCCGTAAATACAAGAAACACTGGCAACAATTAAAACATCATCTCTCTCTAAAAGAGACCTTGTTGCCGAATGTCTCATCCTATCTATCTGTTCATTAATCGATGCTTCTTTTTCAATGTAAGTATCCGATCTCGGCACATAAGCTTCTGGGGTATAATAATCGTAATATGAAACAAAATACTCAACAGCGTTGTCAGGAAAAAAAGTTTTCATCTCCCCATAAAGTTGAGCTGCCAAAGTTTTATTAGGAGCTAAAATCAAAGCTGGTCTATTTGTTGCCTCTATAACCTTAGCCATTGTAAAAGTTTTTCCAGAACCAGTTACTCCAAGTAAAACTTGGTTAAATTCATCTTTATTTGCTCCACTGACCAATTTCTTAATAGCCTCAGGTTGATCTCCTGCAGGTTTAAAATCAGATTTAATTTTGAACTTTTTACCACCTTCGAGTTTTCCACTGATTTTTGGATTTTTACTCTGAATATCTGTAATTAAATCTTGATAAGTATTTTCCATATATTAAGAACGTATTAGAATTAATTAATATTTCAATGAGCATAATATCTAACAGTTTAAAAAGAATTAAACCATCACCTACTATTGCTGTAACTCAAAAGGCAAGAGAATTAAGAGCGGCAGGAAAAGATGTAATTGGTTTAGGGGCTGGAGAGCCAGATTTTGATACTCCTGATAATATAAAAAATGCCGCCATAAAAGCTATTAAAAGTGGAGACACTAAATATACAGCAGTAGATGGTACACCTGCTTTAAAAAAAGCTATTATCAGTAAATTCAAAAGAGAAAACAAATTAAAATATAATTTAGACCAAATAACAGTTGGAACTGGTGGAAAGCAAGTTCTTTATAATACTTTTATGGCCACCTTAAATAAGGGAGATGAGGTTATCATTCCAGCACCATTTTGGGTTTCGTATCCAGATATGGTTTTGTTAGCTGGTGGAAAACCAAAAATAATTAAATGTACCGAGAAAGAGGGTTTTAAGCTTACTGCCAAAAAATTAAAAAAAGCTATTACCAAAAAAACAAAATGGTTGATACTTAATTCACCATCAAACCCCACTGGTGCAGGGTATACAAAAAGAGAAATTCAAAATTTAGCTAATGTTCTTATAAAAAATAAGAAAGTTTTAATTTTAAGTGATGATATTTACGAGCATGTGAGGTACGATAATTTCAATTTTTTTACCATTGCACAAATTCCAAAATTGAAAGATAGGACGCTCACAATGAATGGAGTAAGTAAATCATATGCCATGACTGGGTGGAGAATTGGTTATGCTGCTGGTCCAAAAGATATAATCAAAGCTATTGGAAAAATTCAGTCGCAATCTACCTCAAATCCATCCTCAATAAGTCAAGCTGCTGCTGTAGAGGCATTAAATGGAAAACAAGGTTTTATAAAAACTAGAGCTAAAGCGTTTAGAGATAGAAGAAATTTTGTTGTAAAAAGTCTAAATAATATTAAAGGAATTCACTGTTTGACTCCTAATGGAGCATTTTATGTATTTCCAAGCTGCAAAGGACTACTAAATAAAAAAACAAAATTAAAAACTGATACAAACTTTGTTCAAAGATTGCTTGAAAAAGAAAATGTTGCAGTTGTTCAAGGTTCAGCATTTGGTTTAGATGGGTATTTTAGAATTTCTTATGCAACATCGATGAAAAATTTAAAAAAAGCCATGTCAAGAATTAAATCTTTCTGTGAGTCTATAAATAAATAATTATTTTTGATTTAGAATCTTTTTTGCAGGAATAGTTTTTTTAATCCATGATTTTGGAATAGAATTAATACCCTTTAGAGAAGCAAAGTATGCTCCAACAAAATTTGCTCTAGAGCAATTACAACCACCGGCCTTGATAGTTTTTAAAATCGCATCTTTATAATTTTTTGAATTTAGAATTGTATAAATTGAACTATTAAAAGTTCCTGGATAACTACAAGCCATTCCTAGTTTTTTAATTGTTATGGGATCAAATTTCGATTTGAATTTTTTGATCTTTTTTATATCTTTGACAATTTCTTTAAATAAGAAATTTCCACTAAATTTTTTTACAAATTTATTAATGGGATTTTTGTTTCCTTTTAAAGCAAAATCAATTAAATAAAATTTTGCGAGTGCATACTTTATGCTGATTTTTGAAACAGTAATAATTTTTATGATCTTTTCTAAATTTTTAAAATCATGGCCGTAAAGAAAAAAAGGTAGCGTTGCACAAAAACCATCTGACTCATTGACTTTCATTCCACCAGAAATTTTTTTTTTTGATTTAATATTGTTTACAGTTTCTATTATATTTTGGTGTATCCATGGCCCTCTTATTAAGCCACGCCAATCTTTAACTTTTTTGTACTTTGACCTTAGAACTAAATTTTTCCAATATTTGCTTCCAGGACCAAAATTTTTAAGAATATTCTTTTTAAAATTTTTTTCTAAATTTTCATCACCATCAAGTAATGTTTTAAACATCACTTGGCCAACATCGTTGTAACCAGAGACTTTTCCAGTTTTAATATTATAAAAAGGGCTTTTATTTTTTTTTAAAAAGGTAAAGTCTTTTTTGCCTTTAATATGTTCAAGCAATTTTTTTTGATTATATACCCAATGCAATGGTCTTGCTGCTGCATCTGCTACTGTAGCCCCTAAGAATACATGGAGATTATTTTTCACTTTAATGAGATAAAAACTTTTCAGCCTCTAGCGCTGCCATACATCCCATACCAGCAGCGGTAACTGCTTGCCTAAATGTTTTATCTTTTACATCTCCAGCCGCATAAACACCTGGTATATTGGTTTCTGTAGAGTCTGGTTTTGTTATCAAATAACCATCTTTGTCCATATTAAGTTGATCTTTAAATAACTGGGTTGCAGGGTCATGACCAATAGCAATGAATACACCATCTAATTTTATTTCATCAATTTCATTTGTTTTTACATTTTTAATTTTGATGCCCTTAACATTTTTCGGATCTTTGTCTCCAATTACATCCTCAACGACAGTATCCCAAATAATTTCAATTTTTTTATTTTCCATAAGTTTTTTTTGGAGCATTTTTTCAGCTCTTAAACTATCTCTTCTATGAATTAATTTTACTTTTGATGCAAATTTTGTAAGAAACATTGCTTCTTCAACAGCAGCATTACCACCACCTACAACAGCAACTTCTTTATCTTTGAAGAAAAAACCATCACACGTCGCACACGCTGATACACCAAATCCTCTAAAATCTTGTTCAGATTTAATATTCAACCATCTAGCCTGGGCTCCTGTAGAGATAATTATACTATCAGCAGTATATTTTTGACCAGTGTCACCGATAGCTTCAAAAGGCAATGTTTTTAAATTTACTGAACTTATATGATCTTGAATCATTTCTGTTCCAACTGCTTTTGCTTGCTCTTTCATTTGATCCATAAGCCACGGACCTTGGATCACATCAGCAAATCCAGGAAAATTTTCAACATCCGTTGTTGTGGTTAATTGACCTCCAGGTTCCGATCCATAAACTAAAATTGGATTTAACATTGCTCTAGCAGCATAAACTGCAGCTGTATATCCAGCAGGACCGGATCCAATTATTAACACTTTTGTGTGTTTAGTTGGATTTTGACTCATATGACAGCTATATAGTGATTAATGACTAAATTAAAAGGTTTATTATTGACCGACGGAATGCATGGCATGATTAGCCAAGTTGAGGGGCTTGCGAAAGCTCTTAATCTTGAATTTATACACGAGAAAATTGAGCTAAATAGTTTTTGGAAAATGATTCCTCCAAAATTAACCCCTGTAAAAGATTTTGTTTTTAAAAATGATATTTCAAAGAAATTTAATGTAGTAATTTCATGTGGAAGAAAAAGTGTAGTTCCATCAATTTTTTTAAAAAATAAATTTGGAAATAAAATAATGAATATTCATATTCAGGATCCAAAAGTATCATTAAATAATTTTGATTATGTCGTAGCACCAGAGCATGATGGTCTTGAGGGTATAAATGTTTTAAAAAGTAAAGGTGCAATTCATTATCTTACTGAAGCAGAATTAGTAGAAAATACTAATTATCTTAAACCCCGAATTAAAAAAAAGAAAGTAATAGTGTTTATTGCTGGAGGTCCTAATAAGTATTACAATTTTAACGATAAAATAATTGAAAAAATTTTTATTAAAACTAAAAAAAATTTTATCAATCAGGATTATCAACTAATTTTTATACCTTCAATGAGAACACCAAGAAGAATAGTAGATAAAGCACAAGACTTTTTTGATGATGATCAGATTATAATTTCAGATATTGATAAAAAAGCTTATTTGTCAGCACTTAGTTTAGCTGATCATATAATTGTAACATGTGACTCAACTTCCATGATATCAGAGGCAGCAATGACAGGAAGACCTATATATGTGGCTCAAATGCCATCTATAAAAAAAAATATACGATTTCAAAAATTTTTTGAGCTTTTTAAATCATTAGATATAATTAAAAACCTAGAGGACAAAGTAGAAAAGTGGAGTTATAAAAAACTTAATGAAACTCATAGAATATCGGGATATATAGAGAAACAATTTAAAGATTATGACTTTTCTTAATTCTATATTAAAAAATTCAAAAAAGTATGAATTTCCATTCAATCACTGGGAATACAACAACGCTTTAAGTGAGGCGGCAATTAAGGAAATTGAAGGCGCAGATATTCCTGACGTAAGCAAACACAACCTTAATTACGATGGCACAAGGGCAATAGACGGTGGTGCTGCAGAATTTAGAGAAGGTATAGCTTCGGGTGGTAAGGCATTAAAATTTAGATGTTTTGTTACAAAAGAAAATGCTTCACAATTTCCGAATTTAGTAAAATTCATTAATGAACTTCAATCTAAAGAAACATGCCAAACTATCTCTAAAATGATTAACAAAGATTTATCTGGTTCATATGTAAGGCTTGAAGTTATATGTGATCGTGAAGGTTTTTGGTTAAAGCCACATTGTGACATCAAAGAAAAATTAATGTCAGGACTTATTTTTGTGAACAATGCAAATGAGTCAGAAGACTTAGGGACTGATTTTTACAATGAAAAACTAGAAAAAGTTAAGACTGTTCCCTATAAGCATAATTACGGTTACTTATTTACAAGCGGCCCAAACACATGGCACGGTATGGAAAAGAAAAAAATTATTAAAGAAAGAAGATGTATTCAAGTTAATTATGTTACATTTAAGACCGATTGGAAGGTTGATTAAATATTTTGTAAGGATGTAACTTCTAATTTTTTTGTTTTAAGGGATTTGATACCCTCAATACATGCTAGAGCAGTTGACATATTTGTGCAGTAAGGCACTTTATTTTTAAGTGTCGCTCTTCTTAAAGCAATGGCATCATTTAATCTGTGCTCTGTATTGCCACCACCAGTATTAATAACTAAGGCTATTTTTTTTGAGTCTAGAACATCAACTATATGAGGTGATCCGCTACTTACTTTATTTATAATTTTACACTTCATGCCATGTTTTTGTATATATTCTGCAGTTCCTTTTGTTGCACATAAAGTAAATTCTAGTTTAATAAGCTCCTTTGCAAGCCCAATACCTTCATCTTTGTGAGAATTTTTTAATGATAAAAAAGCTAGTCCTTTAGTAGGCAATGAATTAGAGGATGCTATTTGGCTTTTTGCGTAGGCCATTCCAAAATTTTTGTCAAATCCCATTACTTCGCCAGTTGATTTCATTTCTGGACCTAATAATAAGTCACTGTTAGCAAATTTATTAAATGGAAAAACTGCCTCCTTTACTGCAAACATACCTTTAGATTTATCCTTTAAATTAAATTTTGAGAGTTTCTCACCAGCCATAACTCTCGAGGCTATTTTTGCTAATGGCAGCCCTTTTGCTTTTGATATGAAAGGAACTGTTCGGCTTGCTCTTGGGTTTACTTCAATTACAAAAATTTCATCTTTTTTAATCGCAAATTGAACATTCATGAAACCTTTTACTTTTAGAGCTAGAGCTAAATTTTTTGTTTGTTTCTCTATTTCTTTAATTAAAAAGGGTTTGATGGAAACAGGAGGCAGGCTACAAGCAGAGTCCCCAGAATGAACTCCTGCTTCCTCGATATGTTGCATGATCCCTGCAACATGTACTTGTTTACCATCAGATATAGCATCCACATCAACTTCCATTGCATGATCTATGAATTTATCAATAAGTATTGGGTTTTTTTCAGCAGCTTTAAAAGCCTCCTCCACAAAATTTTTCAACTGACTTTTTTCATAAACAATTTCCATCGCTCTTCCCCCAAGAACATAAGAAGGTCTTACCATTAAAGGTAATCCTATTTTGTCAGATATCTCAATCGCTTGTTTAAAAGTTTTAGCAATTCCACTTTTAGCTTGATTTAAATTTAATTTTTCTAATAGGTTTCTGAACCTGTCTCTATCCTCCGCTAGATCAATAGATGAGTATTGAGTTCCTAAAATAGGAAGATTATTATCATATAAAAATTTTGCTAATTTAATTGGAGTTTGACCACCAAACTGAGTGATGATACCAACTAAATTACCCTTACCTTTTTCCCTGTTAATGATATTAAAAACATACTCTTCTTTTAAAGGTTCAAAGTATAATCTATCACTAGTGTCATAATCTGTTGAGACTGTTTCAGGATTACAGTTTATCATAACAGTCTCAAAACCCACTGATTTGAGTGCAAAACTAGCCTGACAACAACAGTAATCAAATTCTATTCCTTGTCCAATTCTATTAGGCCCTCCTCCTAAAATAATAATCTTTTTTTTAGCAGACGGATTAGCTTCACACTCTGAATTTATTGAGAAATTTCTCTGATATGTTGAGTACATATAGGGTGTAAAAGATTTAAATTCTGCAGCACAAGTATCGACTTTTTTGAATACTGGTAGAATTTTAAGTGCAGTTCTTTTTTTTCTCACGATATCTTCAGATAAATTTGAAAGCTCAGAAAGTTTTTTATCTGAAAAACCCATTGATTTAATTTGATTAAAATCATTAAAATTTTTAGGTAATCCATTATTCTTTATCTTGATTTCATTATCTATTATTTCTTGAATTTGGTTTAAGAACCACGGATCAATTTTTGATAAATTATAGATTTTTTTTAGTTTTATTTTTTTTCTTATTGCTTCAGCAATAAGCAGGATCTTATTAGGAATATTATCTTTGAGTTTTTTCTCAATTTGTTTTTTATTTAAATTAAATATCCTGTCTAATCCTGAAAAACCAGTTTCAAGAGAGACCAATGCTTTTTGAAGAGATTCTTTAAAATTTCTTCCAATGGCCATTGCTTCCCCAACAGATTTCATTGACGTACCTAGAACTTCGGGAGAAGTTGAAAATTTTTCAAAAGTAAATCTTGGAATTTTTGTTACAACATAATCTATAGTCGGCTCAAATGATGCTGGAGTAACTTTAGTAATTTCATTTTTTAATTCGTCTAATGTATAACCAACAGCAAGTTTTGCGGCAACTTTTGCAATAGGAAACCCAGTTGCTTTTGATGCAAGAGCAGATGACCTTGATACTCTTGGATTCATCTCGATTATAACCATTCGTCCATTTTTAGGATTAATTGCAAATTGAACATTTGAACCACCTGTTTCAACTCCAATTTTTCTTAAACATGCAATAGAAGCATTTCGCATTCCTTGATATTCCTTATCAGTTAATGTGAGCGCAGGAGCAACTGTCACTGAGTCTCCAGTATGTATTCCCATTGGGTCCACATTTTCTATTGAACAAATAATTATACAATTATCTTTTTTATCTCTTACAACTTCCATTTCAAATTCTTTCCAGCCCTCTAAACATTCTTCCACAAGAACTTGGTTCACAGGAGACTCATGCAAACCGCTTTTGATAATTTTAAAGTAGTCTTTTTTATTCTTTGCTATTCCTCCCCCCAAACCCCCAAGTGTAAAAGCTGGCCTAATTATTATAGGCAAACCTATTTTCTTCAAAACTTTTGATGCTTGTTTTATATTGTTTACGATTTCAGATTTAGGAAGATCTAAACCAATATCAATCATATTTTTCCTAAACCTCTTTCTATCTTCTGCATTTGCAATAGCATTTGAATTTGCACCAATTAATTCAATTTTATGTTTTTTTAAAATTCCTTTTTTCTCAGCCTCCATTGCAAGGTTAAGGGCAGTTTGACCACCCATAGTTGGAAGAATTGCATTTGGTTTTTCTTTTTTGAGAATTTTTTCTAAAACCTCTAAAGTAATAGGCTCAATATAGGTTTTATCAGCAACATCTGGATCTGTCATAATCGTTGCTGGATTTGAGTTAATTAAAACAACTTTATAACCTTCATCTTTTAATGCCTTACAAGCCTGAGTGCCAGAATAATCAAATTCGCAGGCTTGACCAATAATGATTGGACCAGCACCCACAACTAAAATTTTTTTAAGATCTTTTCTTTTTGGCATTCTTTCTCATGTTGTTAATAAATTCTTGAAACAAATAAACACTATCTTGTGGTCCAGGGTTTGACTCGGGATGATACTGAACTGAGAACACAGGTTTACTCTTTAATTTTATTCCCTCTATACTATCATCGAACAATGACTTATGTGTAATCTGAATATTTTTTGGTAAATTTTCTTTAACTACTTCAAAGCCATGATTTTGACTAGTAATTTCTACATTATCATTTATCAAATTTTTAACAGGGTGATTTGCTCCTCTGTGCCCTAATCTCATTTTTTTTGTTTTACCCCCCAATGATAGTGCGAGCAATTGATGACCAAGACAAATTCCAAACATTGGCATTTTTTTTTGAACAAGATTTTGAATTATCTTAACAGCATATTTTCCTGTTGCTGCTGGATCTCCTGGTCCGTTGGATAAAAAGACACCGTTAGGTTTAAGAGCTAAAATTCTTTCTGCAGATGTTTTACAAGGAACTACAGTAACTTTACAATTGAAATCAGAAAAATATCTTAAAATATTTTTTTTTATTCCATAATCTATTGCAACTACATGAAATGAATTTCTTTTATTTTTTCTATAACCGTGTTCTTTTTTCCAGGTTTTAAGTCCTTTCCAAATATAATTTTTTTGTGTAGTGACTTTTTTTGCAAGATCTAAATTTTTTAATCCACTCCATTTTATTGTAGAGTTAGTAAGTTTATTAACGTTAAATTTACCTTTCTTTGAGTAAGCAATGGTTCCTTTTGGAGCACCTTTATCTCTGATGAAATTTGTTAAACTCCTTGTATCAAGTCCAGTAATTCCAACTATCTTGTTCTTTTTTAACCAAGCATCTAAGTGTTGAAAGGATCTATAGTTTGATGGTGAGGTAATCTCAGAATTAAAAATTACTCCTTTTGTCCATATTTTATCGGCTTCAAAATCTTCTTTGTTGGTTCCCACATTTCCAATATGAGGAAAGGTGAAGTTAATTATTTGCCCTGCGTAAGAAGGATCAGACATTATCTCTTGGTATCCTGTTAAAGAAGTATTAAAACAAACTTCGCCAGTTGCTTCTCCTTGGTATCCAATACCAATTCCCTTAAATAACCTTTTATTTTCAAGAACTAAAATACCTGTATAATTTTGTGAATTTTTTAAGCGAGTTTTTTTTACTTTTTTGATCAATTACAACTCATAAGTTAAAGGTCTATACAATAATTGATTTATTATCGCAACAGAGATGTATTATAAAATTGTAAAAAAACAATTTTTCTTTTGAAGAATTTTATCTTTAAAGTAGATTAAAAAATTATGTCATTAAAAGTAACGATAGAAACAGAATATAAAAATGCGCTTAAATCTAAAGATAAGATTAAAATATCAACTTATAGGTTAATTTTATCATCAATTAAGGATCTTGATATATCAAATCGGTCTGGTCCTAACAAAAAAGAGACAGATGACGAGGACATAAAAAAATTATTAAAAAAAATGATGAAACAAAGAGCCGAATCAATTGAAATTTATAAGAAAAATAATAGATCCGATTTATTAGATATTGAGCAAAATGAATTTAATATTCTATCAAGTTTTCTTCCAAAACAACTTAATGAAGAAGACACTAAAAAAATATGTGAGAAAATTATTTCTAAATTAGGCGCAAACTCTATTAAAGATATGGGAAAAGTAATGGGAGAATTAAAAAAACAACATGCTGATGAAATAGATTTTTCAAAAGCTGGAGCTTTTTTAAAAGAATTATTAAATAAGTAATGAAATATCCAAAAGAATATTTAGATGAAATTAAAACACGTTTAAAAGTTTCAAGTGTTGTTTCTAAAGTTGTGGCTCTGAAAAAAAGAGGAAAAGAATTTGTTGGTCTATCGCCATTTAAAAATGAAAAAACACCATCGTTCACAGTGAACGATGAAAAAGAATTTTACCATTGTTTTGCAACTTCAGAGCACGGAAATATTTTTGATTTTGTTATGAAAACTCAAAATTTAAGATTTGGAGAAGCAGTAAAATATCTTGCAAATATTGCAGGAATGCAACCATATCTTTTCACCAAACAAGATGAGGAAAGAGAAAAAAAATGGAAAGAGTACATATCAATTTACAGTAAATATGTCGATTTTTATCACCATGAACTCTTAAAAAATGAACAACACTCAGACGCTAGAGAATATTTAAAAAATAGATCCCTGAGCAAAAATGAAGTTAAAAAATTTAAGATTGGTTTTATTGAAAAAAATCCAAGTTTTTTTGAAAAATTAAAACAAGAATTTAGCGAAAAAATATTATTAGAAAGTGGTCTATTTTATTTTGATGAAAAAAAAAATATGTGTGTAGAAAGATTTAGAGGAAGATTGATATTTCCGATAAATAATATTTCGGGTCAAACAATCGCTTTAGGTGGAAGAATAATTGAAAATTTGGATTATTTGGCAAAATATATAAATTCGCCAGAGACAACTTTTTTTAAAAAAGGTTCTAACCTCTATAATTTAGATCTAGCTAGAAAATTATCTAACAAATTAGATCATATTTTTTTAGTTGAGGGTTACATGGATGTAGTCGGATTAAGTAAAAATGGAATTGAAAATGTTGTTGCAAATCTAGGTACTTCTCTAACCGATAAACAAATTTTAACGTTGAGTCAGTTTTTTGATGATATTATTATCTGCTTTGATGGCGACGAAAGTGGATATAAAGCTGCATTGCGAGCTGCAGAAAACTCTATTAAAGAATTGAGACCTGAAAAACAAATATCTTTTTTATTTCTACCTAACAAAGAAGATCCAGACAGTTTCGTAAATAAAAATGGCAAAGATTACTTCTTAGATTTTACAAAAAAAAACAAAATTCTAATTCATCAATTTATTTTTAGTCACTATAAAAAACAAACTGATAATGATCCTTCTTCGATGGCGATATTCGAGAAGAAACTTAGATTTATAGCAAATTCTATAAAAGATAATTATATTAAAAAATATGTTTTAGAATATTTTCTGGAAAAAATTGCCGAATTAACTCCTCATTTAAATCTAAACCAGAAAAAATTTTTTATAAAAAAAGTAAAATCATTAGAAACTACCAAAAAACACTTTAACGATAGCCAGTCATTAACAGGTGTAGAGCTAAAGGAATTTTCTTTGTTGTATTTAATAATGAATAATCTTAATTTATTTCAATCGAATATTTATTTAATTGAAGATATTAAATTATTTACTGAAATTAACAAAAAGATATTGGAGGCAATTATTTCAAAATTAAAATCCAGGAAGAAGCTTTCCGTAAAGGATTTAGATCTTGATCAGCAATTACTAGATAAGATTAATAAGTTTGCGCCAATTAAATATATTCTAAATAACAAGTCAAAAAATAATCACCAAATTTTTGAATTTTTAGAGGATATTAAAAGGGATCTTGTTAATTACGATTTGGAGTTTAGGATTCAGGAGTTAGAATCGAAGTTTTCTAAAGATATGAGTGAGACAACATTTAATGAGCTAAAAGCTCTTAAAAAAGAGAAAAATATCAATTAATTTAAGAATTTATTAATGGATTTTTTTAGATTTAATATTATATAAGACATCCAAACTAAAATTGCTGTGGAAAGAATAATTACAAAATCATTTGCAAGATTAATGGGTCGTGGCACCCATAGAGGATTTATTACTTATGAGGAATTAAGTAAATCACTTGGCAAAAGAAATTTATCTGATGAAAATTTGGCTCAAGCATTTATTCATATTCTTGACGAGAAAGTAACATTAGTAGAAAAAAAATCTGATTTTAAAGCTTTAAGAAAAAAAGAAAGTTCAGCGAAAGAAGAGGGCAAAACTATAGATAAAAGCGATGATCCTATTAGAATGTATTTGCGAGAAATGGGTGGGGTTGAATTACTTTCTCGAGAAGGCGAAATTGCAATAGCAAAAAGAATTGAAGCTGGAAAAGATATAATGTTAATAGCTTTATCCCAAAGTCCGATAACAGCTCAACAATTTTTTGAGTGGAACGAAAAATTACAAAAAGATGAAATTTTAGTAAGAGAAATAATTGATATTGACACTAATTACATGGAGGATGAGAATACTGGGCAGAGTGCAAAACAAAAAAATTCAGGTGATGATGAAAATGCTAGTGAGGATGTTGATGAAGATTTTAACCCTACCTTGGCGGCGATGGAGACAGAAATTAAACCTAAAGTTCTTAAAACAATTAATACTCTTACAAAAGAATATAATAAATTAATTAAATACCAAAAAGAAAAATTGGAATGTTTATTAAAATCTCAAAATTTTTCGCCATCAAAAGAAAAAACTTATGAGAGAATAATTGACGATATTTTAGTAAATATTAAAACTCTACAACTTTCTCCAGCTGTCTTAGAAGAACTTGTTCAGCGCCATTACTCTGAGAATAAAAAGATAATTTCTTTAGAGGGAAATTTGCTAAGACTAGCAATGGATCAAAAAATTTCAAGAAATGAATTTATAAAATTCTATATAGGTAATGAAATAAATCCAAATTTAAAAAAATTTTTAGATACAAATCAAGATTGGAAAAAATTTTTTGCAAAAAATAAAAACGAATTTAAAGATATAAGAGAAAGGTTAATAGAAATAAGCTATAAACTCGGCATCTCTGTTACTGATTTTAAAAAATTAGTTAGCAGAATACAAAAAGGAGAGAAGGAGTCACGGATAGCAAAAAAAGAAATGGTAGAAGCAAACTTAAGATTAGTTATTTCTATCGCAAAAAAATATACAAATAGAGGTTTGCAATTTCTAGATCTAATACAAGAGGGTAATATAGGTTTGATGAAAGCCGTTGACAAATTTGAGTATCGAAGAGGATATAAATTTTCAACTTATGCTACATGGTGGATTAGACAGGCGATTACTAGATCAATAGCCGATCAAGCAAGAACAATTAGAATTCCTGTTCACATGATCGAGACAATTAATAAGATCGTCAGGACACAAAGATTAATTCTTAGCGAATTCGGTAGAGAAGCCACACCAGAGGAATTAGCTAAAAAATTACGAATGCCATTGGATAAAGTTAGAAAAGTTTTAAAAATATCAAAAGAACCTGTTTCACTAGAAAAACCAGTTGGTGATGAAGAAGATAGCAGCTTGGGCGACTTTATTGAGGATACTAAAGCTCTAGCTCCTTTAGAACAAGCAATTAAATCAAATCTTGGAGAGGCAACAACTAAAATTTTGTCGACGCTTACACCAAGAGAGGAAAGAGTCTTAAGAATGAGGTTCGGTGTGGGAATGAACACTGATCATACTTTAGAGGAAGTAGGACTTCAGTTTTCAGTAACTAGAGAACGTATAAGACAAATTGAAGCCAAAGCATTGAGAAAACTCAAGCATCCAAGTAGATCAAAACAATTAAAAAGTTTTTTAGAGAGTTGATGCTTTTTTAAATGAATTTAGTAATTAGAGAAAATTTTTTCTTATTATTATTACTATTTTTACCAATATCTATAATCTTAGGTTCCTCAATATCATTGACAAACATTATTTTATTAAATTTTTTTTTTTTAGTTGTTTTGGTAAAACAAAAAGATTTTTATTTTGTTAATCATATTTCTGTAAAATTAATATTTATCTTATACCTATATTTAATTTTTAACTCAATTATTTCCCAAGATTATGAAATTGGTTTATCAAGAAACATAGGGTTTTTAAGACTCATAATCTTTTTTGTTTTTGTTAATTATTTTTTTTTTTATTACAAAAACGATAGAAAACTTTTAGATTTTTGGAGTGTAGTTTTATTTTCATTAATAATTGATGTTTTTATTGAATATTTTTTTGAAACAAATTTATTTGGTTGGGGTGCAAAAGACCAAATTTATGGAGATAGAGTAACAAGTTTTTTCAAAGATGAGCCAATTGTTGGAGCTTATTTGGCTGGTTTTATCTTTCTAGTTTTTGGACATCTTTTAAAAAGAAATAACAAAAAAACATTTGCTTTTATATTTCTAATAATTGCTTTTATGTCGGTAATTTTTACAGGAGAAAGGTCAAATACTATTAAAGTTTTTTCAGGAATTGTCATTTACTTTTTGTTGTTAGATTTTTTAAAAATCAAAGTAAAATTATTTATTATCTTATTATTTTTTTTGATTTTTGGAACAATATTAAGTCAATCAGAATATTTAAAAATAAGATACATAGATCAATTCTATAATATGTTGACTTTTAAAACAGATTCTGAGAAAGAGAAATTATCATATTCATTACTTTTAGAAAATAGTCAATATATAAGATTGTATAAGTCTGGATATTCCGTTTTTAAAAATTTCCCTTTTTTTGGAGTAGGTAACAAAAATTACAGGGTTGAGACCTGTAAAAAAAAAAAAAATGGAGATAAACAAGAAAATGATTATGTGTGTTTAACTCACCCTCATCAAGTTTATTTTGAATTATTGTCTGAGCACGGTTTATTTGGATCTATTTTAATATTGGGTATTTTTTTTTATTTGATGTTTAAAATATTAAGATCGATTCGGATGTCTAAAAACTATGTTCAAATAGGAGCTTTTACTTTTGTTTTAATCAATTTTTTACCGTTTTTACCGAGTGGTTCTTTTTTTAGTGACTTTAATATAACTTTGTTTTGGATTAATTTTTCTGTGATGTTTGCATGTAATAATAAAACAAATATCTTTGCAAAAAATAGCATTTAATTATATCTTTTAAATATGAATTTAGGGCCGTTAGCTCAATAGTAGAGTACTGCATTGACATTGCAGGGGTAGTTGGAGCGTAACCAACACGGCCCACCATTTAAACTTAAAAGAGTAATAGTTTGATATAAACTTTTTTAATGTTATAAAACCTGAAACTATTAAAGGGCCTGTAGCTCAGTTGGTTAGAGCAGTACACTCATAATGTATTGGTCCCAGGTTCGAGTCCTGGCGGGCCCACCAAAAAACTAAAGGTTTTTTACTTTTTTGAAAAATTTCTTAAGCTTGCAAAAAGCACTTCTACATCTCCACCAGCACCTTGAATGATTGAATTAAATTCTTCTTTCTGGGTTCTTGCAAGACTTAAACCCTCTATGATTAAATCTCTTATTAAAGGTTTATCAGGATTTTTTGTATAAATTCTCCAATCAATTTTTATAGCTGGTCTTTTATCAGTTGCTGCTAATGTGCTAAAAACTATAGTATAATTATCATTAATTTTTTCTTTAGAATTTACCTCTATTACTGGGTTTGAATACTCTGCGAGCCTGCTTGAAAAACTATTTAGAAAATAGTCTTTAAAAACTTTTGAGTATTCTTTTTTCTTATCATTCGTTAAATTTTTTCTATGTTTTCCTAAAGAGTAAAATCCTATGCCTTTTATATCCACAGTATCTAGGGCTATCTGCTTTAATTCTTCAATTCTCTCCTCTTTAGTTTTATTACCACTTAAAGTATCAGAAGCTCTGTTAACTGTAGATTGAACAAAAATATCAGGCTCTATTGAATATACTGTATTTAAGGAAATCAAAAATATGATGAAATTAAAAACAATTAATTTTTTAAACATTTGAAAAAATTAATTATTCTCAATTTCTTCCCAATCAGAGTCATCCATTGTATTTACAACTCCTCTTGTGTTCAAAATTTTTTGTTTTCTATCTTGTAAATATAAGCTTTTAACTGAAGCATAAAAATCAATGGCATTTTCTTCTAAATTATCGAAAGACTCAATATTTTTTGCTCTAAAGTTTATGCCATCGGTTCCTCGACTTACATAATAGTCTTTTTCATTAAAATGTCTTGTGTCATTTTTAACACTAACATTATACCATGGGTCTCCTCCAAAAATGTTTATTAGTGAACCTGCGGTATCTCTAACAGTAGATGGACCTAAAACTGGTAAAACTAAATAACATCCTGGACCAACTCCAGCTGTACCTAAAGATTGTCCATAGTCTTCCTTTACATATTCTGAAAAACCCATCATCGTTGCTACATCAAAAATTCCCAAAATTCCCACTGTGGTATTGATTACAAATCTTCCAGAGTTTATACCTGCTTGTTTGAAATCTCCTTGAAGGATATTATTAGGTATGGTCACTAAATGAGATAAATTATTTAAGCTATTTCCAACTCCTGTTCTGACTGGCGAAGGGAGAATTCGATACGCTTTAGCAACTGGTTCAAATAAAATTCCATCTAATGCCTGGTTAAAAGCAAAGGTAGCTCTATTCAGTCCCTCAAAACAATCTTTAACATTCGATGGATCGTTCTTTTTTAATAAAAGTTCTCCATCTGAACCTGCATTTGTATTTACAGTTAACGCTAAAGTTGTAATTAAAATTATAGCTAACTTCTTTATCATTTTAGTTCTTATAATGTATAAATCATTAAAGTAAATTAACTATTTATTAGAAATGAGATCAAAATTAGCCTTAAATTTGACCACCAATTACTCAATAAATTTCAGTTTACCTAAAAGATCAAAAAAAAAGATAATTTTTATAATAATTCATTACACAGGTATGAAAAATGAACTAGAGGCAATTAAAAGGTTATGTGATCATAGATCAAATGTAAGCTCACATTATTTTATCAAAAATAATGGTGAAATTTTGAATTTGGTTCCTGATTTATATGAAGCCTGGCATGCAGGTACATCTAGTTGGAAACGGTACAAGTTTTTAAATAAATTTTCGATTGGTATTGAAATTAGTAATCCCGGTCATGAGCATGGTTATAAAAAGTTTAATGAAACTCAAATTTCTTCGTTAATAAGTGTGCTTAAATATTTAAAAAAAAAATATGGTATAAAGAGTCAAAATATTTTAGGTCACTCTGACATAGCGCCTAATCGTAAAAAAGACCCAGGGGAAAAGTTTCCTTGGAGAAAATTAGCAAATAAAAATTTGTGTCAATGGCATAATTTATCTAATGTTAAGATAAAAAAGCAAAGAAATTTAAAAGTTAGCTTTTTTGAAAAAAAAACATTTTTTAAAAATTTAAAAAAAATGGGTTATTCAAATTTTGATAACATTAGAAATAATAGTTATGAAACAAATGTTACTAAAGCTTTTCAAAGAAAATTTAGACAAAATCTAATTAACGGTAAAATTGATCAAGAATGTCTTATAATAAGTAAAAATCTTGTTTAGAAATTTAAATTTTACTTGCAATTAAAATATTAAATTATAAATTGAAACAGTCAGATGAACGACTTATCGCTTTAATTTATAAAGAGGAAAGTCCGGGCTCTACAAGGACACAGTGCCAGGTAACACCTGGCGGGGGAAACCCTAGGGATAGTGCCACAGAAAATAAACCGCCATAACATGGCAAGGGTGAAAAGGTGTGGTAAGAGCGCACCGGTTCTATTGGTAACAATGAACGCTGGAAAACCCCACTGGGAGCAAGACTAAATAGAGATGACATTGTTTTTTAGAAAAAAACTAAAAGCAATCCTTGGCTAGTCGTCTGGGTTAGTTGCTTGAGCTTGAGAGTGATCTTAAGCCTAGACAAATGATAAGTTTAAATGACAGAACCCGGCTTATAGTTCATCTGGCATTTTTTGAATATTTCCCCTCAAATTTTCCTGTTTTGACTCAGTTTTAAAATAAGATTTTTCAATATTCATATATGAATGTAGGTATTGACTCTTTTTTTAAAAACCCATAATATCCCAAATATTCCCATTTTAAGGGAATAATGGAATTTATGTTTTATGTTTTTATCAACATACGAAAACAGATTAGACAAAAAAGGAAGGGTGTCCGTGCCTGCTAGTTTTAGATCTTATCTATCAAATTTAGGTTATAATGGAGTAATTTGCTATCCATCATTCAACAACCAGTCAATAGAAGCATGGCCACAAGATAGGATAGAAAAAATTTCAAATTCAATCGACACACTAAACCCCTTCGAGGAAAAAAGAGATTTTTTTGCTACTTCAATATTATCTGAGAGCATCAATTTACAATTTGATAGCGAAGGAAGAATCTCTCTTACAACAAAATTATTAAAACATGCAAAAATTAGAGATAGAATGATATTTGTTGGTCAAGGTAAAACATTCCAAATTTGGGAACCAGCAATATTTGAAAAATTTAAGGTCACTGCGAGAAAAAAATCCAATGTCAATCGAGCAAGTCTTAAATGGAGAGAATAAGCTTAACAATTAGGGGGGAAAAAAATGACAATTAACTTTAAAACACCAGAAATACGAGAATTACAGCCACGTCTTTTAGTTATGGGTGTAGGAGGTGCAGGAGGTAATGCAATAAATGAGATGATAGATAATGGAATGCAAGGAGTGGAATTTATTGCAGTTAATACTGATGCACAAGATTTAAAACACAGTAAAGCTAAATCAAAAATTCAAATTGGTTTAAATTTAACAAAGGGTTTAGGAGCAGGTGCTAAAATTGATATTGGCCAAGCTGCTGCAGATGAGTCTTTAAATGAAATTATAAATATTTTACAAGGCGCTAATATGGTTTTTATTGCTGCTGGTATGGGTGGTGGTACAGGTACTGGTGCAGCACATGTCATAGCAAGAGCAGCAAAAGAATTGAATATTTTGACTGTTGGTGTTGTAACACTTCCTTTTTTGTATGAAGGTCCTTCAAGAATGAAAAGAGCTCAAATTGGACTTGAGGAGTTGAGAAAGCATGTTGATACGATCATAGTAATCCCAAATCAAAATTTATTTAAGATCGCAAATGAGCAAACTACTTTTGAAGAGTCTTTTAATTTATCAAATAATGTTTTGATGCATGGAGTTCAAAGTGTGACAGACTTAATGGTAAGACCAGGAATAATTAACCTAGATTTTGCTGATGTTGAAACAGTAATGGCATCTATGGGTAAAGCAATGATGGGGACAGGAGAAGCAGAGGGTGAAGGTAGAGCAATGCAAGCTACAGAGATGGCTATAAGTAATCCATTGATTGATGACTATACTTTAAAGGGCGCTAAAGGCTTATTAGTAAATATTACTGGCGGTAAAGATCTTAAATTATTTGAGGTTGATGAAGTGGTAAACAAAATAAGATCAGAAGTTGAAGCCGATGCTGAGGTAATTATTGGAGCAATAACTGACCCTACATTAGAGGGCAAGATAAGAGTTTCAATTGTAGCCACTTCATTAGATGGCCAACAGCCTGAAACAAAATCAGTAATTAATATGGTTCATCGTATTCAAAATAGAAATCCAGGTTATTCTGATTTTTCAAATATAAGCACAAATACACATTTTAATTTTTCAAGTAATAATCAAACACCTCTATCACAAGGCGCAAATGCTCTTAAACTTGAAAACGAAGTTACTTCAGAAAACTTTAACGAGACTGTGAATGATTTGAATAACCAATATAATGAAGAGTTACTTAAAAATCAGGAGATTAAAAACATAGTTGAAAATGTTTCAGATCAAGGAGAGGTATCCTTTTCTCAAGAGGCTTTAGAGAATTCTAAAACTGATCACACTTCATCTAGTGATTTAAGAGAATTTGGAGTAGAAGCTGAGGGGCCTGATTTATTTAGTTCTGATAGTAAAGATACATCATCTGGAGATTTATTGGGATCTAATCAGGAAGATCAAGATGATGATCTCGAAATACCAGCATTTTTAAGAAGACAAAAAAATTAATGGTCTTCAAAAAAATAAATGGATGCCACCATGGTCACGGATACCGTAAAACATTATCCGGTGCTGCTTAATGAATTAATAAGCATCATTACCCCTCAACATGGTGGCACTTTTATTGATTGCACGTTTGGACAAGGCAATTACACAAAAAAAATCTTAAGTTTTGATAATACTCAAGTAATTGCTCTTGATAGAGATTTACAAACTAAAAAAATTGCCGATAAGATTCTTACAGACTATCAAGGCAGATTTTTATTTAAAAATAAAAAATTTAGTCAACTAACTGATCTTAAAATTAAAAACGAAAACATTAAAGGCATAATTTTTGACTTAGGTTATTCATATAATCAAATCAAAGATCCCAAAAAAGGCCTTTCATTTAATTCATGCGGGGAATTAAACATGCAAATGGGTTTAAATAATTTCTCAGCTAAAGATGTTATAAATAAATTAGGCGCTAAAGATCTAGAAAAGATTTTTAAATTGTTTGGGGATGAAAAAGAAGCAAAAAAAATTGCGCTTCAAATTATTAAAGAGAGAAAAACAAAAAAAATTGATACTAAGGTGTTAGTTGAACTAGTAGAAAGAACAAAGAAAAAAAAGAATTTTAAAACTCATAGCTGTACAAAAGTTTTCCAAGCGTTAAGGATATTTGTTAATAAAGAAATAAGTGAATTAATTTATGGCTTAATAGCCGCCACAAAAGTGCTAAAAAAAGATGGAGTATTAGCAGTTGTAACTTTTCATTCTTTAGAGGATAAAATTGTTAAATACTTTTTTAAGAGTCTATCAGAATATAAGAGTGTGTCTCGATATATTCCTAAAATAAATCAGCCAGAAACTTTATTAAAATTAGTTGAAAAAAAACCAAAAACTGCAACAAAAAAAGAGTTGGAAGAAAATTTGTCCTCAAGATCAGCAAAGCTAAGATATGCAATAAAAAAAAATAATTTTTACGATTTTAAAACAGATATTTTTGAAAAATTTGAACATCTAATCAAAGTAGAAAACTTGGGTCACAAATTATGAAAAAGTTTTTTGCGATGTCTTTGATTCTATTCATGATATTATTGACTGCTATAATTAAAAATTCAACAAAAAGAATCGATGATGAAATTTTTATCACAAATGAAAATATCAGGTTTTTAAGAAAAGAAATTAATGATTTTAAATTAGAATATACATATTTGAGTTCTGGTAAAAAGCTGATGGATTTTAATGATAAGTTTTTTGAGCAAGATTTAAGCACAAAAACAAAAGACCAGATTATAATTATAAAAAGTGATGATTAAAAAAAAAAAATTTGAGATTGAAGACACAGAATTTAAGTTTGAATATCGAAAAAGTAATACTAATTTAAACATAGATTTTAATAGAGTTGCATTTATTTTTTTTATTTTTTTTTTGATCTCACTAATTTTTTCTATTCATTTAGCACACTTGGGGTCAAGAAATATTGGATCGATTGATAATACAAAAAATATTAATTTTTCAAAAAAAGAGTTTAGAGCTGATATAGTAGATACAGATGGAAAATACATTGTTAAAACTGTAAGTTCCATTAATGTTGGCATAAATCCCTCTCAAGTTATTAATAAAAAAAAATTGTTAATAAATCTAAGATTTATCTTTCCAGAAAAAAATTTTGCTGAAATAGAAAACAAATTAAAAGGAGGGAAGTTTTTCTGGTTAGAAAAAAAAATATCTAATGAGAAATATGAAAAAATAATGAGACTTGGAGATAAATCAATAATACCAAATAAAAGCTTAATTAGGCTCTATCCACATAGAAACTTATTTAGTCATATAATTGGCCAAATCGATGAAGATAATAATGGAATTTCAGGATTAGAAAAATCTTTAGATAAGAAACTTAAAAAAACAAAAGAACCAATTAAACTCTCTTTAGATACAGATATACAATTCTTAGTAAGAGAGGAATTAAATAGATTTAATCAAATTTTTCAAGTGTTGGGGAGCGCGGCAATATTAATGAATGTTAATAATGGTGAAATTCTCTCATTAGTCTCTTTACCTGACTTTGATCCTAATCAAAGAAAAAAAATTACAGATAAAACTTTTATAAATAGAGTCACTAAAGGTGTTTATGAATTTGGATCGGTATTTAAAACTTTTACCTTAGCTGCAGCATTTGATGATAAAATTATTGAACCAGAAAGTAAATTTAAGGATTTACCAAAAACACTAACTTGTGCAGGATTTCCAATCAGAGAATATGATAATAAAATTCCCTCAACATTATCAGCTGAGCAAATCTTAATCCGTTCGGGAAATATAGGCTCTGTAAAAATTGGTCAAATGGTTGGAGAGGAAAAATTTAAGTCGTTTTTGTCAAAAGTTGACATTCTTCAAAAAACTAATTTTGATATAGAAGAAATTGGAAAACCAATAACATTTAATTGGGGGAAATGTCCTCTCGCTACAGCTTCATTTGGTCATGGCATTACAACTACTTTATTACAATTAGCAAAAGCTTACTCTATAATAGTTAATGGTGGATACAATATTCAGCCTAAATTAATAAAAAATACAAAAAAATTAAAAAGAGAAAAGATTTTAAGTAAAGAAGTATCAAAAAAAATTTTGCCAATCTTAAGAAAAATTGTAACGACAAAAGAGGGGACGGCATCTTTGGCTAATATTTCAGGATATGAAGTCGGTGGTAAAACAGGAACCGCTCAAAAAAGCATCAAAGGTGTTTATACAAAAAAAAAAATAAATTCATTTATATCTGTTTTTCCAACATCGAGCCCAAAATTTGTTTTAGCAGTAATGTTAGATGAACCAAAAACTAATAAGGAATATATTTATCATTACAGAGACGGATCTAAAATTAAATATAAAGGTACTCCATATAATACTTCAGGGTGGACTACCGTAGAAGTTACAGGACAAATCATTGAAAAAATTGGGCCTATTTTAGCCACAAAATATAGTGACAAATAATTCATGCTTCTTAAAGATTATATTCCATATGTTCCGAAAAGATTTAGAAAAATAAATTTTTCTGGCATTGCTTTTGATAGCTTAAGAGTAAAAAAAAATAATATTTTTTTTGCAATTAAAGGAAAAAAATTTGATGGCAATAATTTTATTTCACATGCTATAAAAAAAGGAGCCAAGGTAATCATATCCGAAAAAAAAAATCAAAAAAAAAATTCAAATATAGTATTTTTACATTCTTCAAATGCGAGAAAATTGTTAGCAGAAGTTTCTTACAAAATTTTTGATAAAAAGGTTAAAAAATTAGTTGCTGTAACTGGAACTAATGGAAAATCATCAATAGCAGATTTTTACTTTCAAATTTTGAAATTAAATTCAAAAAAAGTTGCATCAATTGGAACGCTTGGACTTAAATATAAATCTAAAATAAAAAATCTTATTAATACTACATCAGACCCTATTAAAATAGGTTCTATACTCAAAGATTTAAGAAAAAAAAAAATTGAATTCGTTATTATGGAAGCATCGAGCCATGGTTTAGGGCAAAATAGATTAGATGGATTGAAATTTGATATAGGTATATTTACAAATTTATCTCATGACCATCTAGATTATCATAAAAATATGAAAGATTACCTTAATTCAAAATTATATTTATTTAAACATTTGATAAAAAAGAGGGGCGATGTAATAACTGATAAAAAAATTCCAGAGTTTAAAGAAATAAAAAAAATATCAATTAAAAATAATATTAGATTAAATCTTATTCACGATGACTTTGATGGAATCCAGTTAATTTCACATAGTTTTGAAAAAGAAAAACAAATTTTGGAAATAAAATTTAAGAAAGTTAAGTATAAAATATATTTAAATTTAATAGGCAAAATACAAATAAAAAATATACTTATGGCTATCATAGCTGCAAACAAAAGTGGTCTTGAGTTTAAAAAAATTTTAAAAGTTCTTCCAAAAATTAAATCTGTGGAAGGAAGACTAGAAAAAATTGGAAAAATACATAACAACAGTAGAGTAATTTTAGATTATGCACATACTCCTGCTGCACTTGAATTAGCATTATCAAATCTTAAGGAGCAATTTCCTTATAATAAAATAAATCTATTATTTGGATGTGGAGGTGACAGAGATTTAAAAAAAAGACCTATAATGGGAAGAATCGCAGGAAAATATTCTAATGAAATATACTTAACAGATGATAACCCAAGACATGAGAAACCTTTTAAGATTAGAAATGAGATAAAAAAAGGAATTAAGAACAAAAAAATTCATGAGATACCTGATAGAAAAAAAGCAATTCAGAAAGCTGTGAACAATCTTGAGACCGGAGATATTTTGCTAGTAGCAGGTAAGGGTCATGAAAAAATACAAGACTATGGAAAAAAAAGAATTTTTTTTTCAGATCAAAAAGTTATTCTTGAGTCAATAAGATTAAAGAACAAGTTTTTATTTAAAAATTTGAAACTTAATATTATCCAAGAACAGTCAAAAATTAATCTATCAAATAAATTAGTTATTAGAGATATTTCAATTAACTCGAAATCAATAAAAAAAAATGATGTCTTTTTTGCTATAAAAGGTGAAAATGTTGACGGCAACAATTATGTTTTAGAAGCCATTAAAAAAAAATCAAGTTTTGCTGTTGTAAATCGATTAAATAAAGATTGTTCACTTTCCAAACAAATTAAAGTTAAAAATACTCTTAAATTCTTGACTAACTGTTCATCAATTCTTAGAGAAAATATTGATGCAAAAATTATTTCAATAACTGGTAGCTGTGGGAAGACAACTTTAAAAGAAATGATTGGACTCATTTTAAAAAAAATTTCAAAAACATCATTTTCACCAAAGTCTTTTAATAATAAGTACGGTGTGCCGTTAAGTTTGTTTAACATGAAGCAGAATGATAACTTTGGAGTTTTTGAAATTGGAATGGATAAAAGAGGTGAAATTAATAATTTGTCAAAAATAGTTAAGCCTGATTTGGGAATTATTACCAATATAAGCTATGCACATTCAAAAAATTTTAAAAATATTAGGCTTATAGCAAATGCTAAAGCTGAGCTAATGAATAATATAAAAAAAAATGGAATTATTGTTTTAAATGGAGATGATCGTTTTTTTCATTATCTAAAGGGCTTGGCTCTCAAGAAAAAATTAAAAACTATATCTTTTGCAATTAAAAACAAGTCTTCGGAAATCAAATTAACAAATTTAAAAAAAAAAAGGAATAAATATGAACTATCTATAAATGTAAGAGATAAAAATGTTTCTTTCTATACTAAAAATAATAATAAAAATAATTTGTATAATATATTAGCTACCATAGCTTCTTTAAACGCATTCATTAATATTAAAAATTTAAAAAAAGATATTTTTTTAAACATTAATACTCCAAAAGGTAGGGGAGATATATTTGATATTAATTTTAAGAATAAAAAAATTTATTTTGTAGATGAATCGTATAATTCAAATCCACTTTCGCTTAAAAATTCAATTGAAAATTTTGAAAAAATAGACTTAAAAAAATCAAAGAAACATATGCTGCTAGGTGACATGTTAGAACTAGGTAAACACTCTATTAAACAACATAGACTAATCAGCAAAATAATTAATAAAACAAAAATTAACAACGTATATGTAATTGGAAAATATATTAAAGAGACATATAAGGGTTTAAATCCAGATAAAAAAGCAAAAATATTAAATAACAAACTGGACATGTTTAAAATAATCAAGAATGATTTTAAAAATGGTGATTATTTAATGGTAAAAGGATCACACTCTACCGGTTTAAACAAATTTATTATCGACATAAAACAAAGAAGGCAAAATGTTATATGAATTATTACTCAACTATGTTGAGAGCTTTTCATTTTTAAATGTTTTTAAGTATATTACATTTAGAACTGGATTAGCTTTTTTTACCTCACTGTTAATTACTCTTTTAATTGGTGGTCCTTTTATAAAATTATTTTCAAATAGAAAAATTTTTAATCCTATAAGGGATGATGGTCCATCAGATCACATTATAAAGAAAATTGGGACTCCAACTATGGGTGGAGTAGTAATTTTATTTGGTTTAATAGTTTCAGTTTTGCTTTGGGCAGATTTAAAAAATATTTATATTTTATTTTGTTTATACATTGTTTTATCATTTGGACTCTTAGGCGCATATGACGATTATAAAAAAATAAAAAATGTTAGTTCAGAGGGGATTTCCTCAAAATTAAAAATTATAATGCAAATTGTTTTAGCTTTGATTGGGTTAGCAATATTAACGTATTTTTTAGAATATGCAGAATTTAAAAATTTGTATTTTCCATTTTTTAAAAATTTAATTATAAATCTTGGTTGGTTTTTTATCCCATTCTCAATCTTTGTAATTGTAGGTTCTTCAAATGCAGTAAATTTAACTGATGGTTTGGATGGATTAGCTACAGTGCCTGTTATTTTAGTTGCTGGGTGTTTTGCTTTTATTAGTTATATTACCGGTAATATTGTTTTTTCTGAATACCTTCAAATATTATACATTGAAGGCGCAGGTGAAATATCTATTTTTTGTGGTTCTATTATTGGTGCGTGTTTAGGTTTTTTGTGGTTTAACGCTCCGCCGGCAAAAATTTTCATGGGAGATACAGGCTCACTTTCATTAGGAGGCTCATTAGGAGCAATAGGTATCATAACTAAACATGAAATAGTATTAGCAATTACTGGAGGGTTATTTGTTCTTGAAGCTCTATCTGTAGTTGTTCAAGTAATTTCGTTCAAATTAACAGGGCGAAGAATATTCAAAATGGCGCCTATACATCATCATTTTGAGAAGAAGGGCTGGCCAGAATCGACAGTGGTAATTCGTTTTTGGATTATTTCAATTATCTTAGCTGTAATTGGTTTGGCTACATTGAAGTTAAGATGATGAATACGAAATTAGATTTTTTTTCAAATAAGAAGATTTTAATTTATGGATTAGGAAAAACTGGCTTATCAGCTTTTGAATTTTTAAAAAAAAAAAGTGAAGTGTTATTATTTGATGATTTTGAATTTAGAATTAAAAATCCAAAGATAAAAAAAAAATTAATTGATTATAAAAAAATTTTAAATTCAACGTTTGATTTTATTATCTTAAGTCCTGGCATTAATATTAAAAAATGTAAACTTTCAAAATTTTTAAAAAGAAATCTTAAAAAAATTTATTCTGATTTAGATGTTTTTTATGCTTACTTTAATAATGACTGTATTACAATAACAGGAACGAATGGTAAATCTACAACTTGTCAGCTTTTATATGAGATTTTGTGCGATCAAAATTTTGATGTAAGATTAGTTGGAAATATTGGAAATCCTATTTTATCATCAAAGAATATCAACAAAAAAACGATTTTTATCGTTGAAGCGTCATCTTATCAGTTAGAATATAGTAAAATTTTTAAATCAAAATATGCAGCAATACTAAATTTATCACCTGACCATATTGAAAGGCATGAAACACTAAATAACTACGTAAAATCAAAATTTAAATTATTGAAAAATCAAACAAACAAGAGTTTCGCTTTTTTAAAAAAAGATGACTTTTTAATCTCAAAAGAACTTAGAAGTAATAAATTTCCTGGTAGAATAATTAAAGTTGATACAAAAAAAAACAACATTTTTCTAAAAAAAATAAGTAATAAATATTTTTCAACTGAAACAAATAAAGAAAATTTACTTTTTATTCTTGAAATTCTAAAAAAAATAGAAATAAAAAAAAATTTATTGTTAAAAACAATTCAAAAGTTTAAAGGGTTGAAATTTCGTCAACAAATAATATTTGAAAAAAAAAATTTAACAATTATTAATGATTCTAAATCTACAAGTTTTTCTTCTTCATTAAGTCTTCTGAAGAAATATCAAAATATTCATTGGATACTAGGTGGAATTCATAAAAAAGAAGATAAATTAATTCTATCAAAAAAATATTTTAACGAGATCAATGCATATATCTACGGAAGTGATAAAAATTTTTTTATTAAAAATCTAAAAGGTAAAATTAAATATAAAATTTTTGAAAATCTCAAAGATGCTTTAAAAAAAGTTTTAGAGATAACAAAGAAAAATAGACTAATTAATCAAACTATTCTTTTTAGTCCAAGCGCTGCATCATTTGATACATTTAAAAATTTTGAAGATAGAGGATACTATTTTAATAGGTTAGTTAAAAAATATTTGTATGGAAATTAAAAAAACAATTTTTAATTTATATTATAAATGGTGGAAAAATATTGATAAATTTCTTCTTTTTTTAATAATTTTTTTGTTTATCATTGGTTTATTCTTCTCATTAGTTTCAACATCTTTATTAGTCTCCGATAAACTTGAAACAAATGATTATACTTTTTTTTTCAAACACCTGACTTTTGTCATTCTAGGATTAATTATCATTTTTGTTTTATCATCCATTAACGAGGGAAAACTCATAAAAATCTCACCAATAGTCTTTATATTATCATTATTTTCTCTGATGTTAGTCCCCATTATAGGTGTAGAAGTTAACAGTGCTCAACGTTGGATAGATTTATATATGTTACCAAGATTTCAACCAATAGAATTTGTTAAACCTTTTTTGATAATCTTAATAAGCTTAATTTTAAGTAATAAGAAATATAATAATGTCTATTTAAAATATTTATTTTCTTTTTTATTAACTTTATTAATAGCTTTATTATTAGCTGCCCAACCAGATATAGGTCAAACATTATTAATTTTTTTTACTTGGTCTGTATTAATTTTTATTTCAGGAATAAATATTATTTTTTTATTAACTTCTTCACTAATTATTTTTATGTTGCTTTATTTATCTATAAATTTTATTCCAAAATTTGAATATATAAAAAGTAGAATTTTGTCTTTCTTTAATACAGAAACAGGCACACATAATGCTCAATCAGAAAAAGCAATTGACTCAATTACTAGTGGAGGATTTTTTGGAAAAGGAATAGGGGAAGGAACTCTAAAGAATAGAGTGCCAGAGGCTCATACAGATTATATAATATCTGTCATCTCAGAAGAATTCGGTGTAATTGCTATAATTTTGATTTTATTATTATTCTTAATATTTATTTATTCAGTTTTTAAAAAAGTTTATTTAGAGCATGATGAAAGGACAAAATTGATTTTAGTTGGCTGTATAAGTCTTATTTTAGTGCAGGCAATGATACATATAGGAGTTAATATAAGATTATTTCCTACAACTGGAATGACACTTCCATTTATAAGTTATGGTGGTTCGTCAATAATCAGTATCTCAATTTTATCAGGTATAATTTTAAATTTAACTAGGAGAAAAATTAATTGATATGAAAAAAAATTTTTTAATAACAACAGGTGGATCAGGAGGTCACGTAATACCAGCATCAATTTTTTATGATCATTTAATTAAAGTTGCAAACTTGATTGTTTCCATAGATAATAGAGGCTTAAAGTATTTAGATAAAAAAAAATATAACTTCAAAATAATCAATACTCCAAAATTGAATAATTTTTATTTTTTACCAATAAATTCAATTAAGATTTTGTTTCTTTTTTTCAAATCTTTAGACCTTTTAAAAAGGGAAAAAATAGAAAAAATTTTTTCAACAGGGGGTTATATGTCTTTACCATTAATTTTAGCTGCTAAATTATTAAAATTAGAAATTTATCTATTAGAGCCTAATCAAACAATTGGTAGAGCTAATAAATACTTTTTGAGTTCATGTAAAAAAATTTTTTGTTATACAAAAAAAATCAATAAGTTTCCTAAAAAATTTCAGAATAAAATAATTGAAATTAAACCATTAGTGAAAGAAAATGTTTATAAAATAAAAAAACTACGTAAGGAAAATGAAAAATTTACCATTTTAATAATTGGCGGGAGTCAAGGTGCTAATATTTTTGACAAAAACTTAAAAAATATTTTAGTCAATATTTCAAAAAAACATTCAATTAAAATAGTACATCAAACTAGAGAAGACAATGTTTCTAATTTACAGAATTTTTATTTATCAAATAATTTAGAAAATAAAATTTTTAGCTTTGATAGAAATTTATCAACCATTATGTTACAAGCAGATTTGTGTATAACTAGGGCTGGAGCTTCTAGTTTGGCAGAATTATCAGCCCTCTGCATTCCTTTTATTGCCGTGCCTTTGCCAACAGCCAGAGACAATCACCAATTAGCTAATGCAAATTTTTATAAAGATAAAGATTGTTGTTGGATAATTGAACAAAATGTTTTTGAGGAAAAAATTGAAGATTTTTTGAAAAATATAATAGAAGATCAGAAAGATTACTTAAAAAAAAAAGAAAGTTTAGAAAAATTAAATTATGATAATTCATGGATAAACGTTAATCAAAAAATATTAATAAATATTGATGAAAATTAAATTAGCAAAATCAGAGCTTATTCATTTTGTCGGTATCGGAGGCATAGGGATGAGCGGGTTATCTCTAATAATGAAAGGAAAAGGATTTAGAGTTCAAGGAAGTGATTTATTTTTTAACAAAAATATAGAAAGATTAAAACGAGAAAAAATAAAAATTTTTATAGGTCAAAAAAGACAAAATTTAAAAGATGTAACAATTGTTGTAGTTTCCTCAGCTATAAAAAAAAATAATCCTGAAATGATCGAAGCAAAACGAAAAAATTTGCCAATCATTTCAAGAGGTGAAATGCTGGCGCATATTGTTTCATTAACAAAAAATATAGTCATAGTCGGTTCTCACGGCAAAACTACAACTACTTCTTTAGTGTCTTCAATTTTTCAAAGATCAAAATTAGATCCTACAATTATCAATGGTGGTGTCATTAATTCAATTAAAAGCACTGCCAAATTAGGCAAAAGTGATTGGTCTATTCTAGAGGCTGACGAGTCTGACGGTAGTTTTGTTCACATACCACCAACTTACTCAATAATAACTAACGTAGACAGAGAACATATGGATTTTTATAAATCTATGAAAGACTTAAAACACTATTTTAAAAAATTTATAGAAAAAGTCCCTTCGTTTGGAAAATCCTTTATTTGCTCAGATGACAAAATTAATAAAGAATTAATTAAAGAATTAAAAAATCAAAATTTTTATACTTTTGGAACAAACATTAATTCAAATTTTTTGATAAAAAATATTAAACAAAATAAAAAACATACTAAGTTTAATTTGCATATAAATGTTCCAAATAAACGAAAAAGTCAAATAAAGAATATCCAAATCCCCCTGCTTGGTGTCCATAATGTGAGAAACTCGGTAGCAGCTGCCGCAGTCGCTTTAACTGTTGGAATTCCAATATCAGATATTAAAAATGGATTATTAAATTTTAAAGGTGTCCAAAGGAGATTTAATAAAATTTTTACGTATAACAATATAGATTTTTATGATGACTATGCTCATCATCCTACTGAAATTAAAGTTGTATTAGAGGGAGTAAATAAAGTTTACAAAGGCCATGATAAAATTTGTATATTTCAGCCCCATAGAATCTCAAGACTAAAAGATTTAAAAAAAGATTTCTCTCTTGCTTTTAAAGATGCTGATACTGTTATTTTGTGTCCAATATATACTGCAGGAGAAAAAATTAAATTAGGATTTGAGTATTTAAATTTTGCTAAAGAGATAATTAAAAAATCTAAGGTAGAATTATTTTTGGTAAAGAATAATATTCAATTAGCCAAATTTCTAAAAAAAAATATGTATGGAAAGAAAATTGTTATTGGAATGGGAGCGGGATCTATATCTAATTGGATGAAAAAACTTCCACAATTAATGTAATGGAAATCGAAAAATTAGAAAAAATACTTAGTGAATTTGGAGATAATGTAAAGTTTAATTACGATCTAAAGAGAAAAAATTGGTTTAATATTGGAGGAAAATCAAAAGTTTACTTTAAAGCTGATAATTTAAAAGAATTAGTAAATTTTCTGAAAAAATTAAATAATGAGGAAAAAATATTTATTCTTGGTGCCGGGTCTAATACTTTAATTACGGACAAAATTTTCGATGGTGTAGTAATAAAACTCAGTAAAAATTTTAACAATATTACTTTGCTTAGGGATGAAATAATTATAGCTGGAAGCGCTGTTTTGGATAAATCTTTATCAGATTTTGCAATGAAAAATAATTTGAGTGGTTTTGAGTTTTTATCATGTATTCCTGGAACTATTGGAGGTGGTATAAGAATGAATGCTGGTTGTTTTGAAAATGAATTTAAGGATATTTTATTATCTGTTCAGGCTATAGATAAAATTGGAAATGTTAAAACTCTTTTTTCAAAGAATATCAATTTTGAATATAGAAAAAGCAATATACCCGATGATTTGATTTTTTTAAGTGCTTCATTTAAAGGTATTAAAAGCAATAAAGTAAAAATTAGCGATAGAATAACTAATTATAAGATCAAAAAAGAAAAAAACCAACCAACTAAAATCAAAACTAGTGGTAGTACATTTAAAAACCCGATTTTCCAAACTGATAAAAAAGTTTGGGAGCTAATAAAAGAGTCTGTTCCCTTAGATAAAAGTTTTGGTGATGCCTGTATT
>CACMOQ010000008.1 GCA_902615445.1 uncultured Pelagibacteraceae bacterium | reverse complement strand
CATTCCCATGCCGCCCATTCCTCCCATTCCACCCATGCCGCCCATTCCACCTGGCATTCCAGCTGGAGCAGCATCTTTCTCCTCAGGTTTATCGGCTATCATGGCTTCAGTTGTTACTAATAATCCAGAAATTGAGGCTGCATCTTGAAGTGCAGTTCTTACAACTTTTACTGGATCAATTATACCTTTAGCAAACATGTCACAATATTCTTCATTCTGTGCATCATAGCCATGAGTTTTTTTATTCTGTTCTAATAATTTACCAACTACAACTGAACCATCAACTCCAGCATTTTTGGTAATTTGTCGTATAGGAGACTCCAAAGCTCTTCTGACTAAATCTACACCAGCTTTTTGGTCTTCTCCTTTTGCTTTTACTTTATCAAGTTCTTGAGCTGCATACAGTAATGCACAACCACCGCCTGTTACAATACCTTCCTCAACAGCAGCTCTTGTTGCATTTAAAGCATCTTCTACTCTATCTTTTCTTTCTTTTACTTCAACTTCTGTTGCTCCACCAACTTTAATTACTGCAACGCCACCAGCTAATTTTGCTAATCTTTCTTGTAGTTTTTCTTTGTCGTAGTCTGAAGTTGTTTCATCAATTTGTTGTTTGATTGAAGAACATCTAGCTTCTATATCTGATTTTTTACCAGAACCATTCACTATAGTGCTGTTATCTTTATCAACTTTAATTTTTTTTCGTGCAATAAAATAAAAGGATTTTCTAATTCAGTTGTCATTTTATCACTGTTCGTAATAAAGTATGGAGATAAATATCCTCTATCAAACTGCATACCTTCAACAACGTCTAATTCTGTTTCAATTCCTTTGTTTTCTTCAACCGTTATAACACCTTCGTTACCAACTTTTTGCATTGCTTTAGAAATCATAGTACCAATTTCTTTATCGCCATTAGCAGAAATTGTTCCAACTTGCGCAATCTCATCACTATCTTTTACTTTTTTAGCTGAAGATACAAGATTTTGTTTAACTACGTCTACTGCAGCATCAATTCCTCTTTTAACATCCATAGGATTCATACCTGCAGTAACATATTTTACACCCTCTTTCACAATAGCTTGTGCAAGAATAGTCGCTGTGGTTGTTCCATCACCAGCTTCATCATTTGTTTTACTAGCAACTTCTTTAACCATTTGTGCACCCATGTTTTCAAATTTATCTTCGAGATCAATTTCTTTAGCAACAGAAACACCATCCTTTGTAATTCTTGGAGCACCATAAGACTTATCCATAACTACATTTCTTCCTTTTGGTCCAAGAGTGACTTTAACTGTATCAGCAAGGATATTTACTCCTCTAATCATTGCTGCTCTTGCCTCCGCATCAAATTTAACTATTTTTGCCATTTTATTTTCTCCTTTAAAATTAAATTATTTGCTTGAAATACCCATAATGTCTGATTCTTTCATTATGCTGTATTCTTTGCCATCAATTTTGACTTCGGTTCCTGACCATTTACCAAACAAAACTTTATCTCCAACTTTTACATCCATTGGTATCGTTTTGCCGTCTTCAGTTTTTGCACCACCGCCAACAGCAACAACTTTGCCTTCCTGAGGTTTCTCCTGTGCCGTATCAGGTATGATTATTCCACCAGCAGTTTTTTCGCTACTATCTAAAACTTCAATTAAAACTCTATCGTGTAACGGTCTAAATTTCATAAATTCTCCTTATTAGTATGGTCTTCATATAGAGATTGACCTTACTATTTCAAGATATAGTTAAAAATTAGTTAGTTAAAAAACAAAGGAATTTGTGGGTTTTATGGTTTATAGATTAATTTCATGACTAAAAATTTAGATAACGAAGGTCTAAGTTCTATAGCAGACAATTATCAGCTATTTTATGTTGATTTATGGGGGGTGGTCCATAATGGGGTTACTCTACACCTTGAAGCGATAAAAGTTCTTAAAGAAATCAATAAAAAAGGAAAGGACTATATTTTACTCACAAATGCACCCAGACCTAATTATGTAGTTAAATCTTTTTTACAAAAACTAGGCATGGAGAAAGAAATTAGAGATCATGTTTTTACCTCTGGTGAGGCAGCTCTCATTTACTTAAATAAAAATTTAATTAATAAATCTTTCTTTCACGTGGGTCCACCAAGAGATTTTGATTTATTTAAAGACTTTAAAAAAATGAAATTAGATAATATAGAAAAAAGCGAATATATTTTATGTACTGGATTGTTTGATGAACACAATGAGGACTTAAATTATTATAAAAATTTGTTCGAAAAAAATATAAAAAAAAAAATGATTTGCACAAATCCTGATTTAATAGTTGACAGAGGAAACACAAGAGAATTTTGTGCTGGTTCTGTTGCAATGATTTTTGAAAAAATGGGTGGAGAAGTCGTTTATTTTGGAAAACCTTATCCTGAAGTTTATAATCAATCTATTGATAACAAAAATAAAAAAATTCTTTCTATAGGTGATAATTTAAATACTGATATAAAAGGAGCAAACCTTTTGAATTATGATTCTTTGATAATTTCAAATGGAATTCATAAAAATGAGATTAAAGAAAAAGGAATTGAAAAAGTTGCAAAATCTTACGAAGCAATTTGTAATTATATTCAATCGGAATTAAAATGGTAAAATTAAAAGTAATATATAAAAATTTTAATATCAATCCAAGATATCAAGAATCTATTATATTAATTGGAAATTTTGACGGAGTTCACAAAGGACATCAAAAATTATTATCATTAGCTAAGAAATATAAAAAAAAATATTCCTCAAAAATTGGCGTGTTGACTTTTGAACCAATGCCAAAAATGTTTTTTAATAAGAATTTAGATAATTTTAGAATCTCTAATTTACAACAAAAAATCGATAATCTCAAAAATCTTAATGTAGATTTTCTGATAATAAAAAAGTTTGATCGAAAATTCTCAAAAATAAAATCTATAACTTTCATTAAAGAAATATTAGGTAAAAAGTTAAAACCAAAATTCATTTTTGTAAGTAATAATTTTAGATTTGGGAACAAGAGAGAAGGTAATGTTAGACAGTTGATTAAATTTGAGAGAATGTGTGGTTATAAGGTAGTTAAACCACAACCACTATTAACAAATAAAAAAATAGCATCTTCTTCGTTAGTTAGAAAACTTTTACAAAGAGGAAAATTAGAAAAAGCGAATAAAATTCTGAATAGAAATTGGTCAATTGCTGGAAAGGTTCAAAAAGGAAGACAGCTTGGAAAAAAAATCGGTTTCCCGACAGCAAACATTGATATTAAAGATTATATTTTAGCTTGCCCAGGTGTATATGCGGTTCAAGCAAAAAGATATGGCAAAAATAATCACATAAAAGGGATTGCAAATTTAGGCTATCGACCAACATTTAATGGAAATAAAATATTATTGGAAGTTCATTTATTTAATTTTTCTGGAAATCTTTATAATAAGTATTTAACAGTAGAATTTAAAAAATTTATTAGAAAAGAAAAAAAATTTAAAGATGTCGTCCAACTTAGAAAACAAATTAAAACTGACTTATTAAAGGCAAAAAAAATAAAATGAGTAAATCTCAAATAAATCTTCCTAAAACCGCTTTTTCGATGAAAGCAAATTTGCCAACACGAGAACCTGAAATTTTAAAACTTTGGCAAAATATAAATCTTTACGATGAATTAAGAAAATCAAGAAAAGGAGAAGAAAAATTTGTTCTTCATGATGGTCCTCCATATGCCAATGGTAATATACACATGGGAACAGCTTTAAATAAAATTTTAAAAGATATAATTGTGAGATTTCATCAAATGGATGGAAAAGACTCAGTCTATGTTCCAGGATGGGATTGCCATGGATTACCAATAGAATGGAAAATTGAAGAACAATACAAAAAAAATAAAAAAAACAAAAATGAAGTTCCAATCGTTGAGTTTCGAAAAGAATGCAGAGCCTTTGCAGAAAAATGGATAGAAATTCATAAAGATCAATTTAAAAGGTTAGGAGTTGTAGGAGATTGGGATAATTATTACTCTACAATGAGCTTTGATGCTGAGGCTCAAATAGTAAGAGAACTAGGTAAATTTTTAAAGGAAGGAAGTTTGTATAGAGGCTTTAAACCTGTTTTATGGTCCACAGTTGAAAAAACAGCTTTAGCAGATGCAGAAGTTGAGTATCAAGATCATAGGTCAGATACTATTTATGCATCTTTTCCAGTTAAATCATCAAATATTAAAGAATTAAATGATAGTGAAATAGTAATTTGGACAACTACCCCATGGACTATTCCAGCTAACAAAGCATTGGCCTACAATGAAAGCCTAGATTATTTATTAATTGAAGTAAATGACCATAGAGACTTTAAAAATAAGAAAATTGTTATAGCAGATACATTAATAGACACAGTTGTAAAAGATACCAAAATTCAAAGTTTCAAAAAATTAAAGAATTTTAAAGGTAAAGATTTAAAAGGAACAATATGTAATCATCCTTTTTTAAAACTTGGTTATGAATATGACATACCTATGCTGGAAGCAAGTTTTGTTACTACAGAACAAGGCACTGGAATTGTTCATTGTGCGCCAAGTCATGGTCCTGATGATTTTAATTTGTGTATGAATAATGGAATTAAAGCAATTGAAACAGTTGATGGCGATGGAAGGTACACAAAAAATGTAGCACTTTTTGAAGGTATACATATTTTTAAATCTAATTCTATTGTGATTGAAAAATTAAAAGAACAAAAAAAATTATTATCGAGTGGTGAACTTGTTCATTCCTACCCTCATTCATGGAGGTCCAAAGCACCATTAGTTCACAGAGCAACTCCTCAATGGTTTATTTCTATGGACAGTCATAAGCTTAGAAATAAAGCTTTAAAAGCAATTGATGAAACAACCTTCTATCCTAGCAAAGGAAAAGAAAGATTAAAATCGATGATTGAAACAAGACCCGACTGGTGTGTTTCAAGACAAAGAGTATGGGGAGTTCCATTGCCTATTTTTATTAACAAGAAGACTGGTGAAGTTTTGATTGATAATGAAGTTTTTGATAACATTGCGAAAATTTATGAAAAAGAAGGATCTGATTGTTGGTTTTCGGATGATCCACAAAAATTTCTCGGAAAAAAATATAAAGCTGAAGATTTTGAAAAGTTAAGTGATATCGTAGAGGTATGGTTTGATAGTGGATCTACACACTCATTTGTATTGGAAAAAAGAAAAGATTTAAAGTGGCCTGCATCTATGTATCTCGAGGGCTCTGATCAACACAGGGGATGGTTTCATTCGTCTCTTTTAGAGTCTTGTGGCACTAGAGATCGTGCACCTTTTGAGTCTATTCTTTCTCATGGTTTTGTAGTTGATGGCAAAGGCTTAAAAATGTCAAAATCTTTAGGAAATGTAATTTCCCCAGAGGATATTCTTAAAAAATATGGCGCAGATATACTTAGAATTTGGGTTGCTTCCTCGAATTATGCTGAGGATCTCCGAATAGACTATTCAATATTAGATCAGCATGCTGAGTCCTATAGAAAAATAAGAAATACCTTTAGATATCTATTAGGCAATTTAAATGACAAATTTAAAGAAAATGATTTAGAAAAAGTTGAAGTTAATAAATTACCGGAATTGGAGCAATTTATTTTACATAAGATTTATAAATTAAATTTAGATTTTGAAAAAAATTTTAAAAATTATAATTTTCATAATCTTTATAAGGATTTATTGAATTTTTGCACTGTAGATTTGTCAGCCTTTTATTTTGATATAAGAAAGGACACATTATATTGTGAACCTAAGAACTCTGATAAAAGAAAATCTACACTATTATTATTAAACATTATTTTAAATTCGTTACTTAAATGGTTTGCGCCTATTTTATCATTTACAACTGAAGAAATTTACCAACTTATATCAAAATCAAAAAAAAGTATTCATCTCCAAAAATTTATAAATTTTCCAAAAAAATTTTATAACGAAAAATTAGGTGAAAGGTGGTCTAAACTTATCAAAATAAGAGATTTTTGTAATTTGAGTATCGAAGAAAAAAGAGCAAGTAAAGAAATTGGTTCAAGTTTAGAATCCAGTTTAGAAATAACATTAAGCCAAGAACTATTTGAAAATTTTAAAGATGTTGACTTTGCTGAAATTTGTATTACTTCTTCGGCAAAAATAAATCAAGGCTCAGACAATGAGATTAAAGTTTTAACCACAAAAGCTCCTGGAAAAAAATGTTCTTTATGTTGGAAAGTAAGTGAAGAGGGATGCAGCAGGCCGAATTGTAATATTCAATAATGAATAAGAAAATTTTTCTAATAAAATTTTTACTAATATTCTTAATTTTTCTAACTGATCAAATTTCAAAATATTATATCATTAACATTTTTAAAGCTCAGAATGAGGTAATTTACCTTACAAGTTTTTTAAACCTTCAATTAATCTGGAATGAGGGTATTGCATTTGGATTGTTAAGTTTTGAAAATGACTTATATTACAATTCAATAACATTTTTGATTGTGGTAGTAATTTTGATGTTGCTATTTTTAATTCGAAATCATGATCAATCCTCATATTTCTATTCTATGATAATTGGAGGAGCATTAGGAAATTTAACTGATAGAATTAGATATTCATCTGTTCCAGACTTTATAGATTTTCACATATCTAACTTTCACTGGTTTGTTTTTAATATTGCTGATATATTTGTTACTTTAGGTGTTATTTGCCTTATTGTTGCTGAAATATTTTTTAATAAAAATAAGATTAATGCATAAAATCAATTTTTATCTGATAATTTTTTCAATTTTTTTGACGTCATGTCAGTCAATCAAAGATGGTTTGAGCGGTAGGAAATCCGAAAATAGTGATGAGTTTTTAGTTAAAAAAAAGAATCCGCTAGTAATGCCACCAAAATTTATGGAACTACCAAAACCTAAAGAAGAGACTTTTGAAAAAGAAATAAGTGCAATTGATGAAACAAATAACATTGAAAATATTCTTAAAATAGAAAAAATCCAAAGTGTTAATTCAGAAAAATCTGACTCTGCTGAGGATTTTGTCTTGAAGCAGCTTAAAGATAAATAATGTTTTCATCTAACATTGAATTTAAAAATTTTAGTATAAAAAAAAATAATTCTAAGATTAAAAAAATTTTAAATGAATTATTAGGTAATTATTCAAAAAAAAATAATCAGCTACTTTTAAGTTTATCGAAAAAGTATAAATATAAATTTAAATTTCAAAATATTAAAAAGTATAAAAAATTTAAACATTATAGAATTTTTGGTATGGGAGGCTCTAGTTTAGGCGCTGAGGCTATCTATTCTTTCTTGAATAAAAAAATTAGGAAAAAATTTTCATTTGTAAACAACATTGATTTATCTCGTAAAAAGAATAATAAAATTAATCAATTAAATATAATTATATCTAAATCAGGAAATACCCTTGAGACTCTAACGAATTTGAATTATCAAAAAGTAAAAAAAAACTGTTTATTCATAACTGAAAATAAAAACAGTTATCTTAGAAACCTTGCCTTAAAACTTAAAAGTGAAATAATAGAGCATAATAACTTTATTGGAGGAAGATACTCAGTTTTATCCGAAACAGGAATGATACCAGCATTTTTTATGGGACTTGAACCAAGTAATTTTAAAAGATTAGATAATTTGATATCAAGTAATAAATTTATAAATATGCTAACTTATAACGTTTCATCAATTTTTTCATTTCACCAAAAGAAAAAAAATAATTCTGTAATATTAAATTACGACGAAAACTCCAATAATCTCTTTTATTGGTATCAACAATTAGTTGCAGAAAGTTTAGGAAAGTCTTCAAAGGGTATTTTGCCAATTGTCTCTCCAGTTCCAAAAGATAACCATAGTGTGATGCAGCTCTACTTAGATGGTTTTAAAAAAAATTTTTTTACCTTTTTTTATGTAATGGATAATGATTCAAAAAAAATTGAAAATAAATCTTTATTGAATTCACATAAATATTTAAGAAATAAAAAAATATCAGATATTTTATATTCTCAATTTAGAGCTACTCAAAATGTTTTTTTAAAAAAAAAGATACCATTTAGAAGTTTTATTATAAAAAAAAGAGATGAAAAAACATTGGGAGAGTTATTTGCCTTTTTTATTTTAGAAACAATTCTTTTAGGAAAGGCGCTAAATATTAATCCTTATGATCAACCTGCTGTAGAGTCGATTAAGATCAATACTTTTAAAATTTTAAAAAATATTTAATTAGCAAATATTATTTTTGATATACCATATAGTCTTAGATCTATAATTTTCAACTTTTTAGTAAGTTCAATATTATCTTTTTTATGTCTATGGACTATGATTATTCCATTTTTATTAAGGATATTTTTTTTCAAAATTTCCTCAATTATAAAATTTATTCTTTCCTCTCTGTAAGGTGGATCAAGAAAAATTATATTTAATTTTAACTCATTTTTTTGAATGTTCTCAATAAATTTAAAACAATCTAATTTATGAAGGTGAGAATTTTTCTGACATTTAAGGTTTTTTATATTTTTATCTAATGATAAGATCGCACTGGGATAATTCTCAACAAATAAACATTTTTTTGCACCCCTTGATATTGCCTCTAAACCAAACGAACCAGAACCTGAGAATAGATCCAAAATAACAGAATTTTTTAGTTCAATGTTAATTTTATTTGAATGCTCAATTACATTAAATAATGCTTCTTTTACTAAATCTCTTAGAGGTCTTGTAGTTTTATCATTAGGAAGATTAATTTTTTTTCCTCTAAATTTTCCAGAAATAATTCTCATTGATCAACAACTTTATGACCTATATCTTTTCTATAAAAACCATTTTCCCAATTCAATTTTGCTAGAAGACTTAATGCTTTATTTCTGGCGGATTTAAAAAAATTAGATCTAACAACTATATTTAAAACTCTGCCTCCGTTAGAATAAGTTTTTCCATCAATTAATTTTGTTCCTGCATGAAATAAAAACTCACTCTTTCCTAATATTAGATTATTCAAATTCAGTTCAACGTTATTTTTATATTTATCAGGGTACCCTTTTGAGCACATTACTATACAAAGACTTTTGTCATTATGCCATTCGATACTTGTATTTTTTAGATTTTCCTCAATGCATGCCTTAATTAATAATCCAAAATCAGTTTTAAGTTTTGGCAAAAGGGTTTGACACTCTGGATCACCCATCCTAACATTATATTCAATTAAGAAGGGCTCGCCTTTTGTGATCATTAAACCCGCATATAAAAATCCTTTAAAGGTTGAATTTCCTTCTTTTAAAGCCTTTAAAGTGGGTTCTATGATTTTGTCGATTATTTTTTTATTTAAAACTTTATTTTCCAATCTTGATGGAGAATAGGCTCCCATCCCGCCTGTATTTTTACCCTTATCCCCTTCAAGTACTCTCTTATGATCTTGTGCTGTTCCAAACTGCTTATAATTTTTTCCATCTGAAATAATAAAAAAGCTCATTTCTTCACCATCTAAAAATTCTTCAATTAATAACTGTTTTGCTTCGCCAAATTTTCCATTAAAAATTTCTTTAATAGCTATTTTGGCTTGATCATTAGTTTCAGAAATATAAACGCCTTTTCCTGCAGCTAAACCGTCTGCTTTTATTACTATTGGATACTTGCATTTTTTAAGAAATTTTTCTGCATCCTCGACATTAAAAAAAATACCAAAGTTTGCTGTTGGTATATTAAAATTTTGACAGAGTTTTTTAGTAAAAATTTTTGACCCCTCTAACTGTGAAGAAAATTTATTAGGCCCAAAAACCTTTATATTGTATTTTTCTAAATAATCGACAATTCCATCTACGAGTGGTCTTTCCGGACCAACAATTAGAAAATCAATTTTTTTATCAATAGTAAAATTTTTTAAGTTTTCAAAATTATTTAAATCAATTTCTATATTTTCAGCAATTTGTTTCGTACCTGCATTTCCAGGAAAACAGTAAATTTTCTCGACTTTTTCTGATTTTTTTAAAGCGTCACATAAAGCATGTTCTCTGCCTCCACTTCCTATTATTCCAACTTTCATATATTAATATATAAACCAAAAATGTTTAAAAAATTAGCTAAAATAAAATATTTACCAAATAATTTTGAAGTTATTCAAGATGGTGATCATGTAGTTTGCGCTATTTCAGGAAAAAAAATTCCTCTTGAAAAATTAAACTATTGGAATGTCAAAGATCAGGAACCTTACTTTTCGTATAAAGAGGCGTCTTTAAAAAGAGAAAAAAAAGATTAAACTATTTCCATCTATTGTGTGTCCATATCCATTGTCCAGGATTTTCAATAATCATTTTTTCTAAAATGGAGTTAAGAGCCAATGTTATAGTTTCAATAGTGTCAATTTTAGAAAAACTTAAAGGTTCTAAAATTTTTAATTTAAAATTGTTGTCCTTATTTCTTTTAATGTGGATCGGTACTACTTTGCAATTAAATTTTTTTACAAATTGCGCAGGTATCGTAGTTGTTAAAGCTTCTTGACCAAAAAATTTGGATTTAATTCCTTCAGAAACTCTTTGATCTATCATTAGCGCAATAGAAGTTCCCGATTTAAAATATTCTAACAAATCTCTCATACCAGAAATCCCTTTTTTTATCTGTTTTTTACAAATATATTTTTTTCTAATATTTTCCATTATCGGATTTAAAAATTGGTTATTTAAAGGCCTATAAATTGCAGCAAGATCTATACCTGATTTCTCAATGTGCATTGCCATTAATTCAAAATTATCAAAATGTCCCGATATAAATATAACTGGTTGTTTATTTGTTTTAATTTTTTCTAATTCTATTTGACCTTCTACCTCAATTTTTTTTTCAAGTTTTTTTTCTCTAAAATCTTTAATAAAATTATATTCAGATAAGATTTTTCCGTAAGTTAACCACATTTCATAAATAATTTTTTTTTTAAAATTTTTGTCAGTATTCGGAAATGCAATTTCGATATTGTTTATAGTTTTAAGATTTGACCTAAAAAGGGGGCCACAAAAAACAAAAACTTTACTTGCAAATAATCTTGAGTTTTTTAATCCTAATAACTTAAATACGAAAAATAAAAATAAAATTGCTATAGATTGAAATAAATACTTTATCTTTTTAGTTAAGTTTATCATTAATAAAATTTATAAATTTTTCTTCTTTAACTATTTTTAATTCTATTTTTAAAAAATTAATTTCTCTTACACCATCTACTGATAATTTAATGAAATCTTTTTCTGTGGTAAGTACCTTAGCATTTAATTTTTTTGATTCTTGAAGAATATTCTCAATATCTTTTTTTTTGTATGTATAATGGTCGGGAAATATTATTTCTTTGACTACGCTAATATTATTTTCTAATAAAATTTCTTTAAAAGAAACTGGATCGCCTATTCCAGAAAAGATTAGATAATTTGAATTTATATCCAATTCTTTTAAGTTTTGAATTATATAATCAGACTCGAATATCTCAATTTTGGGGTTCAATCTATGAATTGTTTCTCTAATGATTTCTGTATTATCATCTTTTCCATTTAAGAAAACGATATCATAATTTTTTAAGTTCTCAATTTTTTCTCTCAATGGTCCAGAGGGAATTAATTGCCCATTACCAATCCAGTTTTTTTTTTTAAAACAAACTATTTTTAAATCATAATCGATTTTTTTTTCCTGAAGACCATCATCAAAAATTATAACTTGATTTAAGTTATTAACTGCCTGGTTGATAGCATCTATTCTTGTCTTGGAAACAATGTTTTTTGTTTTAGCCTTCAATAGTTTCTGCTCATCAATTTGGTTAGAATAAAATTTTTTAGCTGTAATAACATCAAAACCCATTCTTTTAATAATATCAAATAACTTTATTGTAAGTGGTGTTTTGCCTGTTCCACCCAAATAAATATTACCTATACAAACGGTTTTTATTTTAGAAAATTTATATTTTTTTTGAATGTTTAAAAAAAAGTTATTAATTATAACTGGAATTGTGAATGGTAATAACAAATATGAAAAAATGTTTGGTTTTTTTAAATCCCAAAATATAGGTTTTTTAAAATTCATTTTATTTTAAAAAGTTATCAATTTCTTTTAAGTAGTGTTTAAGTATTTGCTGTCCTACATTATTAAGTTTTTTCTTAATATCTCTTTGGTTATTTGTAGAGGATAGCAATTTATCTAAGATTTTATACATTCTGTTCTCAGTTGATACTACAAAAGAAATTTTTTGGGAATTCAAGTAACTATATATTTCCTCAAAATTTGAAACATTAGGACCATGTAAAATATTGCAACCATATCTTGCTGCCTCAAGAGGATTTTGACCGCCGTGTTTAATTAATGAACCGCCTAAAAAAACATTCTTACAAAGAGAAAAAAAAGGTTTTGTTTGACCATAAGAGTTAACTAAGTAGATATCAGTATCAATGGGTATTTTTTTGGTAGGTTCATTGAGGTGTGTTTTTAGACCCAGTTTATTTAGTTGAAATTTGATTGAATTAATTCTGTCAATATGTCTTGGTATTATTATTGTTAACAAATCTTTATATTTGTTTTTTAATTTTTTGTGAACAATACCTACAAAACCCTCTTCATCGTCATGTGTACTTGATGCACACCAGACTTTTTTTCTTTCTATAAATTTTTTTAGATTTTGCTTAATTTTGATACTTTCGAATTCAGACTGTGAGAATTTTAAATTACCAAAATATTTAAGGTTTTTAGCTCCAAGTTTTTTAAGATAAATTTTTGATTTCAGACTTGAGCATAAACATAAGTCAAATTTGCTAAAAATAAAATTTGAAAAATTTTTAAATTTTCTCCATCTTACAAAAGATTTTACTGTAATTCTGGCATTGAGCAAAATTGTAGGAATTTTTTTTTTTTTTAAATTTAATAACATATTTGGCCAAATTTCAGAGTCAACAAATAAAGACAAACTAGGTTGCCAATAATTTAAAAAATGTAGCGTATTAAAATTTGTATCTATTGGAAAAAATTGATGTACTACTTTTTTAAATTTATAATTAGATATAACTTTTGAGGAACTTAATGTGTTTGATGTAATTAAGATTTGAGCAATATTTTTTTTTTTTTCATATTTTTCAATTAGCGGAACAACACTTTGAAATTCTCCCACACTTGCACCATGTATCCAAATTAGTTTACCTTTAATCTTTTTTTTTGTAAAAAAACAGAATTTTTCTTTATAACGTTTTGTGTGTTCTTTATTTATTATTAATCTTAAAATTATTATTAAAGGTGATAAAAAATAAGCAATGTTAATTAAAATTCTATAGATTATTAACATTATTATCTTTTGATTTGTTTATCATAAAAGTTTTTATAAATTTCAGAATTAGTTAATAATTCATTATGCTTGCCTTCGCCTACCACCTGGCCTTTATCTATCACATAAATTTTATCCGAATTAAGTATTGTAGAAAGCCTGTGGGCAATAACAATAGTTGTTTTACCTTCAGTAAGAAAATTAATAGCTTTTTGAATTTTACTTTCAGTTTCTGCATCTAAAGAAGATGTTGCTTCATCAAGTAAAATTATAGAACTTTTTTTCAAAATAGCTCTAGCGATGGACAATCTTTGTTTTTCTCCTCCAGATAGTCTTATTCCATTTTCACCTATTAAAGTGTCATATTTTTCTGGTAATTTGTCTATAAATTCACTGGCAAAAGAAAATTTTGCTGCTTTGATAATTTCTTCATCAGTTGCCTCTAAATTAGCATAAGCAATATTATTTTTAATAGTATCATCAAAAAGTGTTGTATCTTGACTTACTAACGAAATGTTCTCTCTAAGAGAGCTGACAGTTGATTTATAGATTGATTGACCGTCAATTTTTATATCTCCTGAGTAAATGTTATAAAATCTAGGAATCAAATTAAGTATTGTCGATTTGCCAGCTCCACTATGACCAACCAATGAGGTCATTTTTTTTCCAGGTATATTTAGATTGATTGACTTTAATATTTGAAGATGATCTTTTTGGTATTCAAATGAAACTTTCTCAAATTTAACTTCTCCCTCTGAGAGTTTAAGTTCTTCTGCATTCGAATCATCTTTTATTTCATTTATATCATCAATTATTGGCAGCACTCTCCTAGATCCTGTTAATCCCTGTTGGATTGTGATATTAAGAGTGGCTAAGGATCTGACTGGCTGATAAGCGAGCATCATTGCTGCAAGAAAAGAAAAAAAATTACTTACTTCAAGTTCATTTTTGACCACAAGTTTTGCAGATACAAAAATTAAGCATGCAATCATTATACCTGTTAAAACCTCCATGATAGGCGAGGCCCTTACAAAAACTATATTTATTTTTTTAGAAGTTTCTTTTAAAGTATTTATATATTTTAATGCTCTTTTTTTCTCATAGTTTTCCTTTTGGAATATTTTCATTAATTTATGATTTTTAAAAATTTCCATTAGATATGTGTTGAGAATACCAACCTTATGCATTTGTTCATTAGTGACTTTACCAATTCTTTTACCGAGTGATTTTGCAGTAATAGATGCAAGAGGTATCATTATAATGGCAATTAAAGAAAGTTTCCAGTTCTGGTAAAACATTACTGACAGCAAACCTATAAGCGTAAGACTGTCTTTAAAAAGATTCAAAATTGCTGTGCTTAATAAATTAGTTATCCAATTAACATCGTTTATCAAATTTGTGATAAATTTACCCGAATGTTTTTCGTCAATTAATTTTGTGTCAGCTTTAATTAATGAAGCAAACATATCAGTTTGAACTTCTTTTTTAACTTCTTCAGCAACTCCAATCATAATTACTTTTGCTAAGTAAAGAGAGATACCTTTAATCGCGAAAGCCATTATAATTAAAAAAGGTATAGTAAATATCAATGTTGATGATTGTTTAATAAATAACTCATTAATAGCAGGATCAAGTAAATATGCTATTGCGGAAGTACTAGCTGCTAAAAGAAGTGAAAAAAAAACTGATAAAAATATTTTAGGTAAATATTTTTTTGTGTAATCTCTGTAAAGTCTTTTGAAAATTTGAATTGATGTCATTTTTAAAATTTCCCGGCTAAAATACTTGTAAGAACAATAAATCCTAAAAAATTATTTGATTTAAATATTTTTAAGCAGTTTTTTGCGTCTTTAATGTTTAAATTTTTAATTTGGTATAAAAATAAATGAAAAAAAATTAAAAATAAAAAAACGTAAAAAAGATTATTCAGGTTCATTAATATACCTATAATTACTAAAGATATAAAAAATGTTAAGAAGCATAATATTAAAAATAACTGGGGGTTTTTTTTAAATTTTATTGAAGTTGATTTGAGTCCTATAATTTCGTCATCCTTTATATCTTGAAACCCATAAATAGTGTCATAAGCAAGTGTCCAAAATATGGCTCCTATGTAGAAGATAATTGGAACTATACTTATCTCGTTAAAAATTGATGTCCAACTGAGAATAAGGCCATAGTTGAAAGTTATTCCAAGAAAAAGTTGAGGCCAATAAGTGTATCTTTTCATAAGTGGATAAGTAAAAGCTAATGGCATAGAGCCTAATGCAAGAATTATTGTAAAATAATTAAAATTTATCAAAACTAAAAAAGCTAAGATGCAAAGAATTGTTGCGTAAAGTACTCCAATTTGAACAGAAATTTTACCAGAAGCTATAGGCCTATTTTTAGTTCGTGAAACTCTATTATCAAAATTTTTATCTAAAATATCATTTACTATGCACCCGGCTGATCTCATAAAAACTGACCCAAGAAAAAAAAGCATTAAATAAAAAAAATAGATATCTAGGTCATTAGAAAAATCATAGCCAATAGACAATCCCCAAGCACACGGCCAAAAAAGAAGCATATAGCCAATTGGTTTCTTTAATCTTGTTAGTTCAATAAATAAGCTTAATTGGTTCATAAAATTTTTCTTGTAAATAACAAACGCAAGATTGATAATCAAACTGATTCGTATGAATATAGATTACACCGTAACAGCTCTGATGTTTCCAGCAATTCCTTTATTGATGGCCGTATATAGTAATAGATTTCACACTTTAAGTAATTTAATTAGAAAATTACATGATGAACATGTTTATGAAAAACACATACCACCAGAATGGAAAAAGCAATTTTTGAATCTTAGCTCAAGAATTAGCCTTTTGAGATGGACAATTTTATTTGCAGCTTTTGGGTTTTTATTCAATATGTTAACAGTGTTTGCCTTGTATCTTGATAAGGTTTTTATGGCGCGAGTAATTTTTGGTTCATGTTGTTTATCTATGATTGTCTCAATAATTTTTTTTATAAGAGAAATTCATATTTCAACAAATGCACTTAGGCTTCATATGTCGGATATGGATGTTAATTTAGATTAAGGAATTATTACAGCTGGACCTGTTAATAATCTTGCCTCTAAATCCTTATGTGCTTGAGCAGCATCTTTTAGAGAATATTTCTTAGAAATTTCTATCTTAAATTTTTTAGATGCAACAGCCTCAAAAACTTTTTTTGCTGACTCTACCAGCTCATCTCTTTTAATAGTATAGTGTGCAATGGATGGTCTTGTAAAAAAAAGACCTTTTGCATTTATATCTTTTTTTACGTCGATCGTGTCAACATAACCTGAAGCATTACCAAATGCTACCATCATGCCTCTAATCTTTAATGTCTCAATTGATCCTTTGAATGTCTTTATACCTACTCCGTCGTAGACAACATCAATTCCATTTTTACCCACAATTCTTTCAACTTCTTCTACAAAATTTTTTTCAGAATAATTTATGACGTGGTGGCAACCATTTTTTTTTGCAATTTCCTCTTTAATTTTCGATCCAACTGTTCCGATTACTTCTGCACCTAAAGCATTGGCCCAAGGACATAAAATTTGACCAAGACCTCCAGCAGCAGCATGATATAAAACTTTATCACCTTTTTTTAAGGGATATGCTCGATGCAATAAATATTCTGCTGTTATTCCTTTTAATGTAACACAAGATGCTACTTCATCAGACACATCATCAGGCACAGAAACTAATTTTTCCTCAGGCATAATTTGTTTTTCTGAGTAAGCGCCAATAGGCATTGAAGCATGAGTAACTCTATCACCAACCTTAAATATTTTTACTTCTGACCCCACTTCTTCAATTACGCCACAAGCTTCTAACCCGATACCGCTGGGTAATGGAATTGGGTAGAGACCTGTTCGATGATAAACATCTATAAAATTTAATCCAATTGATAGATTCTTAATTAAAACCTCCTTAGGCCCAGGTTTTCCTATCTGTACATCTTGAATAACTAAAACCTCTGGCCCGCCAAACTTATTTATTTGAATAGATTTCATTATTTATTTTACAAATGTGCCGTTATGATAATCTTGAACAGCTTGTAATATTTCTGCTTTAGTGTTCATTACAAAAGGCCCACCTCTGGCTATTTCCTCATTAATAGGTTTTCCTGAAATAAATAAAAATTTTGCACTTGAAGCAGCTTTGACTTTTAGCTCTTCACCTTTTGATAGCAAGATTAAGGTGCTATCTTTAATTTTTTTATGATCTTTTTCACCAACTACTATCTCTCCATTTATTAAGTATACAAATGAATTGTGAGTAGACGGTAAACTAAACTTAAATTCCTTTCCTTCATTTAGTTCAACATCAAAATAAAAAGGCTCTACATTATGTCCTTTAACTGGACCTTCTGCTTTTCCAAATTTACCCGCAATAACTTTGACACGTTTATCATCATCTTTATGAACACTCATTTTGTTTGCATCGATATAGATGTACTCTGGTTTGCTCATTTTTAATCTTGAAGGCATGTTAATCCATAATTGAAATCCATGAAGTTTACCTTCTTTCATACCTGGCATTTCTGAATGTATAATACCACTGCCAGTTTTCATCCATTGGACATCGCCAGCAGTCATTTTACCTTTACCACCAGTACTGTCCTCATGTTCAAAATTTCCTGCTAACATATAAGTAACAGTTTCAATTCCTCTGTGTGGATGTGGAGGAAATCCAGCAACATAATCTTCACTATTATCTGAACCAAATTCATCCAACATTAAAAAAGGATCGAAATAATTTGGTTCAACACCAATACTTCTTTTTAATTTAACCCCAGCTCCATCTGATGCTGGAATAGGATTAATGATTTTACTAACCTCAATGTTTTTCATATAAGAATTTAATAGTTAAAAAACAGAAATTTGCAATGTTACTTTTTATTATGTGAACCATCACAGAATGGCTGGTTATTAGTTTGTTTACATGTGCAAAAAAACATCTTTTTAGTTAATTCTGCTTTATATACAACAGGATTAAATTCAGATCCTTTATGTGAGCCATCGCAAAATGGTTGCTTGGAACTTTTCCCACAACTACACCAAAAGTAAGATTTGCCTTCTTTAACTTCAATTTTTATTGCACTACTGCCTGCTCTCTGTCCTTTATTCATGTTCCCTCACTTATTATTTAAATTAAATTAACAAGCTCTGTTAAATCCTTTATTTGATTACTTGGATTAAAATCAAGGTTATCAAAGATATTATTATTTCTGTTCACCCAAATAGATTGGTAACCATAATTTCCTCCACCAGAAACATCCCAAGTGTTTGCACTTAAGAACATAACCTCACTATTTTTTATTTTATATTTTTTAATTGGTAAATCGTAGACTCTTGAATCTGGCTTATAAATTCCAACCTCCTCTATGGAAAAAATGTCATCAAATAATTTATCTAAGTTATTGCTTTTGACTAGCTCATTTAATAGGGAAGGAGTCCCATTTGAAAGAATAGCTAATTTAAAATTCTTTCCTTTTAATTTTTTTAAAGTTTCTGGAACTTCTTTGAAGGGTGAGAGAACTTTGTATAAATTCATTAATTCATTTTTCATAGAAGAATCTATACTAAAAGCCTTCATTGATTTATCTAAACTATCTTCTGTAATTTGCCAAAAATCTTTATGTCTTTTCATTAAACTTCTGAGCCAAGTATACTCTAACTGAGTAGCTCTCCAAAAATTAGCAAAACTCTCCCACTTATCTCCAATTTTATCTTTACATTTTTCTGCAGCAGAATTTACGTCAAACAATGTACCATAAGCATCAAAAATTATTGCTTTAATATTTTTCATAAATTAACTTAACACAAATGAGTAATATTAGATTATTTTTTTTGAACTCACTGTCAGTGAATATGAATGGTAAGTTAGATAAGTCACAATCACATTATTTAACAAAAGTAATGAGGATAAATGAAAATGAGGTCTTTTCGTTATTCAATAACAATGGTGAGTGGGCAGCTCAAATTTTAAGAATTTCAAAAAGTATTGTTGAATTTAAAGTTATAAAAAAACTAAGACAAAAAGAAAAAATAAAAGAATTATGGTTAGCTTTTTCTCCAATTAAATCAAATTATCAGAATTTTATGATCCAAAAAGCTACGGAGTTGGGAGTTACGAAATTTATACCAATTATTTTTGAAAGGACAATTGTTAGAAAAATAAACAAAGAACGTTTTGAAAAAATAGTTATTGAGGCAAGCGAACAATCAAATCGTATTAACGTACCATTAATTGAACCTACTCAAAATCTGGATAATCTTTTAAAAAATTCAATGGACTTAATTTTCACAGACTTAAACTCGACTAATACTAAACTTGATAAATCAAAATTTACTAATAAACCAGTTTGCGTAATTATAGGACCAGAAGGTGATTTTTCAGAAGCAGAAAGAGAGAAGATTCTTTCTTTTAGAGGAGTTTTGCCATTCAAAATTAATGAGAATATTCTAAGATCAGAAACGGCAGTGATATCTGCAATTTCAATCGTAAATTATGCAATTAATTGATAAATTGTCGCGAAAACTAAAGTGTAATTTTTATAAAAGAGCTTTATATAGCTATTAAAATGAAAAAAATTTTTATTATATTTTTAAGTCTTTTAATATCTAGCATTGCTTTAGCAAACCAACCCTTTGATTGGCAACTAGGGTTTCAAAAAGCTGCTTCAGAGTCTATGAGAGATATTGTTGCTTTCCATAACAATCTTTTATTACCAATTATTATTGCAATCAGCGTGTTTGTTTTATTTTTAATGTTGTATGCCTGTATAAGATTTAGAGCCTCAGCAAATCCAAACCCATCTAAAAGAACACATAATGTTACTGTAGAAATTTTATGGACTTTAATACCATGTTTAATTTTGATTGTGATGGCAGTACCATCATTTAAGATTTTATATAAACAAGATACTATTCCGAAAGCGGATCTAACAATAAAAGCGATTGGCTACCAGTGGTATTGGGGTTATGAGTATCCAGACGAAAATATAATTTTTGAGTCTTATATGATTGAGGATAAAGATCTAAAAGCTAATCAACCTAGATTACTTGCTGTAGATAATGAGGTTGTAGTTCCAGTAAATAAAGTTGTTAAAGTTCTGATAACAGCAAATGATGTATTACATGCCTGGGCTTTACCAGCATTTGGAGTTAAAAGAGACGCAGTGCCTGGAAGAATTAATGAAACATGGTTTAAGGCAGAAAAAGAGGGGACATACTACGGCCAGTGTTCTGAACTTTGTGGCATCAAACATGCATTTATGCCAATCACAGTAAAAGTTGTGAGTGAAGAGGAATATCAAGATTGGCTGTCGGAGGCGCGAGTAAAATTTGCAAAAGATGAAATTAAAAATGATAAACTAAAAATAGCTAGTAGGTAATTTATGTATACACAAACTGCACACGATGATCACACTCCAACCGGTTGGAAGAGATGGGCATATTCGACAAACCACAAAGATATAGGTACGATGTATCTAATCTTTGCAATTATTGCAGGGGTTATAGGAACGGCATTTTCAGTTTTAATGAGAATGGAACTAATGCATCCAGGCGATGGTATATTGGGTGGAAATTATCATTTATATAATGTGTTAGTGACAGGTCATGGTTTAATCATGATTTTCTTTATGGTTATGCCTGCTATGATAGGTGGTTTTGGTAACTGGTTTGTGCCAATTATGATTGGAGCACCAGATATGGCATTTCCACGAATGAATAATATTTCTTTTTGGTTATTGCCAGTTTCTCTTACATTATTAATCTTATCAATTTTTGTGGATGGACCTCCAGGTCAAACAGGAGTAGGAGGTGGATGGACCATTTATCCTCCATTATCATCTAAAGCTGGACAGCCCGGCCCTGCAATGGATTTAGCAATTTTAAGTTTACACTTAGCAGGAGCTTCCTCAATTCTGGGTGCAGTTAATTTTATTACTACAATTTTAAATATGAGAACTCCAGGTATGACATTACACAAGATGCCATTGTTTGCATGGTCAATTTTAGTAACTGCATTTTTGTTATTGTTATCTTTACCTGTTCTTGCTGGCGCAATCACCATGTTATTAACAGATAGAAACTTTGGGACAGCCTTCTTTGAGGCTCAGACTGGAGGGGATCCAGTCTTATTTCAACACTTGTTTTGGTTTTTTGGGCATCCTGAAGTTTATATTTTAATTCTACCTGGTTTTGGAATGATAAGTCATATAGTTTCAACATTTTCTAGAAAACCAGTTTTTGGTTACTTAGGAATGGCCTATGCGATGGTAGCAATCGGTATAGTTGGTTTTGTTGTTTGGGCTCACCATATGTATACAGTAGGATTGAGTACTGACACAAAAGCCTATTTCCTTGCAGCTACAATGATTATAGCAGTTCCAACAGGAATTAAAATTTTCTCTTGGATAGCGACTATGTGGGGTGGATCAATATCTTTCAAAACGCCAATGATGTGGGCACTAGGTTTTATATTTATGTTTACTGTTGGTGGGGTAACAGGTGTAGTTTTAGCAAATGCAGGTGTTGATACTGCTATGCATGACACATATTACGTAGTAGCTCATTTTCATTACGTTCTTTCTTTAGGAGCAGTTTTTGCAATTTTTGCAGGCTTCTATTATTGGTTTTCAAAAATGAGTGGTTATGAGTATTCAGAATGGATGGGTCATTTGCATTTTTGGCTAACGTTTATTGGAGTTAACTTAATCTTTTTTCCTCAACATTTTTTAGGATTAGCGGGTATGCCAAGAAGATATGCAGATTATCCGGATGCATTTGCAGGTTGGAATTATATATCATCTATAGGATCTTACATTGCTGTAGCAGGATTGGTGGTATTCTTTGTAAATCTTATTTATGCATTTGCAAAAAAGAAAACTGCTGAAAAAAATCCATGGGGTGTAGGAGCTACAACATTAGAATGGACCGTGCCATCACCTCCTAACTTTCATACTTTTGAGGAATTACCAAAATTTGAGGATGATCAAGATACTCAGAAATCACACGGTTAGATTTAGAATATAAAAGACATGAACAATGCACGGCTAAAAAAAAGAAGTTTAAGCCAAGAGGATTTATTTAATCTTTCAGAATTATTTAAACTAATGAAGCCGCGTGTAATGTCATTAGTTATTTTTACTTGTGCTGTTGGTTTATTAACAGCTCCAAATATAGTCTCAACTAAAGATGCTATAATTGGAATTTTACTAGTTTCATTGGGTGCTGGCGCTGCTGGGGCATTAAATATGTGGTACGAGTCTGACTTAGATGCTTTAATGTCTAGAACTTGTTTAAGGCCAATACCAACTGGCAAAGTAAACAAGAACCAAGCGTTAATATTTGGTGTAACTTTATCAATCGTATCAGTTGTAGCATTAGATTATTTTACCAATAGAATTTCAGCAGCTATCTTGTTATTAACTATATTATTTTATGTGTTGGTTTACACAATTTGGTTAAAGAGAAGAACTCCACAAAATATTGTTATAGGTGGGGCCGCAGGAGCTTTTCCCCCTGTAATAGGGTGGACAATCGCCACAGGTTCAATGTCAATTGAACCAATTGCTTTTTTTTTAATAATATTTTTTTGGACCCCTTCTCATTTTTGGGCTTTGAGTTTGTACAAATCTGATGATTATCGCAAAGCTAAAATACCTATGCTTCCACTAACTAGTGGAATTGAAAGCACTAAAATAAATATATTTATTTACTCACTTCTAATGTTGCCAACAATTATTTTTCCATATGCAATAGATTTTGTTGGGTTAACATTTTTAATTCCGTCATTACTTCTAACGTTCTACTATAATTATTTATGCTATGAACTGTTTAAATTTAAAAAGAATAAATTTAAACCAAAGTTTGCAAAAGCAATATTTGGGTTCTCAATACTATATTTGTTTTTGATTTTTGTTCTTTTTTTGATAGATAAGATTTTATGATTACGCCAGATAAAAGAACAAAAAGAAAAAACATTATTACAGCAGTAGCAATAATTGCATTTATGATTTTTCTTTTCTTATTTACCCTTTATAACACAGGAGTATTTGATAGATCTATATGATTGAGAAAAAAAAATTAACCCCATTAGTTCTTGCTTGCATTTTTGTTTTAATGTTGGGCTTGTCTTATGCCTCTGTACCACTTTATGAAATTTTCTGCAGAGTAACAGGCTTTGGGGGAACAACACAAGTTGCTAACAATGCTCCAAAAATTGTTTTAGATAAAGTAGTAAGTGTTAGGTTTGATACTAATGTGAATAATTTGCCATGGGACTTTAAAGCAAAAAAAAATGTGATGGATGTAAAAGTAGGTCAAGTCAACAAAATAGAATTTGAAGTTTTAAATTATAGTGACGAACCTACAGCAGGAGTTGCAAGTTTTAATGTGTCACCTTCAAGTTTTGGAAAATATTACAGTAAATTAGGTTGCTTTTGTTTTGAGAAACAAGAACTTAAAGCCGGAGAAAAAGCTACATATGTTATGACTTTCTATTTGGATCCAGAGATGGTTAATGATGCAACTGTAAAAAATTTAGAAGATGTGACTATGTCATATACTTTTTTCTCGACAGATTATTATAAACAATCATAATTAAAAATATGTCAGCTGAAAAAAAACACGATTATCACCTTGTGGACCCAAGCCCTTGGCCAATATATGTATCATTTTCTTGTTTGGTTTTAGCCTTGGGTTCAGTTTATTATATGCACTCGGACGTATCTTGGGGAATGTATTTGGGTTTTGCACTTTTAATTTATGGTGCATACATGTGGTTTAGGGATGTTGTCATTGAGGCAGAACATCAAGGACACCACACACCTGTAGTTCAAATACATCATCGGTACGGAATGACTTTATTTATCGCCTCTGAGGTTATGTTTTTTGTTGCTTGGTTTTGGGCATACTTTGATGTAAGTCTTTTCCCAAATGAATTTGTTGGAAATGTATGGCCACCAAAAGATATTAAAACTTTTGACCCTTGGGATATTCCATTGATTAATACTTTGGTGCTTTTACTGTCTGGAACTACTGTAACATGGTCACATCATGCGCTTCTTGAGAATGATAGAAAAAGTTTTATTCAAGGATTAGTGTTGACGGTTATTCTTGGTGTCTGTTTTACTGCACTCCAAGCTTACGAATATCATCATGCAACATTTGCTTTTTCAGATCATATCTACGGATCAGTATTTTATATGGCAACAGGATTTCATGGTTTCCATGTGATTGTAGGCACAATATTCTTGGCTGTATGTTTGTGGAGAGGAAAGCTGGGTCATTTTAACAAAGATCACCACTTTGGTTTTGAGGCGGCAGCATGGTACTGGCACTTTGTTGACGTAGTATGGCTATTCTTATTTGCTGCGATATATATTTGGGGAAGCTAATTTTGAGCCTTGAAACATAAATTTTTATTTTCAGTTTTTATAATATTCTTTATATTTGTTTTTATCGCGTTAGGAACTTGGCAGATAATACGTCTGAATTGGAAGAATAATCTCATTTTAGAAATTGAAAATTCTTTAAAAAATCCTCCAGTTCAACTTTCACAATCTAATCAAAAAAATTATCTCAAAATTAAAACGTCGGGCAGTGTTGATTTTGAGAAACAAATGTACTTATATAATTTAAATGACTCTGGAACACCTGGGTTTGAAGTTTTTAATCCAATTATTATTAATGGCGAAAACTATTTACTTAATAGAGGATGGATACCATTTGAAAAAAAAAATATGCCTGAGATAAATATATTGGATCAAAATAATATATTTGGAACTATTAAAACACAGGGAAGAAAAAATATATTTAAACCAGATAATGATATTAAAGAAAATTACTGGTTTAGTTTAAATAGGGAAGATATTTTTAAATTTACTGGTAAAAAGTTTTCAAAGTACATAATATATTTAGATGGAAATTATCAATTTCCAAGACCAATAAAAATTACTGCTAATATTTCTAATAATCATAAAAAATATGCAATGACATGGTTTTCATTAGCGATTTCAATTTTTTTGCTATATCTATATTTTAGAAAAAAAAACTACTAAATGAACTACATCAGCACAAGAAATAATCAAAAAAATTTTACTTTTAGGGACGTTTTTCTTAAAGGTTTAGCGGATGACGGGGGGCTATTCGTACCTCAATCAATTAAAAAATTTAAAAAAGAGGAATTAGATAATTTAAAAAACCTTAGTTACAATGATTTGGCAGTTGAAATAATTTACCCGTTCATAGGGGATTTCATGTCTAAAGATAACTTAATCTCTATGATTTCAAAATCATACACAAATTTCAGATCTAAAGATGTTGTAAAAATATCAGACTTGGGAAATTTAAAAGTTTTAGAGCTATTTCATGGCCCTACACTAGCTTTCAAAGATATAGCTATGCAACTAATAGGTAATTTTTACCAATATCATTTAAAACGTGATCAAAAAAAAATTAATATAATAGTGGCAACTTCAGGCGACACTGGTGCAGCTGCTATAGATGCCTTAAAAGGAAAAGCAAATTTGAATGTATTTGTACTACATCCAAATAATAAAATCTCACCAGTGCAAAGAAAACTTATGACCATACATGAAGAGAGCAATGTATTTAATATTGCAGTTGAGGGAAATTTTGATGATTGTCAAAATTTAGTAAAATCAATGTTTAGCGACGAAAAATTTTCTAAATCAATAAATATGTCTGGTGTAAATTCAATTAATTGGGCAAGAATTGTTGCTCAATCAGTATATTATTTTTACGCTTACTTTAAAGTTGGAAATGGTCAACCTTTGTCTTTTTCTGTTCCAACAGGAAACTTTGGTGATATTTACGCAGGTTACTTGGCAAAAAAACTAGGTCTTCCAATTGATAGATTAATCGTAGCAACAAATAAAAATGACATACTTCACAGAGCTATTTCTGATGGTGATTACAATCAAAAGAAAGTTGAGGAAACAAATACACCAAGTATGGATATACAAATAGCAAGTAATTTCGAAAGGCTTTTATATGACGTAAAAAATTGTAACTCAGAAGTTACAAAAGATGTAATGGCTGAAATAAAAAATAATACTTATAAAATCGATAAAAATGATCTAGATAAAATTAAAAAGAATTTTGTATCCGAAATGCTTGATGAAAATGAGACTGTTGAAATGATAAAGATAATTAATGAGGAGCATCAGGTGATAGTAGATCCACATACTGCAGTAGGCATCGGCGCTGCGAGAAAACTAGGATTAGAAAAAAATTGTGTCGTATTATCAACCGCACACCCATGCAAATTTCCAAAAGCAATAGAGGATGCGATATCAAAAACCGAAAATTTACCAAATAGTCTAAAGTATGTTAATGACAGAAAAGAAAAATTTAAACTTCTTTCTAACGATATTACAGAAGTTAAAAAATATATAATGAATTCGATATGAAACTTAAAATAAAAGATCAACTACCAGATACAGAGATTTTTCAACTTGTTGATGGAGAACCTCAAAAAAGTAAACTAAGAGAAACTATTGGTAATGGTAAAATTGTTTTGTTTGGTTTACCTGGTGCATTTACATCAACTTGCTCCAAACTCCACCTGCCAGGTTTTGTTGCAAATGCAGATAAAATCAAAGCAAAAGGAATAAAAAATATATTTTGTTTATCAGTAAATGATCCTTATGTGATGCATGGCTGGGGAGAGATTAATAATACTGGAGATAAAATAAAAATGTTATCTGATCCGTATTTGTTATTTACTAAAGCAATTGGAGCAGAAGTTGATCGAAATGCAAAAGGAATGGGTATTAGATCAAATCGTTATTTAATGGTGATTGAAAATTTTACAATTGTTAATATTCATGTTGAAAAAGAAACTAAAGAATGTGGTTTAACTTCAGCAGAGAACTTATTAAACTATCTAATTTAGGTAGAACCGTTCTGTTGCAAGTTGCCCCAACTATAGGTTGGCAGCATCTTTAGCGAGTAAATCTACTTCATTATTTAAATCATTTGTTGAATGTGCTTTCACCCAATTCCAACTTATTTCAAATTCACTATTTAGTAGATCTAATTCTGTCCAAAGCTCTTTATTGCTTACCTCTTTTTTGTTTGCAGTTTTCCAGCCATTTTTTTTCCAATTATGTATCCACTCTGTTATTCCAGACTTAACATATTTAGAGTCTGTAAAAATTTGAACCTTACTACCTTTTGGAATTTCGTTAAGAGCTTTTATTGGAGCAAGTAATTCCATTTGATTATTTGTAGTATCATTTTTTTTTCCTTTAATTTTAGTTTTTTTCCCATCATTTAATATTATTGCTGCCCAACCACCTTTACCTGGATTACCAATACATGAACCATCAGTATATATTTTAATCATAAATTATAAGTAATCTTTATAGGTTTTTAATTTATTGTGTGTTACTAGTTTTTGATAATATTCCCTAGGATTTTTGATTTTTATTAGCGCAGTTTTTGGTGTGTTAGTATAATCATAAAGTCTAGTAAGAAAGTATCTTAATGCAGCGCCTCGACATAAAATATTCAATGATTTTTTTTCCTTATTTGATAGCTTCCTTATTTTTTCATATCCTTTGATGAGACTTTTTACTTTTTTTTTATTAAGATAAAATTTTGAATTTAGTAGATCAAAACATAACGCATTTACACATATAGCTATCTCATACATAAAGTAGTCATTTGCAGCAAAGTAAAAATCAATAATTCCAGATAAATTATTTTTTTTAAAGAATATATTATCAATAAATAAATCTCCATGAATAATTCCGTGGGGCAACTTTTTAGGCCAATTTTTGTTAATGTCTCGCAGGTTAATTTTTAAAAATTTTTCTAAGTTTTTAAATTCTGATTTAAATTCAATTTTATTAATTAATGGTTTAAGTTTTTTAATACCCATTGAATTACTCCTAAAAAGCTTTATTTTTTTTGTTGATAAGTGCATTAAAGCAACCGTTTTTCCTACATCATAACAATTTTTGAGAGATAAACTTTTTTTGCTTTTTCCCGTTAAAAACGAGACAATACAAGCAGTTTTATTTTTAAGCTTAATTAAAAAATGCCCATTCTTATTTTTTAAAGGCTTGGGGCAAATAATATTAAGAGAACTTAATTGATCCATTAGCTTCATAAAAAAGGGTATCTCTTTTTTTAAAACTCTTTTTTCAAAAATTGTGAGAATGAATTTATTGTTTTTTGATTTTAATAAATAATTTGTGTTCTCTATCCCTTGCTTAATACCTTTAAAACTTTTGAAATTTTCAACATTAAACCTCTTATTAATTAAGGAAATATCCTTTTTACTAATCTTAGTGTAAACAGCCATTTAATTTAATTTATTTGGAACCTTAAAAACCACGTCTTCTTTAATAATTTCAATTTCATTTACTGAAACTTTAAACCTCTTCCTTAAATTTTTTATAAAATCTTCTACTAATATTTCAGGTGCAGATGCGCCTGAAGAAATTCCAATTGTACTACAATTTTCAATTAGTTCATATGGTATCTCACTTTGTGAATGTATTAATTGTGCATTATTACATCCAGACTTTTTAGCTACTTCAACCAATCTTACTGAATTTGAGGAATTCCTACTTCCTATAACAAGAAATAAATCACAATCTTTTGCAATATTTTTAACTGCCATTTGCCTATTTGTTGTTGCATAACAGATATCCTCTTTATGTGGTTCTTTAATATTTGGAAATCTTTCTTTTAAAATGTTTATAATATCCTTAGTATCATCAACTGATAATGTAGTTTGAGTGACAAAAGCTAAATTTTTTTTGCTATCAAATTTGTAATTTTTTGCTTCATCTTCATTTTGAATCAAATCAATTGTTCCTTTAGGTAATTGACCCATCGTTCCAATAACTTCTGGGTGATTTTCATGTCCAATTAAAATTAAATGGTAATTAGACTTATGGAGATTTTCAGCTTCTCGATGAACTTTTGAAACAAGCGGGCAAGTTGCATCAATGTATGTCATTTTATATTTTTCAGCATCTAGGGGAATTTTTTTAGGTACACCGTGGGCTGAAAAGATAACCGGTCTTGTTTTATCTTCTATCTCTTCAAGTTCTTCTACAAATATTGCACCTTTCTTTTTTAAATCGTCCACAACAAATTTATTATGGACTATCTCATGTCTAACATACACTGGTGATCCAAATTTAATTAAAGTTTTTTCCACAATCTCGATCGCTCTTTCAACGCCGGCACAAAAACCTCGTGGTGCAGAAAGTAAAATCCTAATTTCTTTATTTTTCATTTTTTTCTATTAAATATTCGAGCAATATATGCGGAAAGGTTAGAGATGCCAAACCTATAAATATTAATTTAAGAATTGAACTATCAAAACTATAATTTTTATTTAAAAAATACATACCAATTAAAAAAAAGATAGCAGTGAGGATTGTTAAAGGAAGAGCTTTTTTGATAAAAATAAAAAGACCATTTTTTATGTTTTCATGATCAAGCTCAATCATTAACGAAATACTATGTCGAATTGAGTGCAGAAAACAGAAATAAATTGTAAATGCTATTAAAGGTGAAAAATAAAAATTAATGATAATTATTGAAAAAAAATCTAAAAATATCGTGAAATTTCTATATTCAAACTTTTTAATAAATAAAAAAATACTTGATAGAGTGCTTATAAAAATTCCAATACTTAAAAGTTGGTTGTTTTCGATGAAAGTCATACTTGAATAAAAACTTTCATTTTGAATTAATAATAACTTGAAAATGAATATTGTTTCATCGAAATGAAAAAATAATGGGGCTAAAACAATCAAGGCGCCTTTGAAGAATAATAGTAATTGATTAACAAATGATTTTTCATTTAATAGAAATTGAGTGTCCTCTTTTCCAAAATGGTAAGAGGCAACGATTAAAAATATTATTAAAGATGTAGCTGGAAATAATATCCATAATATAGCTATTGAGATTGCTAATAATAAATAGGTAAAATAAAAAATTGAAATATTATTTATGTTAAATCTTTCAAGAAGCTTCTTTCCTTTTACATGATCTAAAGATCCATGAGATACACCAATTAAAAGAATTAGTAATAAGCAAATTAATGGTGATATAATTGAAATGTCAATTTTCAAAAATAATAATGAAAAAATATTACAAAATAAAAAAAATATAAAAGAATGATTAAAACAAATTTTTTTAATTTTTAGTTTCATCATTCACTAGTAAAACAAGGCTTTTATAAATGTAAACTTTGGCATTTTAAGAATTACATTAAAATCTTCCCAAAAACTACTTTTGTTTGATAAAAATTTAATTACAGTCTTTGGTGACGCCTTAAACATATTAAAGAATATATCTGCCATTTTTTCAGGATGTTTATTAAGAACGCGTAAAAATATATCATCTAAAAATTGATATTTTTTGTTTATCTCAAATTTTTTACATTTGGAAATATTTTCAATATTTTCTCTTATATATCTACTTTGCTCTTGAATGTTTAAAAAAGTATAACCAGTACTTAGTCTAGTCATTCCGCCAGCCGTTCCAATATTAATTTTATTTTTTTCTTTTTCATTTACAGGGTAGAACATAGGGATTGCACCTTCTTCTTTATAGGTAATTTTGTAATCTTTTATTTTAAGATGCTTATCAATGTAATCTTTAATTTGTTGATCATAATCTTTTTGAGAATTGTCGTTCACTCTGGATAGCCAAGTTGTTTCAACTAAAGCTTTATTTTTTGAGTAAGGAAGTGTATAAAAAAAATGTACACTTTCTCTTTGTTCGCAGTCAAAATCCATAAGATTAAAAATTTCCTCATCAAAAGAATTTTTTTTTGTTTCAATTTCTACGCCACAAAAATGTTGCCAAAGATTAAAATATTTTTTTTTAATGTTTGGAACACTATTAAAAATGAATGAGTTTTTGGTATTTACTTCATCTATATTTTTGAAGAAAGAAATATTATTATTTTCTTTTAATTTGTTATTTATTTTTTCATAAAATAAACCACTATCTATGCTTTGATAAGGGTAATCTCTACATTGAAGATGATTTGTTTTACCAGGAATATTTATTGTAAAATGTTCCCAACTTTTTTTAACACAATCATCAAAATTATGAGAATTTACTTTCCAGAAAGACCATGTTTTGTCTCTTTTATATTTTGCTCTTGGTTCAATAATTGCCAAGGTTTTGTCTCTTAACTTATCATGTACATCTAACTCATAAGCAAGAGATAAACCAGCACAACCGCCTCCAATAATGATGTAGTCAAAATCTCTCATTTAAATTAATTTCCTCATTAATCAAAATATGATCGTGTCTGATTTGATCATCTTTTTTGGATGTCAACGATAGTTTAATTAAATCCAAAATCGCTAGAAAGGTTTCAAGTCCTTTTTCTAAATTTGAAACATATATTTTTCCAGCATTTTGATAGTTTTCTAAGTTTTTTTTATTTAATATTTTATAACCGATTTTTCTGTATATTCTTCTTGCAACTAAAATTGAAAAACGAAAACTAAACGGTATTTCCTTAATCGAATAAAACGAATTTTCGTAAAAAGTATCAGCAAGATTGACAGTTGATGAAATTTCTTCAAAATTTTCATCTATGTAAAAACGATTATTTTTTGAGTCTTCAATTACATCTCTTGATATATTTGTAAGTTGCATTGCAATCCCAAGATCAATAGCAGATCTAAGTGAACTTTTTTTATTGACTTTTAAGATCTTTGCCATCATTAATCCAACAGTTCCAGCTACTCTGTATGAGTAAATTAACAAATCTTTTCTCGAATTAAATTTAACTTTAACTTTGATATCTGATTTAATTCCAATTAATAAATCCTGAACAATTTTCACAGAGATGTTGAACTCTTCCATTAGACCCCACATATTTTTGATAACTGGATCATCAAGCTTTTTGTTATTAAAATCATTCTCGAATTGATTGAATTTCTTTTCTTTATTTACTAATTCCTCAAGATCGTCTGCTATATTATCTGCTACTCTACAAAAATCGTATAAACTTGAACATTTTTTTAGTGTCTTTTTCGGTAAAAAAAAACCAGCCCAACTAAATGATTTTGCATAAATAGATAAATAACTTTTGTTAAGCATTATAAAATTCTATCTAACACTTTTGCAGATGAAAGCACTCCCGGCACACCAGCGCCTGGATGAGTGCCAGCTCCTACAAAATAAAGTCCATCGTATATTTCGGATTTATTATGAAATCTAAAATAAGCTGACTGAGAAAATTTTGGTTGTATTGAGAATCCTGAACCATATTTAGTATTTAAATCTCTCTCAAAGTAATCTGGTGTCAAGTAAAAGTCTTCCACAATATTTTTTTTAAGATTTGGCATCAAATCCTTTTCCATTTTATCTATTACTAAATTTTTCATTTTTTCACCCTCGACAGACCAATCAATTTTTGATTGATTATTTGGTACCGGAACCAAAACATAAAAACAATCATTTCCCTCTGGCGCCATAGACTTATCTGTTGAAGATGGCCTGTGAAGATAGTAACTGATATCATCATTTAATTTTTTATTATTAAAAATATCATTTAGATGTTCTTTGTATTTGTTACCAAATTTAATTGTATGATGTTCTACATTTTCATATTTTTCTTTTGTACCAAAATAATAAACAAATAATCCCATCGAGTATTCCATTCGTCTCTTTTTCCATTTAAAAAGAAATGAGTTATTAGCATTTCCATTTAGCATTTTTTCATAAACTGCAGGTGGATCTGCATTACAGATTACATTGTCAGATTTTAATACAGTTTGATTATCTAATTCAACACCAGTAATTTTTTTTTTATTGGAAATAATTTTTTTAACCTCATGTCCTTTTATTACTTTAATTCCAACTTCATTCATTAATTTCTCAAGACCTTTAATGATATTTCCTGTTCCTCCCATAGAGTAATGGATTCCCCATTTTTTCTCTAAGTATAAAATTAGTCCGTAAATTGATGTAGTTGTAAACGGATTACCACCAACTAGTAATGGATGCATACTAAGCATTCTCCTTAATTTTTCATTTTTTACATAAGAGGAAACTAATGAGTAAACTGATTTGTAACTTTTTAATTTTAATAAAGCTGGCAATTGTTGCATCATCACAAATGGCCTATCAAACGGGATGTCGGCAAGCTCAATGAAACCTTTATCAAATATTTTTTTTGTGAAATTCACTAATTTTTCATAACCTAATACGTCCTCTTGATTGATCTTCTCAATTTGTTTTTTCATATCTTCTTCATCACCAGAGTAATTAAACCTAGTTTTATCCTCGAAGATAAATTGATACCAAATCTTTAATGGAGCAAGTTCTAAGTAATCTTTTGGATTTTTTTTAAATAATTCAAATAACTCATTAATTAAATATGGTGCGGTAATTACTGTTGGACCACCATCATATGTAAAGCCATTTTTTTTAAAAACCCGAGCTCTCCCTCCAAGATCAGGGTGTTTTTCAATTAAAGTTACATTGTTACCTTTTGCTCTAATGCGAAGAGCAGCTGCTATTCCCCCAAATCCAGAACCAATTACAATAGAATTCATTCCAGTAATTTATAATTTTTTTCGAAAAAATGTAAGAAGATTATAAATTAATCTTTCTTAACTCTGCTTTAGTTTCATTCAAATTTTTTTCAAACAGATTATCTAATTTGGATCTATCTACAGAGGTAGTAATTATTTTTTTTACAGAGTCCATGGCAATTTTTACAGATGTATTCTTAATTTCCTTTATAGCTGAGTCTTTCATTAAAGTAATTTTTGTTTGAGCAGAATTTTTCTTAATTTCTGAGGATTTATGAAACTTATCATTTAATTCAATTATTAATCTATCGCTATCTTTTTTGGCTTGGTCTAAAATTTCTTTGCTTACAGACTGTGCAGTGTTAAGTTTTTTTTGAGCATTATCTAGCAATATTTTAGCCTCAGTTCTTAATTTTTCACTTTCATCAATCTCATTTTTAATACCCAAAATTATCTTGTTTAACATTTCATTTACTTTTTGGGGTACTTTTAAGTAAATGAGACCCCCAAAGAATATAACAAATGAAACTGCTACCCAAAATGTTGCATCAAGAGCCATAGTATTTATCCTTATTCTTCTTTGAAAGGTCATCAACAATTGCTGAGATACTGCTATTATTAATTTCTGTTCCAATTAGTTTTTTTAAAAGGTCCGAAGATGTTTCTATTGCAATTTTGTTAATTTTATCTGTAGCATCTCTTTTTAATGTTTTTATTTCCTGTTCAGCATTACTAATTTCTTCGTCTATTTGTTTATCTAAAATTTCTTTTTTTTTATTTATATCTTTAATTACTTTTTCCCTAGCGTTTTTAAAAATATTTTTTGCCTCTAATTTACTTTTTAAGATTATTTCATCGTATTCTTTTAACTTAACCTCACTAATTTCTCTCTGCTTTTCAGCAGTTTCTATGTTTTCTTGTATTTGAGATTTTCTGAGTTCAAGATTTGAACTTATTTTTGGTAAAATAAATTTTGATAAAACTATATATAAGATACCAAAAGTAATTATAAGCCAAAATATTTGTGAAACCCAAAATTCAGGATTAAGTTGGGGCATACCTCCGCTTTCAGCTGCAAAAACTTCCCTAAAAAAAAGGAAATTAAAAAATATCGACTGAAAAAATATTTTTTTAATCATTAATCTAAAATGCAAATAAAATGATTAACGCAACTACCAATCCAAATAATCCTGTAGCTTCTGCAAGTGCAAAACCTAAAAGCAAATTAGGAAACTGTTTTTGAGCAGCAGACGGATTTCTCATTGCTCCTGATAAATAGTTACCAAAAATTATTCCAATGCCAACTCCGGCTCCAGCTAATGCAATTGCCGCTAGACCTGCTCCAATCATTTTTGCTGCTTCTAATTCCATTATATCCTCCTATGTTAATTAATGGTGTAAATTTAATGCATCATTTAAATAAATGCATGTTAAAATTGCAAAAACATATGCTTGAAGAAACGCAACTAAGATCTCCAAGCCAGTTAATGCAACCGAAAAACTCAGTGGAAGCCATCCACCGACTATCCCGAGACTTACTACAAAGCCTCCGAAAACCTTCATCATAGTGTGACCTGCCATCATATTGGCAAATAATCTAACTGATAAACTTATAGGTCTGCTTAAATAAGAGATAATTTCAATAACGACTATTAATGGAAGTAATACAAGAGGCACTCCACTTGGCACAAATAGCTTTAAGTATCCAAAACCATGTTTTATAAAACCGATAATTGTTACGCCTATAAAGATGAATGCAGCAAGCATAAAAGTTACAATAATGTGGCTCGTAACTGTAAATGTATAAGGGATCATTCCAAACATATTACAAAAAAGAACAAACATAAATAATGAAAATATAAAAGCAAAATAAGGTCTAGCTTTAGATCCAGCAGTATCGCTTATCATCTTTGCTACAAAAGAGTAACTGAGTTCAGCCAAGAGCTGAATTTTATTTGGTATCACGGATTTTTTTTTTGAACCCAGATTAAAAATAAAAAGAATTGCAAAGGAACTAACAATCATGAATAAACTTGCATTAGTAAATGAAATATCAAAAGTTCCTATTTTTATTTCAGGACCAATTCTATAGACCTCAAATTGATTCATTGGATTTGCTGCCATAAATTTATCTCTACTTTTGCATATTCTTTGCAGACCTAATTACATTAGCTATTCCAGCAACTACCCCTACAAAAAAAAATATTAAAATTAACCATGGTTTAGTACCAAAGGTCTTGTCTAAAATAAACCCAATAATTGTCCCTACGGCTACTGCAGACACAAGTTCTGTACTTAGCTTAAAAGCATTACCAATAGGGGATGGATTAAGATTTTTACTGTTCGAGTTTCTTTTATCAACTTTCTTTTTTGCAATCTCTAAGCGAGTTTTGAATGGATCCTTGCTCATCTAAATTATTTGATTAAGCAACCATACTTTCTGCCTTTTGTAAATCAACAGCAACTAGTTGGCTTATACCTTTTTCAGGCATAGTAACACCATAAAGCCTATTCATTTTAGACATAGTTAATGCATGGTGGGTTACAATTATAAATTTTGTATTAGTAATACTTATCAATTCCTCCAATAAGTTGCAGAACCTCGAAACATTGGCGTCATCTAACGGAGCATCGACCTCATCCAGTACACATATTGGTGATGGATTTGTTAAAAAAACTGCAAAAATTAAAGATAGAGCGGTTAAAGCCTGCTCTCCACCTGATAACAAGGTTATAGATTGTAGTCTTTTTCCAGGCGGACTTACCAACATCTCAAGTCCGGCTTCAAGAGGGTCGTCAGAGTCAACAAGTTTTAATTTTGCGTTCCCACCATTAAATAGTTTTGTATACACTTCATTAAATTTATGATTTACCTTTTCAAATGCCTCTAATAATCTTTCCCTTCCTTTTTGATTGAGTTCTTGGATACTTTCTTTTAACTTTGAAATAGCAGTAACTATATCTAATCTGTCTTCTTCCATCTTTTTTATTTCAGACTCATATTTGTTAGTTTCTTCGTCAGCCTTTAAATTAACTGATCCAAATTTTTCTCTCTCTTGTTTCTTTTTATCTAACAAATCCTCTTGAATAACTGCATCTGGTAGCTCTTCCACCCCAAATAAATTTGAATTCTCTAAAATATTTTCTTCTGTTAGATTAAGCTCTGAACCTACTCTGTCTATCAAATCATCTTTTCTTTTTTTTAAACCCTCTATCGTTGCACCTGAACTTGCTTTACGTTCTCTAATTTGAATAGATTGCTCTTGAATTTCATCTAATTGACTTCTAAGTGTATCTATTTTTTCATCAGTGTTATTTATGATTATCTCATTTTCATTTTTTTCTTTCTCAGAAATTCTTAAACCTTCAGAGATTTGACCTTTTTTTTCAGCTTGTAGTTTCGGTTGATTATCTAATTGGTCCAATTGATTATTTAGCTTATCTTTTCGACCAGTTAATTCATCTACCATCTTTTTAGAATTAGATAAAAGATTCTTCCAACTTTCTATTTCTTTTTCAATGACACTTATTCTTTCATTTCTTTTTACAGACTCTTTTTTGATATTTTGGTTCTTACTGAAACTATTCGCATACTCATCGATTAACAATTTAGAACTTTCAAGTGTATTAATTGCATTTTCATTTTGATTAGATTTAATTAATTCTTTAATTTTTTCAATTTCTTGATGCAGACTATTTTTGCTATTATTTAAATCCTCATTAGATTTTTTTTCAGTTTCATAGTATTTTGAATCAATTTCAATAAGTTCTTTTTTTTCTTCTTTTAATCTTTTTTCGTTTGAGTTTGCATCGATGATAATTCCTTTTTCTCTATTGATATCATCATCTAATGTCTGCAGCGTTTTTTTAATATTTTCAATTTCATCTTGTATTCTTGTATTCTCTTTATCTAGACCTTGAAGCTCTAAATTAAGTCTTTGAATTCTAGATAGAATTTCAATATTTTTTTCTCGCAAGGGCGTTACTTTATCTAATTCAAGCTTTATTAAATTTTCAATTTTAGAAATTTTATCATTAAAACCAGTTACTTCATCCATTGCTTCTGAATTAATTTCTGTTTCAACACGAATTTCTTTGCCGATTTCTATTAATTTTAAATAATATAAACCAGCCTCTATTTTTTTGATTTCATCAGAAATATTTTTATATTTAGTTGCTTCTTCAGCTTGCTTTTTTAGATTTGCAAGCTGTTTTTCTTGTTGTCTTCTTAATTCATCAGCTCTTTTCAAATTATTTTCTGCTGCATTTAATCTTAATTCAGCCTCATGCCGTCGAACATGTAAGCCCGATATTCCTGCCGCCTCTTCTAAAATTGCTCTTCTATCAGTTGGTTTTGCAGTAACAAGAGCACCTATTCGACCTTGACTGATCATTGATGGTGAGTGGGCACCAGTTGATAAGTCAGCAAAAAACATTTGTGCATCCCTTGCCCTTACTTCTTTATCGTTTATGTAAAACTTTGAGCCTTTATCTTTCTCAATTTTTCTTCTAATATTTATTTCCTCGAGTTCTCTATATTGCACAGGTCCTTCATCAGCTTGTTTTGAGACAGTAACTGAGACCTCTGCAATATTTTTAGATGGCTTGTTTGAAGTACCAGAAAATATAACATCTTCCATTCCAGAGCCCCGCATACTTTTTGCAGATGTCTCTCCCATGACCCATCTAAGAGACTCAACGATATTAGATTTTCCACAACCATTTGGCCCAACTATTCCAGTCAAACCATCCTCAATTATAAAATTTGATTTATCTGCAAATGATTTGAATCCATTAAGTTGGATTTTTTTAAAGTCCATAGAACAACTTATATCAGTTTTTCTAATGTTTTTTTCAAATTTTTATAATTAAGAGATTTATCAAACTTTTTGTTGTTGATTATTATCGTGGGAGTAGAATTGACTTTAAAATTTTTAGCTCCCTCGATTCGATCATTTAAAACGAAATCCTCAATTTCTTTATCATTAATACATTTTTCGAAATCAATTTTGTAGCCTTTATTATTAATGAATTTTTTGAGATTATCGTTTAACTCAGCAACAGTTTTTCCTCTAATCCAGTCTTTTTGATTAGTGTATAAGCTCTCTAAAATTTCTAAACTTTGTTGTTCGTTACATTGAGCAATTTTTGAAGCATTAAAAGCTGCAGCATCTAGTGGAAAATGTCTAAATTCAATTTTCACTAAACCTGGATCAACAAAATCCTTTTTAAGTTGAGGATAAATTTTTTTATGAAAATCAGCACAATGGCTACAAGTTAAGGACTCATAGGCAATAATTGTAATCTTAGCATTTTCTTTTCCCGAGGTAATTCTTATAGTTTCGGCACTTGAAGTGACAAAAAATCCAAAAATTGCAATAAGAACAAATAAAGGCTTTTTCATTTTTCTCTGAATATTTTAGTTAATTCTATTAAAGATTTTTTAATTTTATCATTTTTAATATTTTTAATTCTATTATTAAATTTATCTTTTGTCACACTAGGATTTAATCTATCTTCTTGATTATCAATTCTTTCCTCATAATCAAAGCTGGTAAATTTAATCTTTTCTACAACTATCTTTCCAAAAAAATTATTCGTTCTATCTATAATTTCTTTTTTAGAATATTCTAAATCTACCTCTTTGCCTCTTTGAACCATTATTAATAGAGTACTTACTCCAAATTTATTTGAACTCTTAAATGATTTTGGGTAACAAACTTTAAAGAGACTTTTTCCAGCTATAATCTTCCAGTTATTGACTATTTTTGAATAAACTTGACCTCTATTATTAATTACTTTTTTAATATTTTTTGGCAAAGCGTCTTTTAAGGATCTTAAACCTTGAATGGAGTTAAATCTCTGCTTAGTATTATTTTTATATTGCATATGAAAGAAAACATAATAACAAAAAAAATTATTAAATGGTACGATTTAAATAAAAGATCTTTACCTTGGAGAAAAAAATTTTCTTTAGAAAAGAAACAATATTACACATTAATAAGTGAATTTATGTTGCAACAAACTCAGGTTAGAACTGTAATTCCTTTTTTTAATAGATTTATAAAAAATTTACCTTCTATAAATTCTCTTGCCAAAGTTAATGATAAAAAATTAATAAAACTTTGGGAGGGTCTTGGATATTACTCAAGAGCAAGAAATCTTAAAAAAACTGCTCAATCTATTATCAAAAATTTTGAGGGGAAATTGCCTGACAACCTTGAGGATTTATTAAAGCTTCCTGGAATTGGAAGTTATACTGCAAATGCGATTTTAGCTATCGCATTTAACAAACCATTTATCCCTTTAGACGGAAATATTGAAAGACTTTTAAAAAGATATCTTTATTTAAAGAAAAATAAAGAAATTCAAAAAGATTACTTGCTACAAAAGAAAACTGTATTTGGCAAAACCCTAAGATCTAGTGATTATGCTCAAGCCTTAATGGAGTTAGGAGCCCTGATATGCAAACCAAAAAACCCATTATGTAATCGGTGTCCAATTATAAAAAATTGTAAATCTTATAAAAAGAAAGATTTTACTTTAACTAAAAATATTAAGAAGAATAAAGATAAATATTTTATACTTAAAGTTTACAAAAAAAAACAAAGGTATCTACTAATTAAAAACACAAAATTTAATTTTTTAAAAAATTTATCTATCTTTCCAATGGTGGAACTATCAAATCCTAAAAATTTTGATGAAAATTTAAATTTCAAAATGTCTAATATGAATATGAATATAAAAATTGAGTATTCAAATGATAATAAAAAATTTCCCTACTCTTATTGGGTAGATGGAACAAAGATGAATAGTTATATGCTGCCATCATTTACAAAAAAAATTGTTCAATACTTAGAGAAAAATTGATGAAAAAAATTGCCATTATTGGAGCAGGTATTTCTGGGTTATTCATTGCGAATTTATTTAAAAAAAACTCAAATTATCAAATTACAGTTTATGAAAAGAGTCTCTCAATTAACTTAGATGAAGGTTATGGAATTCAATTATCTGTTAATAGTGTAAAACTTTTAAATCAAATTGGGTTTGATAAGTTTAAAAATGATCAAAAATTCAATCCAGATAAAATAAATTTTTACTCTATCGAAAGTTCAAATAAGATATGTGATTTGAATATTTCTGATTATAATTCAGCAGACTGCAAGTATACCACTTTAAAAAGGTCTGAATTAGTTAAATTTTTAAAAAAAGATTTAGAAAACGTAATTAAAATAAATCACAGCATTTCGAAGATAGTTCAGCAAAACCAAAAGATCCAACTTATATTTGAAAATAATGAGACTTCTGAATGTGATCATCTAATTATTTCTGATGGAGTTTTTTCAAAAAGTAAAAGTCTCATTTTAGAAAATCAAACAACTCCAAGATATAATAAAACGTTAGCTATTAGAGGAACAATACCTATTTCTCAAAAAATTAATTGTAGAAATATCTCGTTATTTTTAGGACCAGATTTCCACTATGTAATTTATCCAGTAAATCAAAATGGAGATTTAAATTTCATAGCTATAATGAAATATAAACTTAATAAAGAAGAGCAAAAAAACCACTCATTATTTAATGATGCAAATTTTATCAAAAGGATTTTAGACAAAGTTCCGATAGAGATGAGAGAATTTCTAGACCAAATTAAAAAACTAAAAATATTTCCAGTATTTGTAAGTGACAGTTTTTTTAAGACTAAAAATGACAATATGCATTTAATAGGAGATGCTTTTTTTGCCTTTCCGCCATCATTTGCTCAAGGCGCCTCCCAATCAATAGAAGGTTCATATGAATTATTCCAGAGTATAGAAAATAATACTGAAAGTAATTTTTTTAGAAATAGAGTAAATAAAACAAGAATGGTTAACAACAGATCAAAAATTAATCAATTTGCATTTCATTTATCTAATCCTTTAACAAGGTTTTTTAGAGACTTTTTTTTAAAAAAGTTAGTCAAAAATAAAAAGTTTTTAGAAAATTATTTGGGAAAAATTTATAGAAATTAGTTATTTGAAATTAATCTTTGCCTTAAATGATCAATGGGAACATCACGACCATTCAAATTACAGTACCAATAAGTCCATCCATTACAACTTTCAGCACCTAAAATTGTAGCTGCTACTTTGTGAATTGACCCTTCAGTTTGATCATGTTTGATACTGCCATCGGCCATGATCTTTGCACTTATTTTCTTTTTATTATCAAAAATAGTAGTACCTGGCTTAATTATACCTAATTCAACTAATGACCCAAATGGTACTCTTGGCTTAGATCTACCATTTTGCAAAGTGTCTAAATAATCATCTTCTATAGGTTTTGCTTTCTTTAATCTTTGTTCGGCAGCTTTGAAATAAGTTTTTTCTTTTTCAATTCCGTAATAATTTCTACCCAATTTTTTTGCAACTGTTGCTGTTGTTCCTGATCCTAAAAAAGGGTCTAAAACTAAATCATTTTTATTTGAAGTTGCTAATAAAATTCTGTGAAGTAGAGCCTCAGGTTTTTGAGTAGAATGTACTTTTTTTCCATTCTTTTTTAGTCTTTCAGAACCATTACAAATCGGCAATTCCCAGTTAGATCTCATTTGAAGATCGTCATTTAAACATTTTAATGATTGATAATTAAAAGTATATTTTGATTTTTCAGACTTAGATGCCCAAATTAAAGTTTCGTGGGCATTGGTGAAACGTGTTCCTCTAAAATTTGGCATTGGATTTTTTTTATTCCAAATGACGTCATTTAAAATCCAAAAACCTAAATTTTGTATTACTGTACCAACTCTAAATATATTGTGATAACTACCAATTACCCAAATAGCTCCATCTTTTTTTA
>CACMOQ010000007.1 GCA_902615445.1 uncultured Pelagibacteraceae bacterium | reverse complement strand
TTTCATCAGCCACCAAATGTTTTACACTATGGCAAAAAAAACACTGGTATGGAACTAAAGTCTGGAATGACTTTTACAATAGAACCTATGATTAACGAAGGTAAATTTGATACAAAATTACTCAATGATGGTTGGACTGCAGTTACTAAAGATAAATCTTTATCTGCGCAATTTGAACATACAGTAGGAATTACAGAAAATGGTTATGAAATCTTTACAGAATCTGCTAAAGGTTATTCAAAGCCCCCATACTTATAATTAATGATAAAAAGATACTCAAGAAAAGAACTCACTGATATTTGGTCAGAGGAAAATAAATATAAAATCTGGCTAGATGTTGAGATTGCGGCAGCTCAAGCAATGGAAAAGCTAGGTCAAATACCAAAAGGTGTATCATCAGTAGTCAGGAAAAAAACAAGAATTAATGTTAAAAGAATTCATCAAATTGAAAATCAAGTAAAACATGATGTAATTGCTTTTTTAACTTCGGTTACTGAAAAAGCAGGAATAAAAGCAAGATATCTTCATCAAGGCATGACTTCTTCTGATGTTTTAGATACAAGTTACAATATTCAACTAGTGCAATCAGGAAAAATAATCCTTAGAGACCTAGACCAAATTTTAAAAGTTTTAAAAAAACAAGCAAAAAAATACAAGTTCACACCTTGTATGGGAAGAAGTCATGGAATTCATGCTGAACCAATTACATTTGGTTTAAAACTTGCATCTTTTTATGAGGAATTTAAAAGGAATAAAAAAAGATTAATAAGTGCAATAGATGAAGTATCAACATGTGCAATATCAGGGGCTGTAGGAACTTTTGCAAACATTCATCCAAATGTTGAAAAACATGTTGCCAAAAAACTTAATCTAAAAATTGAACCGATTTCAACTCAAGTAATCCCCAGGGATAGACATGCTTTCTATTTCTCAGTTTTAGGAATTATCGCTGGTTCGATAGAGCGAGCTGCTACTGAAATAAGACATCTTCAAAGGACAGAAGTTTATGAGTTGCAAGAATTTTTTTCAAAAAATCAAAAAGGTTCTTCAGCTATGCCTCATAAAAAAAATCCAATCTTGAGTGAAAATTTAACAGGTCTTGCAAGAATGATTAGAAGCGCGGTTATTCCTGCATTAGAAAATATAGCTTTATGGCATGAAAGAGATATTTCTCACTCAAGTGTAGAAAGAAATATTGGTCCAGATGCCAACATCACTCTAGATTTTGCTTTGGTTAGATTAACAAATATTTTAGACAATATGGTTGTTTATCCAAATAAAATGCTTGAGAATTTAAATATCACAAAGGGTTTAATTTTTTCTCAAGAATTGATGCTTGAGCTTACGAAAACTGGTTTAACTAGAGAAAAATCTTATAAAATGGTTCAAACATATTCAAAAAAATGTTTTTCTGAAAATCTAAATTTGTATGAAGCTATTCAATCCGATAAATATATAACAAGTAAAATCTCATCAAAAAGATTAAGATCTATTTTTAGTTACTCTAAGCATTTTAAGAATATAAATTTAATTTTTAGAAGAGTTTTTAAATAATGAAAAAAGGAAAAAAATTATACGAGGGTAAAGCAAAGATTATTTATGCAACACAAGATAAGAATTTGGTAATACAATATTTTAAAGATGACGCTACAGCGTTTAATAACCAAAAAAAATCTACAATTGAGGGAAAAGGAGTTTTAAATAATAGAATTTCAGAACACATTCTCTCAAATCTGTCCCAAATAGGAATTAAAAATCACCTAGTCAAAAGATTAAATATGCGTGAACAAGTAATAAAGTTGGTTGATATTTTACCAATCGAATTTGTTGTCAGAAATGTTGCTACTGGTTCGTTAACCAAAAGACTTGGTATAGAAGACGGAACCGTTCTTAAAGAACCTTTAATTGAGTATTGCTTGAAAGACGACAAACTTGGAGATCCATTGATAGCTGAAGAGCATATTTATGCTTTTGAATGGGCAACAAAAAAAGAGATAGATAAAATTAAAAAGATGATACTAAGAATTAACGATTTCATGATTGGTATGTTTAGAGGGGTTGGTATCAACCTTATTGATTTTAAATTAGAATTTGGAAGAATAAAAATTAATGGAAAAAATGAAATAATTCTAGCCGATGAAATAAGTCCAGATACTTGTAGATTGTGGGACTCAATAACTGATAAAAAACTTGATAAAGATAGATTTAGAAAAGATTTAGGAGGATTAATACCTGCTTACACTGAAGTTGCTAAAAGATTAGGGATATTGCATGAACAGTCTAATATATCCGCAGTGAATGTAACAAAATTGTCATCCGTAAAGAAAAAAAATAAATGAAAATATCAGCAATAATAACATTAAAAAAAGATGTTTTAGATCCTCAAGGGAAAGTAATACACCAAACTTTAGAAGGTATGAATTTTAAAAATGTTAATGAGGTCAGACAAGGAAAATATTTTGAAATTGATGTTAACGAAAACGATCCAAAAAAAGCTAAAGAGATTGTTGAAGATATGTGTGAGAAACTTTTGGCTAATCTTGTCATTGAAAATTATAAAATTATTGAGATACAATAATTAATGAAATCATCAGTAATTACCTTTCCTGGTTCAAATTGCGATAGAGACATGGACGTTGCTTTAAAAAAGTTTGGTTTTAAGAATAAAATGGTTTGGCATAATGATCCTGAATTACCTAAGAGTGATTTAGTTGTTTTACCAGGTGGCTTCTCGTATGGAGATTACCTGCGTTGTGGTAGCGTTGCTTCTAAATCCAAAATTATGCAATCAGTAATTAATTTTGCTAAATCAGGAGGTTTAGTTATGGGTATTTGCAACGGTTTTCAAATATTAGTTGAAACTGGTCTAGTCCCAGGAGTTTTATTAAGAAATAAATATTTAGAGTTTATTTGTAAGAATGTATTTGTAAAACTCGATAATAAAGATAATCCCTACTTTAAAAATCTTGAAAAAGATATTTTTGAACTTCACATTGCACACAACGAGGGAAACTATTTTTGTACTGAAGACCAATTAAAAGAAATTAAAGATAATAATCAGGTAGCAATCTATTATTGTAATAATGATGGCAAAATAGAGGAAGAATTTAATCCAAATGGCTCAATTAAAAATATTGCTGGAATTTTAAATAAAGAAAAAAATGTATTAGGAATGATGCCTCACCCTGAACGAATGATTGATAGTTGTTTATCTGGTGAAGATGGTTCCTTATTTTTTAAAAACCTTCTTAATAATATTAAATAATGCAAGTAAATGAAAAATTAGCAGTGGAACATGGACTTAAGGTTGAAGAATACAAACTTATTTGTGAATTACTTAAAAGGACTCCTAATCTTACAGAGCTTGGCATATTTTCAGCCATGTGGAACGAGCATTGCTCGTATAAATCTTCTAGACTTCATTTAAAGAAATTACCCACTAAAGGAAAAAAAGTTATTCAGGGACCTGGTGAAAACGCTGGGGTAATTGACATCGAAGATGGGGATGCAATTGTTTTCAAAATTGAAAGTCATAATCATCCTTCTTTCATTGAGCCTTATCAAGGAGCGGCAACTGGCGTAGGAGGAATAATGAGAGACGTATTTACAATGGGAGCAAGACCAATAGCAAACTTAAACTCTATTCACTTTGGATCTACACAACATAAAAAAACTAAAAATTTATTGAGAGGTGTGGTTCATGGTATTGGAGGGTACGGAAATTGTATGGGTGTTCCTACTATTGGAGGTCAAACTTGTTTTGATAGATCTTATAATGGAAACATTTTAGTTAATGCGATGACTTTAGGATTAGTTAAAAAGAATAAAATATTTTATTCTAAGGCCGCAGGGCTTAATAAGCCTGTGATATATGTCGGTTCTAAAACTGGAAGAGATGGAATTCACGGTGCTAGTATGGCATCAGCTAGCTTTGATGACAAAATTGAGGAAAAAAAACCTACCGTACAAGTGGGAGACCCTTTCACAGAAAAACTTTTATTAGAAGCTTGCTTAGAACTAATGGCGGGAGACTCTATAATAGCTATTCAAGATATGGGGGCTGCTGGATTGACATCATCTAGTATTGAAATGGCGTCTAAGGGTAAATTAGGAATTGAAATTAATTTAGATAAAGTTCCGTGTAGAGAAACCAAAATGACACCGTATGAAATCATGTTATCTGAAAGCCAGGAAAGAATGCTAATTGTATTAGAAAATGGAAAAGAAAATTTAGCCAAAAAAATATTTGATAAATGGGGTTTAGATTTTGCAGTTATTGGAAAAACTACAAATACAAAAAATATAGAACTATTTTTTAACTCAGAACAAGTGGCAAAAATACCTATTAATATACTAGTAGAAAATTCCCCAATGTATGATCGTAAATGGAAAAAAACAAAATTACCAAAAAAAAATAAAATTCAAAAAAAAGACCTTAAAAATTTAAAAATTTTAGACGTTTTAAAAAAGATGATATCAAATCCAAATGTATGTAGCAAAAAATGGATATGGGAACAATATGATCACACTGTAATGGGTGATACAATTCAAAAACCTGGGGGTAATTCTGGTGTTGTTAGGGTTCATGGAACAAACAAAGCCGTAGCCGCAGCGGTAGACTCTTCTGCAGTTTATTGTTGGGCTCATCCACTTACTGGTGGAAAACAAATAGTGTGCGAAAGTTGGAGAAACTTAATTTCTGTTGGGGCTAAACCTGTGGCAATTACAAATTGTCTTAATTTTGGAAGCCCTGAAAAAGAGGAAAATATGGGTGAGTTTGTCGAATGCGTTGAAGGTATTGGCGAGGCTTCAAAATACTTAGCTTTTCCTGTGGTCTCAGGAAATGTTTCTTTTTACAATCAAACTAAGGAAATCGGAATTAAACCAACTCCTGTAATAGGTGGAGTGGGATTAATAAAAGATTACACTAAAATGATTACAATGAATTTTAAAAGTGAAGGAAATTTGGTTTTGATCATAGGTAAAACAGAAGGTCATTTAGATCAAAGTTTATTTGCTAGAACAATTTTAGATGAAAAAAATGGCCCACCTCCTGAGATAAACTTGTTTAATGAAAAAAATAATGGCGAAACTATTTTAAAATTAATTGAGGATAATTATATTAAAAGTGCTCATGATGTATCTTTAGGAGGAATTTTAATAGGAGTTTCAAAAATGTGTATTGATGGAAATATGGGGATTGAGATAAAAAAACCTAATTCGTTATTAAATGAATTTGAATACTTTTTTAGCGAAGACCAAGGAAGATACATTATAGAAATTTCAAAATCTGATATAAAAAAAGTAACTAGTATTTTAGAAAAAAACGCAGTTCATTATGATGAAATTGGAACATTGGTTGGAAAATCAGTAAGTTTTAATGAAAAGACAATTGTTCCAGTTGACGAATTAAAGTCATACAATAATAATTGGCTAAAAAATTATATGAGATAATAAAATGGCGATGGATTTAAAAGAAATTGAAAGATTAATAAAGGAGGCCTTTTCGGATGCCACTGTTGAAATACAAGATTTGGCTGGTGATGGTAATCATTATTCAGCAACAGTTACTTCGTCAAAATTTTCTGGTAAAAGTAAGATTGAACAACACAAAATGGTATATAACTCTCTTAAAGGTAAAATGGGAAATGAGTTGCATGCTTTAGCTCTCAAAACAAAGGAACAATAATGGATGAACAAGTAAAATCTTTAATACAAAATCACATAGACAATAATGAGGTTTGTTTGTTTATGAAAGGAACTCCTGATGCTCCTCAATGTGGATTTTCGATGGCAGTTGCAAATATACTCAAAATTCTTGAAGTAAATTACAAAGGTATTAATGTTTTGGAAGATCAATCTTTAAGGGATGGTATAAAAACTTTTAGTGATTGGCCAACAATACCGCAGCTCTATATTAAAAAAGAATTTGTCGGTGGTTGTGACATTGTTAAAGAAATGTATGCAAGCGGAGAACTTGCAAAGCTCTTTGGGGACAAAAATATTCAGTATAAAAAGTCTTAAAACTTGTTAACAACTTCTATTTTTGCACCGTAATTATCTATTTCGCTTAATAAATCATAGTTTGAACTTAATTTTATATCAAAACCGTTTATGACTCGATTATAATTAATCTGTGCAGTTTCATTTTCCAACTCTAAAACAAACTCTTCATTCCTATGAGTAACATATCCAGTTAACAAATATAAAGTATCACTATGACTATTCTTAGTTTGAAATCTCTCATAAAAAAACATCATTGAAAGACCTGTATCATTTAATATATCAAAACCAATTTTGCCTTTAATACTCTCATCGTCTTCTTGATCAATAGATTTAGTATATTTTGTGTTAGGATCTGACACATAATTTAAAGAAACATCGGAACTTGGACTAAGATCATAACCAAGGTCTAAAGCCATAGAGGGTCTTAAAATGTAATCCTCTTTTAAAATTTCATTACTTATAATAAAACCTCCAGATATTCCTAACGTTTCAACAGTTTGTTTGTCGTACTGAAGAGCATTAATTCCTTTTTCACTATAATCATCTAAAGTTGTATGACTAATATCTAGTTTAAAGTTTGGGGATATATCTCTATTTTTTTTTTTGAAAGTATTTATATAATGCAAAGACCCAAAAACTTGATTTCCGTTTCTATCACCATTTAAAGTATTGTTGCCATCTTTTCTTATATTTTTGAAATCGAGTCTACTTAATCCTAAAATTCCTTCTAAATATTTATTTTTTCCAATGTTGAGTGTTCTATAAGTTGAAAAACTGTATGCATCAATATCTGTAGATGTACCCTTATTACCCACATCTACATCCTCGTCGGTATAAGTAATAGTGTAACCTTGTACAGTTTTTTCGTCAGTTTTCTTATCAAATCCTAATGTTATTGCTTTTGAAGAAATATCCTTTCTTGATGAATTTTTAGTGCTACCAACTCCTCCAACACTCACACTACCCTCACTCCAAAATAACCATCTTTCTTTTATATTTTTTTGAGGTTTGTTATAATTGACTGACTGAAAAAGTATTTCTGAAATTTTTTCTAATTTAGGATCAACAAAATTTAGATTAATACTTTGAGGTTTTAAATCTTCTTCCAAGCTATAACCTCTTATCCAATTAAGTCTGTTGAAAATTGGGCTGATTACATGTGAAAGTATTTTTTTAGGTGCACTAGTTTGAGCTTCGATCAATCCTACTACATCTTTATTATTCAATGGATTTGATCTTGTGGTTCCAGTTGAAAAATTATATGTGGTTGTATCGTCACTTGGTATCCCAGCGTAATTATTTCTTGAAATATCTATGATTGCAGTTGCATCTATCTGAACGTAATAATCTGAATTTATCTCTAAATCAGATGATGGGTTTAAAGTTATTTGAGTATTGCTTGATAAAGTTGCATCAGTTGCAACATTAAAAGTTTGCACAACGCTGTTATCACTAGCTTTTTTTAAAGTAATATTTCCACTTCCAATTTTAATAATTTCACTGAAATTTAAAACTATATTTGTAGAACAATCTACATCTGTTTCATTATCACTTGGTGAAGATGAACTTAATGTTGGGGCAGTTCCTGGAAAATCATCTTTATCCCAAGTAGGGCTATTAATAAGTGTTCCATCATTATTATTTACCTCTCCAAATAATGTGGATGAGCCTGTTCCATTATTTTCACCATTTACTTCGTCATCCATTGACCAATACTCACTTAAAGATCCTGATGAGGTATAATCACCATAGTTCTCACCTGCATACAAAGTTTCTCCTCCATTATACAATTGTACTATTTCTGCTGCAGAGAGTGTTGAACTCCATATAGCCACCTCATCTATTTTGCCGTTAAAATGATATTTTACTCTATTGTCAGCATCATTTGGAATGTGAGGATATTTGTTAGTTCTACCAGCACCTATGTACAATCTTTGATTTGTATTTTCAACAATTGGAACTTTACCATTATTGTCAGCAACTAATGCAACACCATCAACATAAAGTTTCATTACGTTAGTAGATTCTTGAAATGTAACGGTCTGCATTTGCCAGGTTCCTATATTTATGTCTGTGCTGGAATTCACTTGTGCCCAGGTATCATCATCAGCTCCATCACCTGCCCAAAAAGACCATTCTTCATCAGCTGCTATATAAACCATAAAGCCACCTCCTTCATCTCCATTAATCGTGTCTGTTCGAGATGTCACTGATGACTGAAAATCACTTGAAGCTCCTGTTTTAACCCAAACGTTTACTGAAAAATCTCCAGTTGGGTTCATTGACGCGTCAAAAGGAAAGTCTACATAATTTGTTGAGCCATCAAAACTTAATGAATAATCAGCTGAAAAAGTATGATTTTGTAAATCAAAAAAAGAAACTAAAAGTAAAATTACAAAATTTTTTTTATATTTTTGAAAATAAGCTAAAAATAAATTTGAAAAAAATTTCATTTTGTTCAAACATAAACTAAAAATATAGAATATTAATCAATATTTTTTTTAACAATCTATCTAGAATAATACTCGATTACCAAATTAGGTTCCATAACGATTGGATAAGGGACCTCTTCGAATTTAGGAACTCTTACAAATTTAAGTTTTTTATTTTTTTCATCCATTTGAATATATTCAGGGATTTCTCTCTCTTTATTTGCCATAGCTATATCTATAATAGCTAGCTGTTTTGATTTGTCCTTAATTTCAATTGAGTCTTCCTCTTTTACTAAGTAACTAGAAATGTTTACTCTTTTACCATTGACCTTAACATGACCGTGATTAATTAGTTGTCTCGCAGAAAAAATAGTAGTTGCAAATTTTGCTCTATAAATAATTGCATCTAATCTTCTTTCTAATAAACCTATCAAATTTTCACCAGTATCACCTCTTTGCATACTAGCTTTTTTATAAATATTTCTAAATTGTCTCTCGTTAATATTACCATAATATGCTTTAAGTTTTTGTTTGGCTTGTAATTGAATACCGTAATCTGACGGCTTAGAAGTTTTTGTTTGGCCATGTTGACCTGGGCCATATGCTCTTGTGTTAAAAGGACTTTTGGGTCTTCCCCATAAGTTAACTTTTAATCTTCTATCAATTTTGTGTTTAGAGTTTAATCTTTTTGTCATTTAGTAAAAGGTCTTATAAACTTACTCATTATTTTGTCAATCAGCGTTTTTTACCAAGACTTGCAAATACACTTGATAAAATACGAGTTTCTTTATCTGAAAGTTCCATTCTATAAAAAATATTTCTTAAATTTTCAAGCATTATAGGTTTTTTTTCTTTTGGTTTAAAAAAGTTTATTTCGTTGAGATTATTTAGACATAAATGAATCATAGATTGAATTTCTTTTTTAGAAGCTTTCTTTACCTTTTTGGATTTTTTAAACTGGTTTGATTTAGAGCTTAAAAAACTTGATATAAATTGTGCAATGATAATAAGGCTGTGAGATAAATTCAAAGATTTAAAATTAATATTTGTTGGAATTTGTAAAGTGTAATTTGCATAACTAACTTCTTTATTTGATAAACCTGATGCTTCTGAGCCAAATAAAAATCCAATTTTTTTTCTAAAATCTATTTTTTTTAAACCCTCAAGATTAATATGTTTCACATTTTTATTTCTAAATCTTGCAGATGTAGCAATCAATATATCGATATTTCCTAAGGAACTTTCTAAATTATTAAACACTTTACTTTTTTTTATAATATCTTTTGCTCCAACGGATGTCGCTAATATCTTATCATTAGGAAAAATAGGTTTTGGATCAATCAGATAGAGCTTTTGAAAATTAAAATTCTTTAACGCTCTTGCGCAAGCACCAATATTTTCTGAAAGCTGAGGTTTGTGTAAAATAAATGCAACTTTATTTTTTTTCATTTATTTGATGCCGTGATTTCTATCATAATTAGACAATTTAGATGGATTGATTCCTTTTAAGAATTTTTTATCAACATCCCATATAGAAACCTTTAATGGATAACATTTTGCTACATCTGATGAATGTTCTGATCCACAGTCTCCACCCGGGCAAGCAGATAAAGCTCCTAATAAATCTGTGTCTGCAAAAAATTCTAAATAGTCGCCAGGTCTTACTGGGCTAGATTTCATAAAATATTGTTTCGTGTCATTGGTAAAACCAGTAAGCATAAATACATTTAATACATCGTGCACAATTTTTTCTGCGTCATCTACTTTTAAATTCTTTTCCTTAACTAAAGCTCTAGTTAAATTTGAATGACAACAATAATGGTAATCGTGGTTTGATTTTAGCTTGTGAGTATAAGGATCACATCTAGTTCCAATAACATCATGAACCGAGCCCCCATCTTGATCATAACCATACCAATCTAATGTATCCCATGTAATTGTTGCCAATGATCTCAAATATGGGAAACTGCTGAACATTTTGTCTCCAACTGAAATATGTGTTCCGTAGAGAGCTCTAGTTTTTCCAGAATAAAACTTTTCATTTAAATTATCAGCTTGAAATATATTCAAATCTCCTACCTGTGGACCTTCAATGCTTTCTATTCTAAAGAAATTACCTGATTTAACATTGAAAGTTTTAGCATCTCTTGGTGGAATTATAATTTCATCGACTTGTTTAATGTGTTTTCTTGCTTCATGTAATATATCAAGATTATTATTTATGCTATCATTTGGGTAACAAACGACAGGTTTTGCTCCAACCCTGCTTTCAATATCAGCAGGTTTCATCGAGAACTTTTTAATTTTCATTTATTTACTTGCAGGAGCTTTATCTTTAAACAATTTGAAATCTAAACTATCGATAAGAGCTTTAAAAGATGCATCAATTATGTTTGGTGATACGCCGATTGTAAACCAATTTTTTCCTTGGGAATCTGTGCTTTCAATAGATACTCTAGTGGTAGCTTCAGTTCCTGTATTCAAAATTCTTACCTTATAGTCAACTAGTTTTAAATCTTTTAAATATTCAGAATATTTTTCTAACTTAGTAACATTATTTCTTATAGCGTTGTCTAAAGCATGTACGGGTCCATTACCTTCACCTTCACAGACTATTTGTTCACCATCAACTTCTAATTTTGCTTTTGCTTTAGAAATTATTTTATCTTGATCGTTTTTTGAAACAGAAACGTCGTATTCTTTTATTGAGATATATCTTGGAATTTCTCCCATTACTCTTCTAGCAAGTAATTCAAAAGATGCATCTGCTCCATCATAACTATAACCAATGAATTCTCTATCTTTAACTTCTTCTAATAGTTTTTTAACTTTAGGATCATTTTCCTTAATATCGACTCCAATAGTTTTGAGTCTAGACAGGATATTTGATTTACCTGACTGATCAGAAACAACTATATTTCTGTTATTACCAACTTCTTCAGGATTTATGTGCTCATAAGTTTTAGGATCTTTTTGAACAGCAGATACATGTAAACCGCCTTTATGTGAAAACGCTGCAGCACCAACATATGGTAAATGTTTATTTGGTTTTCTATTAAGTATCTCATCAAGCAACCTTGAACATTGTGTAATATGTTTGATATTTTTTTCTTTTATACTTATTTCAAATTTATCTGATAACTCTTTCTTAAGATGAAAAGTTGGAATAATTGACATTAAATTGGCATTACCGCATCTTTCACCTAAGCCATTTATAGTGCCTTGAATTTGTCTCGCTCCAGATAAAACAGCTGCTATTGAGTTTGCAACAGCGTTACCAGTATCATTATGTGCATGAATACCTAAATTTTCACCAGGTATGTGTTCAGAAACTTCTTTTACTATCTTAGTTACTTCATGAGGAAGTGTGCCGCCATTAGTATCACATAGAACTATCCATTTAGCTCCGTTATCATAAGCAGCTTTGATGCAAGCTAAAGCATATTTGGGGTTTGCCTTGTAGCCATCAAAGAAATGTTCTGCATCAAACATGAACTCTTTATTGTTTTTTACAAAATGCTTTGTTGTTTCTTTAATGTTTTCTAAATTTTCCTCTTTAGATATTCCTAATGCAACATCGACATGAAAATCCCAAGACTTTCCAACTAAACAAACAGATTTAGTATTAGAATTTAAAATTGCTGACAAACCTGGATCATTTTCAGCACTTCGTCCCGCTTTTTTTGTCATTCCAAAAGCGGTAAAGGTAGACTTCTTTAAATCTAAACCTTTCTGAAAAAATTCCGTATCAGACGGATTAGCACCTGGCCAACCTCCTTCAATGTAATCTACACCAAGATCATCTAAAGCATGCGCAATTTTTGCTTTTTCATCAATTGAAAAATGCACGCCTTGAGTTTGTGCTCCATCTCTAAGTGTTGTGTCAAATATGTATAATCTTTCTTTACTCATTTAATTTTCCACAGTGTTTTACCATCTTTGTCTTCTATTAAAACACCTTTGTGTAATAACTCATTTCTAATTTTATCAGCTAATTCATAATCTTTTTTATCTCTCGCTAGATTTCTTTCTTCAATTTTTTTTAAAATATCTTTTTCAGAGAGTTTTAAATTTTGTTTCTTAAAATTATCCCATTCCTCTTTAGACTGACACAATAGACCAATAAATTTACAAGCAATTGTAAATTTTTGTTTTTTTTCTTGATTACCATCTTTAGCTTTATCATAAAGTTTATGTAATACAGCAATATATCCTGGTGTATTTAGGTCATCGTACAAGGGTTTTAAATCATCATCTTCTATCAAAATCTTTTCTTTAACGGGCGTATAACAATTATACCATTTGTTAATAGTTTTTTCACAATTATCCATAAGTTTTTCGTTCCAGTCGAGAGGCTGACTATAATGAGAACTAATTAACGCCAGCCTTAAAACTTGACCATTAAATTTTTTTTTAAACTCACTTATCTTTAAAATGTTTCCTTGTGATTTAGCCATTTTTTCTTTTGACATTGTGATGAAATTATTATGCACCCAATAATTTGCAAATTTTTTTGTTTTATTGGCGCATACCGACTGTGCTATCTCATTTTCATGATGTGGAAATATTAAGTCTCTACCCCCACCATGAATGTCAAAAGTATTTCCAAGATATTTTTTTGACATTGCTGAACACTCTAAATGCCAACCCGGTCTTCCCTTGCCCCAGGGCGAATCCCATGAAGGCTCATTATTTACGGATGGTTTCCATAATACAAAGTCCTCTGGACTTTGCTTTTTATCTGATGGTTCGATTCTTGAACCTGCAATCAAATCATCAATATTTTTATTTGATAGCTTCCCATAATCCTCAAATTTTTTCACCTTAAAATATACATGTTTTTCATTTTCATAGGCAAATTGACCTTTGATTAATTCATTTATCATATCAATCATTAATTCAATATTTTCTGTAGCCTTGGGTTCATAAGTTGGAGGTTCACAATTTAAATAATTACAATCCTCATGAAACTTTTTTGTAACATTAGTAGTCAATTCAGTTATAGAAATTTTTTTTTCTTCAGATGACTTGATAATTTTATCGTCAATATCTGTAATATTACGCACGTAGGTAACAGATTTATGTCCGTACTTGCATTTTAATACCTTAAATAAAATATCAAATACTATTAAAGGTCTTGCATTTCCAATATGTGGATCATCATAAACTGTAGGTCCGCAAACATACATTCCAATATTTTTTGGATCAATTGGATTAAATTTTTCTTTTTTATTTCCTAAACTATTAGATAAAAATATATCTTGATTCATTTAGTTCCAATTTCTAAATCCACTTGTAAGCGGAAATCTTCTATCTCTACCGAAAGCTTTTGATGTTACCTTTGGTCCAGGTGCTGCTTGAAACCTTTTATATTCAGATCTAGCTAATAATTGAGCTGTTTTTTCAACAATTTTTCTTTCAAAACCTTTTGATATAATCTTTTCTACCGAAATTTCTCTTTCCACTAAACCTTTTAAAATTTCATCTAAGATTTCATACTCTGGCAAGTTATCAGTATCTTTTTGGTTTTCTTTTAATTCAGCTGTCGGAGCCTTAGTAATTATATTATCAGGAATAACTTTTCCTTTAGGTCCTTTAAATAACTCAGAAAAATTTTCATTTCTCCACTTACATAACTTAAAAACATCTGTTTTCCATACATCTTTGATAGGGGCAAAACCTCCACACATATCACCATACAATGTTGAATACCCAACGGCATACTCGGATTTATTACCAGTTGCAAGTACCATGTAACCATATCTGTTTGACAGGGCCATAAGCAATAATCCTCTTAACCTTGATTGAATATTTTCTTCTGTAACACCCGGTGAAAAATTTTTACCATTAAATTTTCCTAAAGTTTTATCAATAATTTTCATGGCTTCATTTATTTCTAAATTAGAAAATTTAATTTTCAAAAAATTAGCAGTATCCTTTGCGTCATTTAGACTCTCTTTTCCTGTAAAAGGGCTTGGAAGCATGATAGCTTGCACTTTTTCAGGTCCAAAAGCATCAGTTGCTATTGCTGCAACAAGAGCAGAGTCAATTCCACCAGATAAACCTAAAACAACACCAGAAAAATTATTATTATTAACATAATCCCTTAATCCAAGAACTAAAGCTTTATACAGTCTTTCTATTTCAGAGGTATTTTTATTTAGATTTCCACTACCAACCCATTTTTCATTTTGTTTTTCAAAATTTATAAATGAAACTTCCTCTTTAAACTCCGAGGAACAAAAAAATTTATTTCCATCATGATTTAAAGCAAAAGAAGAACCATCAAATATTAGCTCATCTTGTCCACCTGTTCTATTAAGGTAAATTAGTGGAAGTTCAGTTTCTTTTACTCGCGATAAAGCTACACGCTCTCTTTCAAAACTCTTAGTAATGGTAAATGGCGATGCATTTATTGCAATAATAATCTCTGCTCCAGATTTTGATAGTTTTTCAAGAACTTTTTTTTCCCAAATATCTTCACAAATTGGTAATCCGAACTTAATATTTTTTATGTCCGCACAATCCTCCAATTTACCTTGAGTGAATATTCTTTGTTCGTCAAAAACTCCAGTATTTGGAAGTTCAAATTTATCTTTAATTGCAACTATTCTACCGTTTTCGACAACATAAACTGAATTTTTTATGGATATGTTATCTTTTCTGGGTGCCCCAAATATCAATGCTGATTTTCTATCTTTTGTAATTTCTACAAGTCTTTTTATTTCACTTTCAACTAAATTTAAAAAATCCTCTCTTAAAACTAAATCATCTATAGGGTATCCAGAAACATAAAGTTCTGGTGCAACTAATAAATCGACATCACTATCTAATTTTGATCTGATAGTTATTAATTTATTTACATTACCAGTAACATCACCCACTAAAGGATTTAATTGTGCTAGTGCTATTTTTAGTTTTTTAGTCATTTTTAAGATATAGTCACTTTTAATTAATATTGTATAGAATTAATAGTCATACTTAATAAGCCAATTCAATTAAATAAGCTTTTAAGAAGCTGCTTTAATAATGTTTTTTGCGTAATTAGAGTTTTTCTTAATTTCATCTGAAATTAAAAAAGCTAATTCGATAGATTGATCTGCATTTAATCTTGGGTCGCAATGTGTATGATAACGGCTTGATAGATCTTGTTCAGATATATTTTTTGCACCACCAGTACACTCAGTCACATTTTGACCCGTCATTTCAATATGAAGACCTCCTGCGTAAGATCCTTCGCTTTGATGTACTTGAAATACATTTTTAACTTCATTTACAACATTATTAAACGGTCTTGTTTTAAACCCTGTCGAGGACACCAATGTATTACCGTGCATAGGGTCACAAGACCAAATAACATTTAAGCCCTCTTTTTTTATAACTCTAATTAATTTTGGTAGAAACTTTTCTACATTTTGATAACCGAAACGAGAGATTAAAGTTATTTTACCTTTATCATTTTTTGGATTTAAAACCTCGCAGATTTTTGCAATTTCATCAGGTTTAGATGTTGGACCACATTTAATACCTATTGGGTTTTCAATACCTTTACAAAATTCAACATGACCTCCATCCAATTGTCTTGTCCTATCACCAATCCATACAAAATGGGCTGACGTATCATGATATTCTCCAGTGGTTGAGTCTACTCTGGTCATACTTTCCTCAAAAGGTAGGTGCAAGGCTTCATGTGAAGTCCAAAAATTAACTGTGTATAATCTATTGTTAAAATCTGAAGTTATTCCACAAGCTTCCATAAAAGCTAGAGCATCAGCAATTTTATCCTCTAACTCCTTAAACTTTTTAGCCTGGGGGCTTTTTTTAATATAATCTAAATTCCATAAATGAACTTTATTTAGATCTGCAAATCCGCCTTTTGAAAATGCTCTTAATAAGTTGAGTGTAGATGCTGATTGAGAATAAGCCTTAAACATTCTTTTTGGATCTGGTCTTCTGGCTTTCTCATTAAAATCGATTGCGTTAATGTTATCTCCTAAATAACTTGGTAATTCTTTATCACCTTGTTTTTCTGTAGACGCACTTCTAGGTTTTGAAAATTGTCCAGCAATTCTTCCAAGTTTAACAACTGGTAGTGATGCTGAATAAGTTAATATTAAAGACATTTGAAGGATAACTTTAAAGGTATCTCTAATATTATCTGGGTGAAACTCTGCAAAACTTTCAGCACAGTCTCCTCCTTGAAGAAGGAATGCTTTACCATCAACAACTTTGGCTAATTGTTCTTTAAGATGTCTAGTCTCACCTGCGAATACAAGAGGAGGAAAAGTTTTCAGTTTATTTAAAACAGTATTTAATTCCTTCTCGTCGTCATACCTAGGTATGTGTTTTACAGGAAGTTTTCTCCAGCTATTTACTTTCCAATTTTTCATATTCAACTCAAGATTGTTGTAGCAGAGTTTTTATATTATTCAACGGTTACTAAACTTAATTATTGGATTAATTACTGCTTAAAAGCAGAAATTAATATTATTTTATTGTCATTATTAAACTTTATTATATCTACAACTTTAATTTTGTCTTTATTATTTATTAATATCTCTAATAAACACGCTGCAGTCATATCTTTAATGAAAATTTCTTTTAATTCAACGTTAATAGATTTAAATGAGTCAAATATTTTTTTATTGGCATCTAATACCTCTTTCTTCCCGTTTGCTAAGATTTCCCAATCAATTAATTTAACATCTTCTGCTAATAATTTTTCTAAAGATGAGATGTCTTTTTTAGAGAAGTAAGTAATATAATCTTTAATTAAATTTTCCATAATTTAAATCGTAGCATATTAACTATTCAACTGTTACAGATTTAGCTAAATTTCTAGGCTTATCTATATCATAACCTTTTTTTAATGCTGAATAATAAGCGAGTTTTTGTAATGGCACTGTTAAAAGAAAAGGTAAAAGATCTGCATTTGTAGTTTCAACCTCAATCGTTTCCCAAATATTTTCTGAAATAATTTCATCTTTACTTTTATTTGTTATCAATAAAACTTTCGCACCTCTGGCAATCACTTCCTGCATGTTAGAAATAGTTTTTTTATAGTAATCATCCCTAGGAGCTAGAACAACTACTGGCATACCCTCCTCGATGAGTGCTAACGGCCCATGTTTCATTTCACCGGCAGGATAACCTTCTGCGTGGATATATGATAATTCTTTAAGCTTCAATGCCCCTTCAAGTGCAATTGGATAAGAAAAACCTCTGCCTAAAAACATTGATCCTTTTGCCTCATTAAAAGTTTTGGATATTGTTTGAATTTTATTATCAGTTAATAAAGTCTGTTGGACTAAATCGGGCAACTCTTTTAAATCTTTGAGTTTTTTATTGAATAATTCTCTCTTGAGATCCTTTCTCAAAAAACCAAGTTTTAAGGCTAATAAATAAAGTATCAAAATTTGTCCTAAAAAAGCTTTAGTCGAAGCAACACCAATTTCAGTGCCACAATGAATTGGCAATACAAATTCTGAGTCTCTTGCAATTGAGCTTTCAATAACATTCACGACTGAACATGTCTTCATTTCCTTAGATTTACATAAGCTTAATGCTGCATAAGTATCAGCTGTTTCACCAGATTGAGAGACAAACACATATAAAGTATCTTTTTTAAATCTATTTTTTCTATATCTAAACTCTGAAGCTATATCGACATTAACATTTAAAGTTGTTAGTTCTTCAAACCAATACTTTGCCATCAAGCATGAATGATAAGCTGTACCACAACCTATTAATGTAATTGTTGAAATTTCATTTATTTTCCAAGGAAAGTTGAAGATATTAATATCATTATTTGATGTATCTAAGTACTCCTTAATTCCATTTTTGAGAGTAGTTGGTTGTTCCTCTATCTCCTTTGCCATGAAATGTTTATAATCACCTTTGTCATATTTTTCCTCTTCAGATGACAGTTCTAAAACTTTTTTATTTATCTTTATTCCGTCTTCATTAAAAAATTCTACATGATCTTTTTTAATTACACAAAATTCTCCATCACTTAAGTAAGTTATTTTATTGGTCATTGATTTAAGCGCATAGGAGTCTGAACCTAGATAATTTTCATTTGGACCGTAACCCACAGCCAAGGGTGACCCCCTTCTAGCTCCAATAATTAAATCTGGTTGATCTTTAAATATAATTCCTAAAGCAAAACTGCCATGAAGAGATTTTAAAGTTTTTGTAATTGAGTTAATAATATTTTCTGTTTTTAAATTCTCTGTAATTAAATGAACGATTACTTCAGTGTCTGTTTGTGATTTAAATTTATGTCCCTTACTGACCAGAAATTTTTTTAACAAAGTAGAATTTTCAATTATACCATTGTGAACAACCGAGACATTTTGAGAGGAGTGAGGGTGAGCATTTATACTATTAGGTAGACCATGTGTTGCCCATCTTACATGACCGATCCCGATTGTTCCTTCCATATTTTTAACTACAGAATTTTTTTCAAGATTATCAACTCTACCCTCTAATTTAACTTCATTGATAGATCCGGCAGAAAGAGTTGCGATACCTGCTGAGTCATAGCCTCTATATTCCAATTTCTTAAGAGAATTAATAATTGAAGCAGAAACCGGTTTCTTGCTATTGATACCAATAATTCCACACATATTTATTTTTTCTTTCTTTTATAATTTTTAATTTCTGATTGTAGAGTTCGTGTTAGGGCTAATGTCTCATTTTTTACATTTTTTGTTATGACTGAACCTGCGCCAACAACACTATTTTTACCTATTGTAACTGGAGCAACTAATGCTGAATTTGATCCAATAAAAGTATTATCTTTTATTATCGTTTTGTTTTTTTTTATTCCATCATAATTACATGTAATAGTTCCTGCTCCGACATTAACCGACTTACCTATAGCGCTATCGCCGATATATGATAAATGATTTGCTTTAGATTTTTGTCCTAGTGTAGATTTTTTTATTTCAACAAAATTACCAACTTTAGATCCTTTTTTTAAAGTTGTGCCAGGTCTTATTCGTGCATAAGGACCAATCTCAACACTGTTCTCAATTTTACAATTTTCAAGATGTGAAAAAGATTTAATAACAACATTATTACCAATTTTAACTTTTGACCCAATCACAACATAGGGCTCGATAATTACTCTTTTTCCAATTTTTGTATCATCTGAAAAAAAAATGGTTTCAGGTCCTGACATTTTAACACCCAATTTTAAAAACTTTTTTCTAAGTGTATCTTGTTGCTTTTGTGAATTTGTTTGTTTCATCTTGGAAATTCTTTATATTAAGTATATGTCTTTCTTAATTCACAAATTATTTCTTAAAAATACTTTTAATAATGAGCCAACAATATACAATTCTTTTTGATTTAGATGGCACTTTGGTAGATACAGCACCAGATTTAATGCGTGCTCATAATCATGTCATGAAAAAATTTGGGTATCCTACAAAATCTACAGAGGAAATAAGAAATTTGGTTGGTCAAGGTGCGGGTGCTATGCTTGGTAGATCTATTTGGGGACAAGCTAAAAAAGAATTTGGCAAAGTTCAGGATAAAAATGTTAAAGAAGAAATGGTTAAAGATTTTGTAGACTTTTACGGTAAAAATATTGTCAATGAAAGTACTTTAATTAATGGTGTTAAAGATTTTTTAATTTGGGCCAAAGAAAAAAACATATCTATGGCTGTTTGTACAAATAAACAAGAGCATCTAGCAGTTGATCTATTAAAAAAAATTGGCATTTATGACTTTTTTGAGTATGTTGCTGGACACAACACTTTCGATTATTGTAAACCAGATCCAAGACACCTAACCTCAGTTATAGAGATATTAAATGGAGATATAAAAAAAAGCCTGATGATTGGTGATAGTGAGACAGACGCCAATGCTGCTAAAGACGCTGGAATACCAGTTATTCTACTAGAAGACGGATATACAGAAAAAAAAATAACAGAAATTTATCACAATCACTTAATAAAAGACTTTGTAGGTATTGAAAAAATTGTATCAAAATATCTTTAAGATTGATTATTTTTTTTTAACTATTAAAAACTAAATCGTAAATAAGGAGTTTTTTTGATAGTTCATAATGTTAAAGTTTATCCATCCAAAATCCATCTACCGAAAAAAAAACAGCTCGCCTGGAAATTAGCTGAAATAGCAAGCGATAATGCAAAACTTAACAAAGATTGTGTTGAAATGGTTATTAATAGAATAATTGATAATGCATCTGTAGCGATAGCATCATTGAATAGAGGACCAGTAATTTCGTCTAGAGAGATGGCCTTAAAACATTCTAGAAAAAATGGAGCCACATTATTTGGAGTAAATAGTAAGCTAAAGTTTGATTGTGAATGGGCAGCATGGTCAAACGGTACAGCAGTGAGAGAATTAGATTTTCATGATACTTTTTTAGCAGCTGACTATAGTCATCCTGGAGATAATATACCTCCACTTATAAGCGTGGCTCAACAAAATAAAAAAAGTGGTTTAGATCTTTTAAAAGGAATCATCACTGCATATGAAGTTCAAGTAAATTTAGTAAAAGGAATTTGTTTGCATAAGCATAAAGTTGATCACATTGCCCATTTAGGTCCAAGTGTTGCTGCTGGATTAGGAACAATGCTTAAATTAAACATTGAAACTATTTATCAAGCTATACAGCAAGCGTTGCACACAACTATTTCTACCAGACAATCAAGAAAGGGAGAAATATCAAGTTGGAAAGCTTATGCTCCTGCTCATGCAGGAAAACTTGCGATAGAAGCTGTAGATAGAGTCATGCGAGGTGAAGGAGCCCCAAGTCCAATTTATGAAGGTGAAGACAGTGTAATAGCAAGAATTTTAGATGGAAAAAAAGCTTTGTACAAAGTCCCTTTGCCTAAAAAAGGTGAAACCAAAAAAGCAATATTAGAAACGTATACAAAAGAATATTCGGCTGAATATCAATCTCAAGCTTTAATAGATTTAGCAAAGAAACTAAGAAAAAAAATAGATAATTTAAGTCAAATAAAAAAAATAGATATTTATACAAGTCATCATACCCATTATGTAATTGGAACAGGCGCAAATGATCCTCAAAAAATGGATCCAAATGCAAGCAGAGAAACTTTAGATCACTCAATTATGTACATATTTGCTGTCGCTTTAGAGGACGGTAATTGGCATCATATAAAGTCTTATACGAAAGCTAGGGCGAAAAGGAAAAGTACCTTGAAAATTTGGAGATCAATTAAAACTCACGAGGATAAAAAATGGACTAAAAAATACCACGATCCAAACCCTAAAAAAAAGTCATTCGGTGCTAAAGTTGTTATTACTCTAAAAAATGGAAAAAAAATATCAGAGCAACAAGATAGAGCGGATGCACATCCCTATGGATCTCGACCATTTAAAAGACTGAACTATATAAACAAATTTTTAACTTTAACTGAGAATATTATTGATAAAAAAGAGAGTGATAGGTTTTTAAAAACTGTTCAAAACTTAAAAAAATTAAAATCTGGACAACTAGATAAGCTCAATATTGAGATAAAAAGAAATAAAATTAAAAAAAATCTAAAGAAAGGTATTTTCTAATGCATTTTGTTGAAAAAGAGCCTCCACAAAAAAGAATGGATTTGGATGATAAACTTAAATCTAATAAAATTTTAAGAGTTCCTGGAGCATATAACCCTCTGACTGCTAAATTAATTGAAGAAATAGGCTATGATGCGGTTTATGTCTCTGGCGGTGTGATGGCTAATGATCTTGGTTTTCCAGATATTGGATTAACCACATTACAAGATGTCAGTACTAGATCATATTTAATTTCAAGAGTTACAAATTTACCTACAATCGTTGACATTGATACAGGTTTTAAATCTTGTAAAGAAACTATTGAAACTTTTGAGCAATTTGGGATTTCAGCTGTACATTTAGAGGATCAAATTGAAAGGAAAAGATGTGGTCATCTTGATAATAAAGAATTAATTTCGACTGATGCAATGGTTAAAAAAATTAAAGAATGTGTTTCTGCAAAAAAAGACAAAAATTTTAAAATCATTGCAAGATCAGATGCAAAAAATGTTGAAGGGATCGATAAGATGATAGAGAGATGTAAAGCATACATCGATGCTGGAGCCGAAATAGTTTTTCCAGAAGCATTAAGTGATGAAAAAGATTTTGAGAAAGTTAGAAAAGAATTGTCTTGCTACTTATTGGCGAATATGACTGAATTCGGTAAATCAAAATTATTTAATTATAAAGAATTAGAGCAATTAGGTTACAACATAGTGATTTATCCTGTTACCACTCAACGGTTGGCTATGAAAAATGTTGAGGATGGGTTGAGAGACATTTATGCAAATGGACATCAAAATAATATTATTGATAAAATGCAAACGAGAAAAAGATTATATGAGCTTGTTGACTACGAAAAATATAATAGTTTAGACGAAAAAATATATAATTTTAGTACTGAAGGACATGAGTAATGAGTGATGATATAAAAAAAGGTCTACTTGGAATTGTAGTTGATGAAACTGAAGTTTCAAAAGTCATGCCTGAAATTAATTCTCTCACTTATAGAGGATACGCTGCTCAAGATTTGTGTGCTAAATGTAAATTTGAAGAAGTAGCATATCTAATTCTAAATGGAGAGCTTCCAAATAAAAAACAATTAAAAAATTTTGAAAAGCAAGAAAGAAAGGAGAGGAAATTATCAAAAACTTTGCTTGAAGATATCAAAAAATTTCCAAAAAAAGCTCATCCCATGGATGTTGCAAGAACAGCTGTAAGTATTATGGGGCTTGAGGATAAGGATACTAAAGACAACTCACCAAAAGCTAATATGCGAAAGGTAATGAGAATTTTCGCAAAAACACCTGTTGCTTTAGCGGCGTTTTACAGATCTAGAAAAGGCAAAAAAATTATATCTCCTAAGAATAATTTATCTTTCTCAGAAAATTTTTTTCATATGTGCTTTGGCAAAGTTCCCAACAAAGATATTGTAAAAGCTTTTGATGTATCTTTAATTCTTTATGCCGAACATAGTTTTAATGTCTCAACTTTTACAGCAAGAACAATTACCAGTAGTTTATCAGATATACATGGTGCAATTACTGGCGCAATTGCAAGTCTAAAAGGTCCTTTGCACGGAGGTGCAAATGAAGAAGTGATGCATATGATGAATAAAATTAAAAAACCTGAAAATGCACTTAAATGGATTAATAAAGCACTTGATAATAAAGATGTTGTTATGGGATTTGGCCATAGAGTTTACAAAAGTGGAGATTCAAGAGTGCCAACTATGAGAGAGTATTTTGGTAAAGTAGCAAAAATTAAAAAAGATAAAAAATTTGAAAAAATTTACGACATTGTTGAAAAAGTAATGATTGAAAGAAAAAATATCCATCCTAATGTTGATTATCCGACTGGGCCCACTTACCATTTAATGGGATTTGATACAGATTTTTTTACACCAATTTTTGTGATATCAAGAATAACTGGTTGGTCAGCTCATATTATCGAACAACATGCTGCAAATAAACTTATTAGACCACTTGCAAGTTATAAAGGTAATCAACATCGTAAAGTGGTTCGATTAAACCAAAGATAAAGTAATCATTTATGATTTAATGTTGTAACCTTTTTTCAAAAGTATTGTTACGACCATAACACAAATCACCAAAAATGAAATCATTGTTCCAATACTAATCCAAATATTAAAATCTGAAACACCGTAAAATGAAAATCGTAATCCATTAATTAAATAGACTACAGGATTAAAGTATGTAACCATTTGCCAAAACTCTGGCAACATATCTAGTGAATATAAACTTCCACCTAAGAAGACCATCGGTGTAATTACCAGAGAAGGTATAATAGACATTTGTTCAAAATTTGTACTCATTAACCCGATTAAAAAACCAAACAATGCAAATGTAAACGAAACCAGCACTAACAAAAAAATCATTAATAAGGGATATTTAACTTCAACATCAACAAAAAACATCGATGTTAAAAATATCATTACGCCTACAATTAATGTTTTAGTTGCTCCAGCTCCCACAAAAGCTAAAACTACTTCAAAAGTAGAAATAGGTGCAGCCAAAATTTCATAAATTGTTCCATTAAATTTAGGAAAAAAAATTCCAAAAGATGTATTACTGATTGATTGTGTTAGTAAAGTTAACATCAATAAACCAGGAACAATATATGACCCGTAACTTATACCATCAATCTTTTGAACATATCCTCCAATTACTGAACCAAATACAATAAAATATAATGATGTAGATAAAACAGGTGATAATAGAGATTGAGTTAAGGTTCTTCTAAACCGATCCATTTCATGTAAATAAATAGCTTTCAACGCTTGATAATTAAATTTCATTGTTCTCCCTAACTAGTGATACGAATATTTTTTCAAGATTACTTTGTTCAGTCTTAAGATCTCTGAGTTTCAAGCCAGCATCTTTAATATCTTGTAATAAATTTGTTATACCAGTTTGCTTTTCTTGTAGATTATAGGTGTAAATTAACGACATTTTATTAGTACCAAAACTCAGACTATATTTATTTAGAGAGCTGGGTATTTCTATAATTTCATCTTGTAATTCAATTGTTAAAGTTTTTTGCCCCATCTTTTTTAACAATTTTTTTTTTTCTTCGACAACGATGATTTCACCTTGATTTATAACACCAACTCTATCAGCTATAGCTTCTGCTTCCTCAATGTAATGAGTAGTTAAAATAACTGTCACTCCTGTCTCTCGTAAATTCTCGACCACCTTCCACATTTCCTGTCTTAATTCTACGTCTACACCAGCTGTTGGTTCATCTAAAAATAGTATTTGTGGTTCATGAGATAGGGCTTTTGCAATTAAAACTCTCCTTTTCATTCCACCTGATAACTGACGGAGAATTCGATCCTTTTTATCCCATAAACTTAACTGTTTTAAAATTTTTTCAATATGAGCAGGATCCGGTTTTTTTCCGTACAAACCTCTTGAATAAGATACATTATTAAAAACTGTTTCAAATTGCTCTAAAGTTAATTCTTGAGGAACTAAACCAATTCTAGATCTTGTTTCTCTATAATCATCAATAATATCGAAACCTTCTACAGCGATTTCACCACTGGTAGGTTTTACAATACCACAAATAATATTAATCAAAGTAGTTTTACCAGCTCCATTTGGACCTAGCATTGCAAAAATCTCACCTTTTTTTATATAGAGATTAATATTTTTTAAGGCAGTTAAACCATTTTTATAAACTTTCGAGAGATTATTAATCGCAATTTGATTGTCTAGCATGAAGCCAGATATATAACTATTAATTCACTTAATACAATCTTGTATATTAAAAGCTTTTAGCTTTAAGAACTAAGAATGGTAAAAAAGTTGCAATTATAAAAGATAAAAATAACAAAGACTGTGACACAATAGGTGCAAATAATTCTTTAGAAAATATAACACCAACTAATATACTTTTTGAAAAATCAGGAGCTGGAAACATCAAAAATCCCCCAATTAATCCAGCAAAAATTGAAACATAAGCAGTTTTTTCATTTATGTGCTTATTATAAAAACTATAGAAGACCGTTAAGACAAATGCACAACAAAATAAGTCAGCCAATAAAAAAAGGTATAATATATCAAATCCTTTTGATGCAATAATAAAAGATATAAGAGATAAAAATAATATTATATATTTTGAAAAATTTAGACTTTTCTTTTTATCTAGATTAAAAGTTGCATTTCCATCAACTACAATAAGGCTTGATATTGCATTTACTAAAGTATCAACGGTGGAAATAGTAAGCGCTAGACCTAGTACAATCACAAAAAAAGATAGAAATTTTGTCTGTTCTTTTAAAAGTAATGTGAAAAATCCAAGATCAGGGCGAATAGTTGGGTCTAATGAAAAGGCGACCATTCCTGTAAAACCCATAAAAAAAACTACCGGTACGATAATAAAAAATGACATTACTAAACTTTTTTTTAAAGTTTCAAAATTTTTTGCTGCATAAACTCTCTGCCAATTACCTTGGTGAAATAAATTTGTTGCAGCAACGGCAATAAAAAAAGTCAAACCTGCTGTATAACTAGGAACATACGATAAACTTAAAAGCTGAGGATTTTTTTCTTTTACAAAGTCTATTGAAAAGTCAGATCCTGTGAAAATGTTAATATATATTAAAGAGATCAATAATAAAATTCCAATAACTATCATTTGAATATTATCTGTGAATATCGATGCTCTTAATCCTCCATATAAGGTGTAGACAAGTGTAGATATCAATACAATCAATGCTGTTACCCAAAGTTTTGTTCCAGAAATATAATTAATCAAAACTGCTACCGCAGTAACCTCTGCGCATAAAAAGATAAACATGTAAAATATTGTTAATAACAAAATAAGTTTGAATAAACTTTTTTCAAACTTTTTTCTCATAAACTCTATTAATGAAGATCCTCGAGGAAGCTCTTTTCTAATTTTTTTTCCAAGATATATCAAAAATAACATTGGAAAAGCAGTTCCCAAAGAGTATCCAATAACAGCACCTATACCCCCCCAAGTTGCTGCTGAAGCTGGTCCAAACAAAATCCATGCTCCTAAAGCAGATGCAGTTAAACTAGTAGTTAATGAGAAAACACCTATATTTCTATTAGCTGTAAGATAGTTATTTAACCCTTGATATTTATTTGAATTATATAGACCTAAAATTACAAATATAAGACTAATAGTTATTAATAATATTAAAGATGTGGATTGTGTTAAAAGATATGTTTTTTCCATTATTCTCCCTTTCTGAATTACCGGACAGGTTCAAAGGGTTTATTCTCAGTCTATTCAGACACCCCTTAAAGTTATAATTATACTTTGTTATCCATTATTTCAATCATACACTTAGTTGCATACTCTCTCCATTCTGATGAGCTTTTACCTTTAAGACTATCTAAGTGATCTCGGTTATTTTTTATATCATTTTTATGCTTGATTTTATCTTCCTCATCTAAATTTGACTCCATTTTTGTCAAATTAGTTTCCATGGCTTTTATCCAATTATTCCCTAATTCTACACACTTTTTGTCATCTTTTTCATCACAGATCTGTTTAAAAAAATTAAAGATAACTTCATCAGTTTTTACAGGATTTTTCATTTAAGAAATATTATTTATTAAAACAATTATTAACTAAAATTGCCATTAAAATCCAAATTACAAAAACTTCACCGTTTGTGAAGGAATAATCTGCTCCAGCAAAACCAGCAACAATATTTATAGCATAAATAATTATTGTAGAAATTACTAAGCTAAAAATTAAATTAATTAATCCAGTTACATATTTCATATTTAAAGATTATCTATATTTCTGTCTAAAGCAAATTTAAAATTTCTATTTATAAGTGATTATTTTTTAAGATGCGCGAATATTATAAAAATACCAGGTTGTATTCAAACATTTTATTTTAATTTTAATTAAATATATTCCTTGAATACAACCTGCTTAAAACTTAGTTTTTTACTAAGGAGGTTATTCAAATGAATCAAAAGCCACCTGACACTTAGCTGGGTAGCTACATATCAAAAAAACAATATAAGAAAAAAATCCATTTGGATTTAAAAGCCAAAAAGGCGATATAGAGGAGCTCTTTTGGTGAAAGAGCTAAAAGAGCGAACCTCTTACAAAAAAGATTTAATGTGGTGCTCTAAACTTGCTATGACAAGCCTTACAATTCGCCCACATAAATTTACCTAAAGTACTTCTAACATCATCCGAAGTTTCAATTATTTTCGTAAGTTGTATCATATCATTTGAAGATTTAGTCATCAGAGCATTGAACTCGTCTTTATTTTCCCAAATAATTGGGAGAGCCTCTGTTTTAAATCCTTCTTTAGTATTTTCAGGAAAATATTCAATTAGTGTTTTGTAATTTTCGCTCATCTCAATCATTAAAGTTTTCGCTTTTTCAAATTCATCTTTACTTGCTAAGGCTTGCACCCTTTTTGCAGTACTATAATTTTTACTAAAAAGCGCTTTTCTTCCCTTAATTATCTCCTCAACTGAAAGATCAAGTTCAGATTTTACTGGAAGTGACAAAATAACAAAAAATGAAATAAAGAAAATATACTTTAATATAATAATATTATATTTTAATAACATATGAGACTAACAAATAGCTTAACAGAATACGGCTTCATTTCCAAAGTTTTTCATTGGTTAAGTGCCGCAGTCTTGATAATTCAAATTCCCCTAGGTTTCTATTTAGTTGATATGGATTTTGGTGATAAGAGGTTAACTGTTGAAAGTATCCATGTAACTCTTGGTTTAAGTATATTTTATCTAATTTTATTTAGACTTTTATACAAAACATTAAATCCAACACCTCGACTACAAAATAGTCTTTTTCCTGGACAAAAGATTATTGCAAAACTAAATCACATTTTTTTATATGTTTCAATTTTAGTAATAACTATATCTGGTGCTTTGAAAAAATTATTCAATGGAGAAGAGCTTGATATGTTTTTTTTTAATATTGAAATTAAAGATAATTTTGAATTAGCAGAAATCTTTTATGAAATTCATATTGTTGGGAATTATACATTAATAGCTCTTATATCATTACATATTTTTGCAGTTATAATTCATAAAATTTTATTTAAAGAAAATTTACTAAAAAGAATTTTATAAAATAATACAGATTAATTTGTCTTTAAATCTTATAATATTTTTATATTTCAACTCAATTTCTTGAACTCCAAGATCAATTTGTTCTCTCGAAAAATTTACTAAGGTAGAGATGTATTTATTTTTGATCATTTTTATATATTCTTTTTTATGAACTTTTACATCAAAAAAAAAATTTTTTTTAGTCCTATAAGAATACAGCTTGGTAACAATCTTTAATATCTCCTTATCTCTTTTAAGAGATTGTTCTAGTTTATGTTTCATTAATTTAAAGGTTGGAATTTCATTTTTATTTGTTTCAAGAGTAAAAATTAAAATTTTGCCTTTTGCATTTAATCTTTTTTTTAAAAATCTTAATAATTTTTTAATTTCTATGAATTTCATTAAATGAATTGTTTGTTTTATCAAAATTAAATCAAATTTTTGATTACTAACTGAGGAATAATCTAAAGCACTAATTTTTTTGAAATTTATTCTTTTATCTCTATCTTTATGATTAATAATATCTATACCTAGCGGTTTTATTTTAAACTTAAACTTTGAGTTTAAAGCACCTAAAATCTTGCCCCGACCACAGCCGATATCTAAAATTTTTGAGTTAGAATTTAGATTAAAATTTTTTAATAAAAAAGTGTTAAATGCATTAATATATTTTTGTGAAGATAACCAAGTTTTATTATCCCAATTTCTAACATTTTTTTTTACCATAGTTATTTAAATCCTAAACTTAGAGTCAAATCTTTGATAAATTTTATCTAAATAATAAAATAATGATAATCCTCTTAAAATCATAAATAAACAGAGTGAAATCCAAACTCCTGTATTAAATAAATACTTGGTTAAAGTTATTGAGATTAATAAATAACAAAACACTGAAAAAATCATCGCATTTCTCAACTCTTTTGTTTGAGAAGATCCAATAAAAATACCATCAAATTGATAACAGAACGATGCAATAAATGGTAATAAGATTAACCAAATTACATAAGATGAACTTAACTTTCTGATATTTTCAATATCAGACATTAAATTAATTACATGTTCATTAATAAAAAAATAAATAATTGAAATAAACAGACCTGTTATCGAACTTAGTAAAAAAGAATTTTTAATAATTGTTTTAAAAAGTTTTAAATCTTTTTTTCCAAGAGAGAACCCAACCATTCCTTCAGTAGAAAACGCATAAGCATCTAAAATAAATGCTGATAAGAAAACTAAATTTATTAAAATGGCATTAACTGCAACATAATCTTCTCCTATTTGAGTTCCTAAATAAGTAAACCATAAAAAGGAAAATGTTAATAAAATGGTTCTAATAAAGATATCAAAATTTATATTAAAAATATCTTTCATCTTTTTTAGATTAAATAAATTTAATACATCGATTTTAATAATAGTAAATTTATTTAGATAATTAAAAGTATAAATCAAAAATATTAGAGATGTAATTAATGCAGAAAACAAAGTGCCATATGCAACTCCTTTAATATTTAAATCAAATTTTGTAACTAAAACAACACTTAAAAATATATTTAGAATAGAAAAAAAACCTACCACTAAGCTAGAAATTTTAGTTTTTTGTAAACCGACAAATAAGCCTGTAATAATATACAAAGTTAACTCACCAGGAGCTGAGTAAATTCTTATGTTAAAATACTGAATGTAAAATTCTTTTGTTAACTCAGATAAATTAAATATTTTTAAGCTTAAATTTAGAATAAACGTTTGAGATACAAAAATTAGAGCTGATACTATCAATACAAAGAATAAATTTCTTAAAACTATATTTAAAATTTCTAGATAACTGTTTTGCCCAAAAGCTTGTGAAACCATACCGACAGTTCCCATTCTTAAAAAGCCAAAACTCCAAAACAACATAGAGAATAAATTTGCTGCAACCGATGTTGCTGTTAAATAAGAAAGATTTCCAAGATTTCCCATTAGAGCTGTATCAATAATTGCGACCAATGGAATTGCTAAATTTGCAAAGAAAATAGGAATAGATAATTTTAAGATGTAAGATATTGAAGATTTTTGCATTTAATCAACTTAATTTGTATTTTTTGATTAATGGCAAGCAACACCAAATTTTTTAAGTCTCCAATAATTATATGGCCAAGGTGTTAGAAATCCAACTACAAGCATTAACGGCACAACCCACCAAGTTAATATTGCACCACCTGTTAAAAGATAATCTGTTAAATTCATTGCAACTTCCATGCTTATCATTGAAATAAAACTCATACCAAGTGCTGTTCTGAGCGCATTACTAAAACTAAAATTTTGCTTAATCAAAATTATTGTCTCAAGAATTATACTAGTGATTAAACCATTAATAATTGCTAAAATCATTATCCCTAATACTGGAAATGGTATTTTTGTTAATTGAAAATATAAAATCGTACCAAAATCTCCGATAGCACAACCCAGCAAACACCATGCAGTATTTTTAGCACTTTGTTTCCAAGTTTTTGGGCAACGCCAGTCAAATGTAGTGGATTCCATATTTATGTGATAATATTTATTTATGATTTTTAAACAAGTTTTCGATAAAAAATCTAGTACCTACACTTACATAATTGCCTCAGCAAAAGGAAGAGAGGCTTTGATCATAGACCCTGTTTTAGAAAATGTTGAGGACTATATAAAAATACTCAATCAATTAAATCTAAAATTAGTAAAGGTGATAGATACTCACATACATGCTGACCATGTAACTGGTGCGGGAAAATTAAGAGACAAAACAAAATGCGTAACTATTATGGGTGAGCATACCCCAACTGATGCTGTAGAAGTAAAAGTTAAAGATGATGAAATAATTAAATTAGATAAACTAAATTTCAGAGCAATTTATACTCCAGGACATACATCTGATAGTTTTTGTTTTCTAATGGATAAATATTTATTTTCTGGAGACACATTACTTATCAATGGTACCGGCAGAACTGATTTTCAAAATGGTAGCTCTACAGATGCATATAACTCAATTTTTAATAGGCTCTTAAAACTTCCTGATGATACGCTTTTATACCCTGCTCATGATTATAAGGGAGAAACTGTCAGCACTATTGGTAAAGAAAAAAGATCAAATCCGAGATTACAAGTTAGTAGTGTAGATGAGTATATTGAAATTATGAATAATCTAGACCTTAAGAAGCCAGAAAAAATTGATTATAATGTTGCAAGTAATCTTAGGTTAGGAATTTAAATCTTTATTGAGGATTTAATGGCCTCATAAATTAAGTCTTCAGTTGTTTCACCCACACTTCTGTATATTTCTTTATTGTCTTTAAATATTAATAGCGTGGTTTGAAATTGGACTTTTAAAAGATCAGCAATTTCTTTATTTGTTACGTCGAAAGCAAAATACTCAATATTGTCAAATTTTATGTCCGATAAACCACCTTCTTTTTTAGCTGTTTTTAAGATTTTCATTTGTCCTGCACATGACGAACAATATTTAATCCAAGAACTTACAATTACAACTTTACCTTCGGATTGTGCTTTATCGAATAATTTTTTATCAAAAGTCGTTTCTTTGTCTAATGCATTGGCGTTTAGTGTGAATAAACAAAGTATTAATATAAAAAATTTTTTCATGAGGCTTTATATAACAAAAATTAGAAACCAGTAAGAAGCTAAACCTGAAAATATTGTCGCAATGATACTTCTTGAAAATATTCCAATTACCACGGCAATTATAGCTGCGATTATTTTTGGATTATCGTCAAACTGAAATAACCCTACGTCATTGATAAAAATTGCAGGAAAAATTATTGCTGGAAATATTGCGGATGGTACAAAGGATAATATTTCTCTTATTCTTGCATTAAACATTTCTTTTTTAATTAAAGCAATCATAGTAAATCTTGTGAAATAAGTGATTAATCCACAATATATTATTAAAGCCCAATTACTCATTTGTTTTAATCATTTTGGTTAAAATAATTGCTGAAAGTAATCCAATTAATGCAGCAACAATTACATAAGCTTTAAATGGAATTATATTATAGCCGAGAGTAGCAACAAGGCCTGAAACAATTATTACAAATACATTTATAAATTTTCTAAAGTCGTTAATTAATAATGCTAAAAAAGTTAACGGGATTGCAAAACTTAATCCAAGTTTTTCTGGAATAGCAGCACCTAGTATAATTCCTAAAAAGGTTGTTGATTGCCATATTATCCAACAAGTTGCGCCACCACCAACTAAATGAAAATATTTATTTTCATCTTTATTCTTTTTGAAGTATTCATTTGATCTAGCAAATGCCTGGTCAATTAAAAAATACGAGATAATAATTTTCCAAATTAATTTTAAATCTGACAAATGCTCAGAAACAACAGCCCCATAAAGTAAGTGTCTTGAATTCACGGCTCCTACTGAGCTTATAATCACCAAAGAAGAGGCGCCCCCTGAAAATAATTGTAAAAGAACTATTTGAGATGCTCCTCCAAATATAATTAAAGACATACCCATTGTTTCCAAAGGTGTAAATCCAACATCAATAGCTAGAACACCAAATATTAAACCAAAAGGCACCACAGGAATCATAAGTGGACTTACATCAATTACACCTTTTAGAAATATCTTTAACTTACCATTCATTTTATTAAAGAGGCTTTTATTAGAAGCAAACTATATGATCAATATGAATTGGTCTTTTTATGCCAAATTTTTCATCTACTTCATGTTGATGAATATGATGAGAGTGAACAAATACAGGAATTAGAGTATTAGTGGGAGTTTTGAGAGTGTAAATAAAGTTAGTACCTCTAAATTTTCTATCAATCACTTCAAATTTTAAATTGCTTGTATCATCGTGATGTAAGTCTTCTGGTTGAATTAAAAGCTTTACACTAGATCCTATCGGGAATGGCTTGACAAAATTACCGGTGATTGTTCCAAGATCTTTATTTTCAAGACTTTTGGGGCTTGTAACTTCTGCAGGAATTAAAATTCCTCTATTTAAAAAATTAACTACCTCTACCGAATTTGGTAAATGGTAAACATTGTAAGGATCATCAAATTGTTTAAGTTCTTGATTTAAAATTATTCCACATTTTGATCCCAAGTAAAATGCTTCATAAGAATCATGGGTAACTATAATTGTTGTTATCTTTGAATTTTTAAGTATTTTTTTTAACTTTTCTTGTATCTCCTCTTTAAAACTTTGATCTACATTCGACAATGGTTCATCTAAAAGTAACAAATCAGGCTTAGTTATAAGAGATCTTGCGAGTGAAACTCTTTGAGCTTCGCCAGCACTTATTTCATGAGGAAATTTATTCAGTATGTGAGAAATATCTAATAAGTTAATTAATTCCTCAAAATTTATAGATTTGTCTTTTTTGATCTCATTTCTTTCAGCTCCTAATAATATATTCTTTTTAACTGTGTAGTGTGGAAATAAACTGTTTTCTTGAAAAGCCAAGGATATGTTTCTTTTCTCTGGTTCGATATTAATATTTTCTGAAGACAAAGTTTTTCCTTTGAGCGCGATTGAACCTTTGTTTATATTTTCCAAACCTGCAATAGTTCTCAAAATTGTCGTTTTGCCAATACCTGAGGGTCCCAATAAACATATGATGTCCCCTTCTTTTTCTATAGAAAAGGAAACATTCTTTACCTTAACTTTGTTTCCGATTTTAAAGTCGACGTTTTTAATTTCAAAAAAATTATCACTCATTATTTTCTCTTAAAATATATTTTGATGTTACTATAATAAATAAACTAGCAATTAAAATTAAAAATAAGGAAGGTACTGCTGCAGCTTCTAATAAATCTTCAGATGCAGAGATATATGCAGTAGTAGCAAAGGTTTCGAAATTAAAAGGTCTTAAAATAAGAGTTATTGGTAATTCCCTAATTATTTCTAAAGAGATAAGTATGATAATAAACAAAAGGGAATTTCTTAAAAAAGGTATATGAATATTTGTAAAAGTTTTTCTTTTAGAATAACCAAGTAGGTAAGCACTCTCATCGACAGAAATATTCATCTTTTCATATCCTGATTTTATCCCATTAAAAGCTAATGAATAAAATCTGATAAAGTAAACTAAAACTAATCCAAACACAGAGCCTATAAATATTTTTTTGATTGAAGAAAATCCAAATGATTTAACTATACTATCATCAAACCAAGCTATAAAAGTAATGAAAGCAATTGCTAAAATCACTCCAGGTATAGCATAGCCTGAAATTGATAATGTAGATAAAAAATTGAGAGTTTTATTATTTGAAACTCTATTGCCATAATTTGATATTAAAGAAAATATTATTAAAACTAAACTAGATAATAAAACTAAGTACAAAGTATTCAAAACTAAATTAGTTATTTCTAAATCAAACAAATTTTCAGGAAATTTTATTGTCCAGTAAAGCATTTGACTTAGTGGAAATAAAAAACTCACAAAAAAAATAAAAAAACAAAAGATAAAAGCTAAAAAAGCATTAATTCCAAAGAGTTTTATTTTTACTTTTTGTTTAAGTCCACCTTTCGAATTAAAGTGATATTTAGCCCTTCTTCTAGATAAATTTTCTAAAATAAATAATGAAAATATAAATAATAATAAAAAAAAAGATATTCGATTAGCAAAAGCTAAATCATCAAAATAAATCCAAGAGTTATAAATACCTGTAGTCAAAGTATTTATTGAAAAAAAGTCAACTGCGCCAAACTCTGCTAAAGTTTCCATTGCTACCAAAGATAAACCCGCAACTATGGCCGGTCTTGCTGCGGGCAATATTACTTTAAAAAAAGATTTAAATCTTGAAAAGCCTAGATTTTTACCAAGATCAATTAAATTTTGTGACTGATATAAAAATGATGCTCTAGCAAGTATGTATACATATGCATATAAAGAGAAAGATATTGATAATATAGCTCCAAACATACCATCAAATTTAGGAATATTTTTATTATAATTTGCCTCACCAAATAAGTTTTTTAAAATTGTAAATGCAGTTCCATAATTTTCAAAGAAAGCAGTTAAAGAATAAGCATAAATGTAAGGTGGGACTGCAAAAGATAATATCAATGCCCATTTAAAAAATTCACTTCCTGGAAATCTATAGAAAGACACTAAGCAAGCTGCACCAGTACCAATAATAAATGTAAGCAATAAAACTGATAACAAAAGGGTGAGTGAGTTAAAAATATATTCAACCAGAAAAGTATTCTTTAATATTTCATAATAATTAGAGGTGGTTTCAAAAAAACTTGCAAACACAGTTATTACTGGAATTAGTACTATAAAAGAAATTAAAAAAGACGAAACAAACCAACTATTGAATTTCATATTATAATCCGCCTTATGAACATGAAAAAAGTAAAGTGTCCACAATTAACTTTCGCTAACAGTGGACACTATTTAAGAAAATCAAAAATTAAATACTTTTAGGATATGCGGAACCTCCTCAGTCTTAATCTCTGACATTTTTCTATTATTTACCCTTTCATTGATTTTTTTACACTCCTTTAAACATGGGGAACATGCAACGGAAGATTTATTTAAATCAACTTCAGAAATAAATTTTTTTTTTTCTTTCATCATAGTTACTTCCAACCAGCAGCTGTCATTACCTCTACTGCAGCAGCTTGATTTTTTCCATAAGAAGCTAGTTTAGTTTTCATATCTTGTTTGAAATCTAATCCTAGGTTATTAACTACTAATGGACTTGGTGAAACACCATCAATCATTGGAAACTCAAAAGTATTATTTGTAAAATGCTCCTGAGAATCTGGAGTTAATAAAAACTCTACAAGTTTGATCGCATTAGCTTTATTTGGCGCACCTTTTACTAAAGCTGCACAACTAACATTCATGTGTGTTCCTCTATCATTTTGATTAGGGAAAAAAGCTTTAACTTTTTTAGCTGCCTCTTGTTGTTCTGCACCTTTTTTTCCAGATAACATTAGAGCTAAGTAGTATGTGTTAGCCACTGCAATATCTGCTTCACCAGCAGCCACTGCCATTATTTGAGCTCTGTCATTACCGGTTGGTGTTCTAGCCATGTTAGCAACAACTCCTTCAGCCCATGCAGCTGTTGCAGCTTTTCCATTGTTTTTTATCAATGATGCTACAAGAGATTTGTTGTAAATATTGCTAGATTTTCTAATTACTAATCTACCTTTCCATTTAGGATCAGCTAGACCTTCATAGGTCATTCCAGATAATTCAGCGCCAGTTACTCTTTCAGGTGAATAATAAATTATTCTTGCTCTTTTTGCGATTCCAACCCACTTGCTTGTTCTAAAAGTTTTTGGAACAGCTGCTTTAATAGCAGGGGATGTTAAACCACCTTGAAGTGTGCCTTTCGCATCCATAGCACCACATCTTCCAGCATCTGCTGTTATATAAAGATCAGCCGAAGAATCTGCACCTTCACTAATTATTCTTTTTTCTAGGGCACCAGATTTGCCATTAATTAAATTTACTTTTATTCCAGTTAAATTTGTAAACTTGGAATAAAGTTCTGCGTCTGCTTTGTAATGTCTTGCATTAAAAACGTTAACTTCATTTGCGATAGAAAAAGTTGATACAAATAAAGATGTTATTAAAGCAAAAATCGTTACTTTTTTCATTCGTTCTCCGTTTCTCCGCAATATTTAGTTGAAAATGATAACTATTCTCAATGATAATGATAATCAATCGCAACAGTGTCGCACTTGAGTAACTTTAAAGAATTAACTCAAAAATTGAAAGATTAAGCTTCCCAGTCGCCTATTTTACTGAATAAAAAGTTTCTAAATGCTTGAACTCTAGCTGTATTTTTTAAGGATTGAGGATACACAAAATGAGCTTCTGTAATTGGGCCTTCAGATTTTGGTAATACTTTAATAACTTTGTTTGAGTCACTTACTAAATATTCAGGTAATGCTGCTAGACCAACTCCAGACTCAACAGCTAAGAGTAAACCCATAACACTGTTAACTTTCATTATAGTTTTTCTTTTTTTGCCATCGTGCATTCCAAGTTTTAAAGCCCAATCTGGATTATAAACTGGAGATGGTGCACCTTTACCAAATGAGATAAACTTATGTTTGTTCAAATCTCCTATAGTTTTAGGCATTCCATTCTTTTCAAGGTATTTATTTGAACCATAAATATAGTATTTAATATCAACTAATTTTTTTTGAATGTAATTAAGCTGTTTAGGTCTTCTCATAAAAATTCCTATATCTGCTTGTCTTGTGCTCAAATCTAATTCTTTATCATCAAATACAAGTTCGATCTCTATTTCTGGATGAAGTCTCATAAATTCTTGTATTCTAGGAGTTAACCAATGTGTACCAAAACTTCTAACAGTGGTGATAGTTAATTTACCAGTAGGTTTATTTTTTTGATCACCTAATGAAGTTTCTACCTCTTTTAACTTGCTAATTACCTCATGTGCAGTTTTGAAAACATACTCACCATTTTCAGTAAGTGTTAATCCCCTTGCGTGCCTTTCAAATAATTGAACTTTCAAATCTTGTTCAAGGGATTGTATTTGTCTGCTTATAGCTGACTGACTTAAATTTAAATTGACAGTTGCACTAGTAAAACTACCAGCTTCTGCAACGGCATGAAAGATTTTTAATTTGTCCCAATCCATTATTTGTTTAAATCAATTAAAACTCTTCCTGTTATCTCACCTTTAAGTATTTTAGGATAAGTTCCAATCAATTCCTCTAAACTAATTGTTTGAATAGACTTTTCTAATAAATCAAAATCAATTAAATTAGCTGCTTCTCCCCAAATAAATTCTCTTCTTTTAATACTACAGTTTGCAGAGTCCATGCCCCAAAGTTTAATACCTCTTAACATAAACGGAATAACATTAGTGTTTAGTTCATTTGTACTTGCATTGCCACAAACTGCAATAATACCTGTAGGATTTGTTTGCACGATTGCATTGGCTAAAATTTTTCCACCAACAGTATCAACGACACCATCCCATAAGCCTTTATCAATTAATTTTGGATCTTTATCAAATTCAGCCCGATTTATAACGTTTTTTGCACCAAGTGATTTCAAATACTCTGTTTTTGAATCTTTTCCAGAAACAGCTGTAACCTCATAACCCATTTTATTTAAAATCATTACAGCAACACTTCCTACACCGCCTGTTGCTCCTGTGACTAAAACATTTTTTACTTTTTCACCAAGTAACAACTCTTCTCTTGCTTTTATAGCGAATGCTGCCATTAAAGATGTGAAACCTGCAGTACCTAAAGTCATAGCTTGTTTACTTGTTAAGTTTTTTGGTTTTTTTACTAAGAAATCTCCATTGACTTTTGCAATTTGTGAGTATCCACCATAAAATATTTCTCCAACCCTAAATCCTGTCAAAATTATCTCATCACCTTCTTTAAATTTTGAATTTTGACTTTCAATTACAGTTCCTGAGAAATCGATACCAGGGATGTGGGGAAACTCTTTTACTAACCGCCCACCGTTTTTTAATATCATGCCATCTTTAAAATTTAAGTCTGAAAAATCTACTTTGACTGTAACATCCCCATGTTTTAAGAAACTTTTATCGATAGATTTTACTTCTCTTATAAATTCTTCACCTTTTTGATCTAAAACTAATGCTTTAAATTGATTAGACACTTTATTCTTTTGAAATACTTATAAATCTTAAATATCTATTTTGATAACTTAGATCATCTTTAAATTGACCTAAATAATAATTTGTAACAGTTGTAGCTTGCTCTTTCTTAATACCTCTCATGGTCATACATTGATGAGTTGAATCTATTGTAACAGCTACTCCTTTGGCATCTAAAGATTCCATAAGGGTATTCGCAATTTGCATAGTAAGTCTCTCTTGTGTTTGAAGTCTTTTAGAGAATACTTCAACAACTCTAGCCAATTTACTTAAGCCAACCACTCTATCTTTAGGAATGTATGCAACATGTGCTTTTCCTATGATAGGTGCCATATGGTGTTCACAATGACTTTGCACGGAAATATTTTTTTGGATGACCATATCATCATAACCATCAACATCTCCAAATGTTTTATCTAAAATTTGATTAGGATCCTCGTTGTATCCTCTAAAGTACTCCTTAAAAGCTTTAACTACTCTTTTTGGAGTTTCCAATAAGCCCTCTCTGTTTGGGTCTTCACCCATCCAAGCTAAGATTGTTTTAAAAGCGTCCTCAGCTTCTTTATCTGAGATTTTATTTTTTTGTTTATTGATATATGTATCTTTAACAAGTTTCATGCAGAGTTTTATACCTATATTTTGTTAATTTTAAAATATTTAAAATATAGCTATATGTGCTACATAATAACTTTATATGTTCAAAAAAAGAGAAAATGTAGTCGAAATCGAAGAAGGCAATCTTCTATCTCCAAAATTTGATAATGATGGACTTATTCCAGTTATTACAATGTGTGCAAAAACAAAAGAGATTTTAATGCACGGCTATATGAATGTTGAGGCGCTAAAAAAAACAATTGAAACAAAAGAGGCTCATTATTTTAGTCGATCAAGAAATGCTATCTGGCATAAAGGAAAAACAAGCGGTTTTACTCAAAAAGTAAATGAAATAAGAATTGATGATGACCAAGATTCTATATGGTTAACAGTAGATATTGGTGATGGTGCAAGTTGTCATGTCGGTTATAGATCATGTTTTTATAGATCAATTCCCTTAGGACCTATCGATAATGGACGTAAAGTTGAAATGAAATTTTTAGAAAAGGAAAAAAAGTTTGATCCAGAAAAAGTTTATAAAGGTCAACCAAATCCCACTAAGATATAAGACTTATGAAAGTGTTAAGCCCGTTTGGCCCTAAGATTGCTATAGTCAAAATTCCGAAAAAAATTATAAATAATATCAATTTGGAAGTAGATAAAATTATAAGTGATAAAAAGAGATTAAAAAAAAGTGATTACTCAAAAAAATTAGTTGGTCAAGTGATGCAAGAAGTAAAATTAGATAATAAATTTATCAAAAAGAATCTTTTAAAATTTGTTAAAGATAATATCAAGAAATATATAAAGCAAAGTTCTAAAAGAAATGTTAAAAGGATAAATCTTAAAAGTCTTTGGGTGGTGAGACAATTTAAAAATGAGTATAATCCAATTCATTTTCATAGTGGTAATATTTCAGGTGTTGGTTATTTAAAAATACCCAAAAATATTACTAAAAGTAAAAAAAGACTTAAAACAAATGGAACTATAGATTTTATCCATGGCTCAAAATCATTTTTAAGTGATAGTTTATTTAATCATAATCCAAAAGTTGGTGATATGATTTTATTTCCAAACAATTTAATGCATACCGCTTACCCTTTTAAAAGAGAGGGAGAGCGAAGATCTTTTTCTTTTAATGTAGATATTGATAAAAAAACATTAGATATTTTTAATGGATAAAATTCAAAAAAACGTTTTAGGTGAGGATTTAGAGCTTTGTTCTAATAACCCTTTAACCGGCTGGTATAGAGATGGATGTTGCAATACCGATGAAAATGATCATGGTTTGCATACTGTTTGTGCAAAAGTAACTACAGAATTTTTAGAATGGTGTAAAGATGCTGGTAATGATTTAATTACACCTCACCCTGAATTTGGATTTCCAGGACTTAAAGATGGTGATGGTTGGTGTGTTTGTGCAACTTGGTATGCAAGAGCTGTGGAAGCTGGAAAAGGTTGTCCTATTTATCTAAAGAGTACTCATGAAAATACTTTAAAGTTACTTCCAATTGAAACGTTAAAAAAATTTGCAATAGATTTGTCTTAATTACATGTTCCCATATCTTGGTCCACCTCCACCTTCAGGTGTAACCCAAGTAATGTTTTGTGATGGTTCTTTGATATCGCAAGTTTTACAGTGAATACAATTTTGAGAATTAATTACAAATTTATTAATATTATTTTCTGTTTGAACCTCGTAAACACCTGCTGGACAATATCTTTGGGCAGGCTCATCATATTCTTCTAAAGTATAATTAATGGGTAAATTTGGATCCTTTAACTTCAAGTGAACTGGTTGATTATCGGCATGATTGGTGCCTGTTAGATAAACAGAGCTTGTTTTATCAAAAGTAAGAATATTATCTGGTTTAGGATAATCAATTTTGGGCATCTCTTTAGCTGATTTTAATGTCTGATGATCTGCATGTTTATGTCTTAATGTGAATGGAAGTTTGCCTCTAAACAGAATTTGGTCAATTCCTGTAAAAATAATCCCCAATATTAAACCCCAGCTAAAACTAGGTTTTACATTTCTAGCTTTATATAACTCATCATATAGCCAACTTTGTTTGAACTTTTCCTCAAAGTTAGACAAATCCTTATCATTTTTGATGTGTTCATTAATTGCTTCAGCAGCTATTATTCCACTTTTCATAGCAGTATGAGAACCTTTTATTTTTGGCATATTTAATGTTCCAGCATCACATCCAATGAGTAATGCACCAGGCATAAACATTTTTGGTAAACTTTGGAAACCACCTTCAATCAATGCTCTTGCACCATAAGAAATTCTTTTTCCTCCCTCTATCATTTTTTTTATGGCTGGATGAGTTTTAAATCTCTGAAATTCATCGAATGGTGATAAATGGGGATTTTTATAATCTAATCCAATTACATATCCTAAAAAAATTTGTTTGTTTTCAGCATGATAGATAAAACTTCCACCGTAAGTGCTGTTATCCAATGGCCAACCAGCACTATGTATAACCATTCCTTCACGATGATTTTTATCTTCTATTTCCCAAATTTCTTTAAAACCAATTCCATACTGTTGAGGATCTTTTCCTTTATCAAGTTCAAACTTTTTAATCAATTGTTTTCCTAAATGTCCTCTGCATCCTTCAGCAAATACAGTAACCTTTCCTAACAATTCTATACCAGGTTCAAAACTATCTTTTTTATTTCCGTCTTTGTCTACTCCCATATCTTGAGTAGCCACACCTTTAACTGAACCGTCTTCATTATATAAAATTTCACTAGCGGGAAAGCCTGGAAAAATTTCGACACCTAAACTTTCCGCTTGTTCTGCTAACCACCTACACAAATTAGCAAGACTAATTATATAGTTTTTATGGTTTTGTTGAACAGACGGTAATAACCAAGTTGGCCAACTTAATGATTTTGTTTTACTTAAAAATAAAAATTTTTCTTTAGTAACTTTGGTTTTGATTGGTGCATTTAATTCTTTCCAGTTTGGAAACAATTCATCTAGAGCTCTAGTTTCAAAAACATTTCCACTTAATATATGAGCACCAATCTCTGATGCCTTTTCTAAAATACAAATGTTTAATTCTGAGTTTAATTGTTTTAATTTAATTGCAGTTGTTAATCCAGATGGACCACCACCTACAATAACAACGTCATATTCCATTTTCTCTCTGGACATAGAGTAATTTTTTACAGATTATATTATTTTTGTATAGTGTTTAATTTGTTCAATTCTTCCAAAAATTTTGGTAGTGCATCAAATAAATCTGCCTCTAAACCATAATCTGCAACACTAAAAATTGGAGCTTCCCCATCTTTATTTATAGCAACAATTACTTTGCTCTCTTTCATTCCAGCCAAATGCTGAATAGCACCAGAAATTCCTACAGCAATGTATAGGTCTGGCACAACTACTTTGCCAGTTTGTCCAACTTGATGATCATTTGTTATATAACCTGCATCAACTGCAGCTCTCGAAGCACCGATAGCGGCATTAAGTTTATCCGCAACAGCAGTAATTAATTTAAAATTTTCACCACTTTGCATACCTCTGCCACCAGAAACGACTACTCTAGCAGTTCCCAATTCTGGTCTATCTGATTTGATTTCCTCTTTTTTTATAAATTTAGTAATTTCTGTTGCTTCAGCAGCATCACCATTTTGTATTTCAGCTGACCCACCAGATGTTGGAGCAGGGTCAAAAGATGTGGGTCTGATTGTTACACACTTTATTTTATCATTACTTTTTACTGTAGCAAATGCGTTACCTGCATAAATCGGTCTTTGAAATGTATCTTCAGATATTACTTTCGTAATATCACTAATCTGAGAAACATCTAGTAAAGCCGCAACTCTTGGCATTAAGTTCTTTCCAAAAGTATTAGCTGAACATATTATATGTGAATAATTTCCAGAAAGTTTTATAATAACTGATGTGTAGTTTTCTGCTATGTAATTTTCATAAATTGGATTATTTACATTTATAACCTTTTTAACATTAGGAACCTGAGAAATTGATTTTGCTACCTCTTCAGAATTTGACCCAATTACTAAAACATGAACATCTTCATTAATTTGAGATGCAGCAGAAATTGCATTAAAAGTAAAAGGTTTAACTTCTTTATTGTTATGTTCTGCTATTAATAAAACTGACATTATATTACTTTAGCTTCATTTTTTAATTTTTGAACTAATTCTTCAACACTTGCGACTTTAATCCCAGCCTTTCTTTTTGGGGGCTCTTCTACTTTAATTTGCTCTATTCTTGATTTTACGTCGACTCCAAGATCACCAGCACTTATTTGCTCTATAGGTTTCTTCTTAGCCTTCATTATATTTGGCAAAGAGGCATATCTTGGTTCGTTTAATCTTAAGTCACAAGTAACTATAGCAGGTACGTTCACCTCAATAGTCTCCAGTCCTTCGTCGACCTCCCTAGTGACCTCTAAAGTTTTTTCTTTTACTTCTATTTTTGATGCAAATGTTGCTTGTGGCCAATTTAATAGCGCAGCTAACATTTGACCAGTTTGATTACAATCATCATCAATAGCTTGTTTACCCATAAAAACTAGGTCTGGCTTTTCTTTTTCAACAATCTTTTTTAAAATTTTGGAAACCGCCAAAGGTTCTATTACCCCATCAACTTTTACTAAAATACCTCTATCAGCTCCAACAGCTAATGCTTTTCTTACAGTCTCTTGTGCCTTTTCTTCTCCTACCGAAACTACCACAACCTCTTTAGCTTTGCCTGCTTCTTTAATTTTTACAGCTTCCTCTATTGCATTATCATCTGGAGGATTTGTAGACATCTTAACATTGTCGGTAACCACTCCAGAGTTATCTTCTTTGACTCTTATTTGAACATTATAATCAATAACTCTTTTGACTGCGACTAGGATCTTCATTAAGCTCTCAATAATTTATTTTCATTATCATAAGGGCTTTCTTCCAAAATTGTCGCCTCGTACATTTTTCCCAGTATATCAACTTTTAATTTTTCACCCACATTAGCTAAGTCAGGTTTGACCATTGCCAGTGCAATTGATTTATCTAATCTAAAACCATACTCACCTCCCGTAGCTCTTCCAACTACTTTATCGTCTTTATAAATTGGATTGTTTCCTAAAACGTCCGAGTCAGTTGTATTATGAACTTCAAGAGTTACCAACTTATTATCAAAACCTTTTTCTCTCCATTTATTAAGCGCTTCTAATCCAATAAAATTGCCTTTGTTAGGGTGAACAAATCTATCTAAACCAGACTCATAAGGAGAATATTCTATTGACAATTCTGTGCCTACAAGTTTGTAAGATTTCTCAATTCTTAAACTATTCATCGCTCGTATACCAAAAGGTTTCAGTCCTAAGTCTTTACCAGCTTCCATCAACTTATCAAAAATATGATTTTGATATTCAATTGGATGATGGAGCTCCCATCCTAACTCTCCAACAAAATTTACTCTCATTGCATTAACTGGTGCATAGCCAACATTAACATTTTTTGCGGTAAGCCATTTAAAGTTTTCATTTGAAAAATCATCAGTTGAAACTTTCTGCATCAGTTCTCTTGCTTTTGGTCCCGCAACTACAAGAACTCCAGTGCTATTTGTAAGATCCTCAAATATAACTGATCCATCCGTTGGCATCCATTTTTGGATCCAATCGTGATCTAGTCTTAAATTTGCACCTGCTGATACAAGATAGTAACTATTTTCTGCCTCTTTCATAATTGTAAATTCTGAATGCACACCACCTTTTGTGTTAAGGGCATGGCATAAATTTATTCTACCAATCTTTTTAGGTAGTTTATTCGCAACTAAATAATCTAAAAACTCCTCTGCTTTTGGACCCCTAATTCTACATTTTGCAAATGCAGTCATATCTAAAAGCCCGACGTTTTTTTTCACGTTTTCACATTCTCTTTTAATAGCATCAAACCATTTAGATCTTCTAAACGACCAATCATCTTTTTGTTCCATGCCATCAGTTGCAAAAAAATTTGGTCTTTCCCAACCAAATTTTTGACCAAAAACTGCTCCAAGTTCTTTCATTCTTTCGTAACAAGGTGATGTTCTAAGTGGTCTTGCAGCTGGTCTTTCTTCATCAGGGTAATGAACAATAAAAACGTGGCTGTATGCCTCCTCATTTTTTGCTTTCAAATAAGACTTAGTCGCATAATTACCGTAACGTCTGGGCTCAACACCAAGCATGTCAATTGTTGGTTCACCATCAATGATCCACTCTGCCAATTGCCAACCTGCTCCACCCGCAGCAGTAATTCCAAAACTATGACCTTCATTAATCCAAAAGTTTTTTAATCCCCAAGCAGGACCAACTATCGGGTTTCCATCCGGAGTATAACAAATTGCACCATTGTAAACTTTTTTAACACCAACTTCACCAAAAGCAGGCACACGATGTATTGCGCCTTCAATATGTGGAGCAAGTCTGTCTAAATCTTCCTGAAATAATTCATATTCTGAATTTTTTGATGGTCCCTCCACATAACAAGCAGGAGCACCATCTTCATATGGGCCTAGAATTAATCCACCAGCTTCTTCTCTCATATACCATCTGCTATCACTATCTCTTAACACGCCCATCTCAGGAAGGCCTGCTTTTTTTCTTTTTTGAATTTCAGGATGAGGTTCTGTAACAATGTACTGGTGCTCTACAGGTATAACTGGAATATCTAATCCTACCATTTCTCCAGTTTGTCTAGCAAAATTACCTGAACAAGAAATCACATGTTCACATTCAATCGATCCTTTGTCAGTTTCAACAATCCATCCATCTTTTGTTTGTCTCATTGATAAAACAGCAGTATTACGATAAATTTCAGCTCCTCTATTTCTTGCCCCTGTTGCAAGAGCTTGTGTTAAATCTGCTGGTTGAATATATCCATCTTCTGGATGTTGAATTGCTCCAATTAAATCATCGGTATGACACAAGGGCCAAATTTCTTTTACTTCTTGAGGTTTTAAAAATTTTACATCAACTCCTATAGTTTTTGCTACTCCTGCATACTGATGATATTCATCCATCCTGTCTTTCGTACTTGCGAGACGTATATTTGAGACAACACTAAACCCAACATTTTTTCCTGTTTCTTCTTCTAATGTTTTATAAAGATTAACAGCGTATTTATGAAGTTGACCAACTGAATAACTCATATTAAATAGAGGCAATAGTCCAGCAGCATGCCAAGTTGAACCTGAAGTTAATTCTTTACGCTCAACTAAAACTACATCTGACCACCCTTTTTTAGCTAAATGATAAAGCGCACTAACGCCAACAACCCCTCCACCAACTACAACTACTTTTGTTTTAGTTTTCATAAAATGATTCCTACTAAATTTTTATTCATTTCGAAACAAAATTGTATAAATGCTCTCAAATTGAACTTCCTAATGGCTCGGGACTTGAAACCATTGTTGTCAACCAACAGTTATTTAAAGGTCCATCCCCCGAGTATTTTTCAACTTGCCAATTGAACTTATGATAAGTCTTTTCTTTATCTAATAAAATAACCTCAAAATGAACCCAGCTGTCTCCTGATCTAGTTTGAGTAATAGTATGGCTTAAATGATTTATCATCATTTGATAATTATTACCTTTGATCATCTTCTTAAACCTTTCTAGTGGTCCTGTAGCTCGTTTATTATTAGGGTGAGCAAAATTCCAGGTTTGTTCTATACCACTATCCTTAAATTTTTCGTTATTTTTTTGTAAACTAAGCAACTGTATCTTAACAACTTCCGCTGGTTGAATAGAACTATTAGGCTTAATTAGCTCAGCTTTTGAAATTGAAGTTAAAATAAAAAAAATAGTTAATAATTTTAAATATTTATTGAGCATTTTTTAAGAATTTTCTTAATTAAAATATTTTTCAATTTCAATCTTAGTACATTTATTCTCAACATAAATTATATTATTTGCCTCAGCTATTTTTCTAGCTTCAGGACTTTTGATATCTAGCTGTAACCACAAGACTTTTGCTTTTATTTTGACTGCTTCGTTAGCTATTTCAGCAGCTTCATTTGATGGCCTAAAAACATCAATTATATCCACTTGTTCATCAATTTCAGAAACTTTTGCAAAAACTTTCTCACCTAGAATTTTTTCACCTCTAATAGTTGGATTGACTGGATAGACTTTGTAACCATTATTTTGAAGATATTTCATTACGATTGATGAAGTTTTTTCTAAGTCCTTGCTTGCACCGACTAAAGCAATATTTTTATATTTAGTTAAAATATCTTTAGTCTCTGTCATCTTATTTATTTTTCCAAACTGGTTTTCTTTTTTCTATAAAAGCAGAAATTCCCTCTTTTGCATCCATTGCCATCATATTTATTGTCATCATTTTACTTGTGTGTGCGTAAGCTTTTCTGAGTGGCATTTCTAATTGCTTATAAAAAGTTTGTTTTCCAATTTTAATTGTAAGATTAGATTTAGACGCAATTTTTTTTGCAATTTTTAAAACTTCTTTATTTATTTTTGATTTCGGAAAATAATCATTAATTAATCCAATTTCTTTTGCATAATTTGCTCTAATTGGTTCTCCGGTTAATAACATTTTCATCATTGGTTTTCTATTAACTTTTCGACTAACAGCAACCATAGGTGTACTACAAAATAAACCGATGTTAACCCCTGGAGTAGCAAATAATGCTTCTTTAGTGCTATAAGCCAAATCACAACTGGCAACTAATTGACATCCTGCTGCATAAGCTGCCCCATGCACTTTTGCAATCACTGGTTTCCTACCTTCAACTATCAGCAGCATTAGTTTTGAGCATAAATTAAATAATCTTTGATATTTTTTTTTGCTTTTTAAGTTTCTTACTTCTTTTAAATTATGACCTGCACTAAAACCTTTTCCTGCTCCCTCAAGAATTATTACTTTAGTTTTTCTATCTTCATCTAATTTTTTAAAAACTTTAATTAGATCATTTAAATTTTTAGATGATAAAGAATTGTATGTTTTTGGTTCATTAATAATTATTCGTGAAATATCTTTTAATTTTACAACTTTAATATTCATTAATTATTATTTTAATTTGCCCTCTTCTCTCATCTTGGCTCTTATTTTAGTTGCAGAGATTTCTTGAATTTCTTTTGAAAGCTCAATTTCTTCAATTTGATAACCTACACCTCTACCGTAACAAATATTAGTAATATTTGGTACTAATACAATTTTGTATCGTCCTTCAAATTCAGGTTTAAGTCTATCCTCTATATTTTTTTTCACAGTTTCAAAATCAAATGGATTATCATCAACACCCTGAACATCTCTAATCTGTATACAAACTTGACCAGTTTTTTTTAAAATTTCTTTAAATAATGCATAATGACCATCATGAAAGGGTTGCCACCTTCCTAACATCTGCGCAGTTGGTTTTTTATTGTCCCACTTATAGATCATTTTTTAATCTCCTTAAGTATTTTTGGAGCCCAATTTTTAGCATCTTGTGAAGTAACATGAAAGTTATACTTATCAGGCTTTACAAACATTTTATTAGTATCTTCAAATCTACCTTCTTTAATAGTATCAACCCAAATGATAAAATCTGCAGGAAATAATTTCCTTGCCTCAGGTGTTGGGCATATGAAATCTGCTACGACAAAACTTCCATCTTCTTTTAGCTTTAAGGCAAAATCAGCCATTCTCTTTGATTGTCTTTTTCTTCCTTCCTCTGAAAAATCCCAGTCATTTGCCTCTTTTCTAACTTCATCAGCGTTCAATCTTTTGGCATTAAGTAATGGAGCCAATTCATTAGCCAAGGTTGTTTTTCCTGACCCAGGCAGACCCATTATTAAAATAATTTTCATAATTGTTTTGTGACAATAAAAATCGATTCTATCAAGCTGAATTTCTTTGACAGCTTTTTTAAAAAAGATAATCATTCTATTAAATGAATTTTTCTCTAGAAATAGGCCCAACTACTGACCTAGATACTGTGCCTCCAGTTAAAGATATTTACATAACAATGTTACCTGGTGGGGATTATAAAGAGACAGCACAACAAGCAGTTGAGTTAGTTAAGAAAGGTTTTAATCCAGTTCCACACTTTCCAGCAAGATCAATGCAGAATGAAAAGCAACTAAAAGATTATGTTTCAAGGTGTAAAGACGGCGGAGTTAAACAAGTTCTAGTAATTGGTGGTGGAAGAGAACCAATGGGAAAATTTGATAGCTCTTTTCAACTTTTGGAGACTGGTTATTTTGAGAAGATGACAATAGGAATTGCTGGACACCCAGAGGGGAGTCCTGATATATCCGACTCAGATTTAGAAAAAGCTATGATAGATAAAAAGCCTTATGCTGATTATATAGTAACACAATGGTTATTAGATCCCCAGCCTATTATAGATTTTGTGTCTAAACAAAGCGTACCAGTGCATGTAGGAATTACTGGCCCTCTTAAAATATCAAGCTTGATTAAGTTTGCAAACATTGTAGGAGCAAAAAATTCCTTAAATTTTCTTAAATCTAATTTTACTAAGGCTTTAGATTTATTAAAACCTAAAGACCCTAATGATTTAATTGGGAAGCTTAAATCACATACTGATTTCTTTCACATTTATACATTCGGCGGCTTGAAGGAAACTAACAAGTGGTTGAAGGAGAATAGTTATGTCTAAAGAATTTGACTATACAAAATTAAAGCATGTAACCTCAGTAGATCAATCAGATCGAAAAGTTCCATACAATTTAAGACAAAGTGGTCCAACAAAAGTTGAAATGTTGATTTCTACAAGGGTCAGAAAATCACCTTATTGGCATTTATCAATGCAAGCTGGATGTTGGAGAGCAACTGTTTACAATCGTATTTATCATCCTAGAGGATACGTAAAACCAGAACATGGTGGAGCTATGGTAGAATATGATGCTATCGTTAACCATGTTACAATGTGGAATGTTGCTGTTGAAAGACAAATACAAGTTAAAGGTCCTGATGCAGAAAAATTTGTTGATTACGTAATCACTAGAGATGCAACTAAGATCTCACCTATGAGAGCAAGATATGTAATTTTATGTAATGCATATGGTGGAGTTTTGAATGATCCAATTCTTCTAAGAATTTCAAAAGATGAATTTTGGTTTTCATTATCTGACTCTGATATTGGGATGTATTTACAAGGTGTAAATTCAGATGGAAGATTTAATTGTACTATAGACGAAATAGATGCATGCCCTGTGCAAATACAAGGTCCAAAATCAAAAGCTCTTATGAAAGATTTGTTAGGAGACCAGGTTGATTTAGAAGAAATGCCCTTTTATGGACTAGCAGAGGTAAAGGTAGCTGGTAGGAGTTGTGTCATCTCTCAATCAGGTTTTTCGGGTGAAGCTGGATACGAAATTTATTTAAGAGACGCAACTTTATATGCTGATGAAATGTGGAACGCAGTTCTTGAAGCAGGGAAAAAACATAATTTGATGGTTATTGCTCCTGCTCATCACAGAAGAATTCAAGCGGGTATACTTTCTTGGGGTCAAGATATGGATCAACAACATAATCCATTCCAATGTAATTTAGGTTACCAGGTTTCTTTATCAGGTAAAGGTGAGTGGAATAAAAAATCCGATTATGTGGGTAAGGCAGTTTTAGAAAAAATGGGAGCAGAGCTCAAAGCTGGAAAAAAACCTTATAAATTACAATTGGTTGGGCTTGAAATGGGTGGAAAACCGATTGATGACTACGCCCCTGATTTTTGGTTAATATCAAATGAAAACGGCGGGGATCCAGTTGGATTTATTACTTCTCCTTGGTATCATCCAGAAAAAAAGATGAATATCGCAATGGGATATGTACCTTTTGATGGAACTCTTAATGCAAATGGTTTTCCAAAAGGAAAAGTGGGTACAAAATATAAAGTTCATTTACCTGAAAAATATTCTAGTACTCCCGGCAAACCAGTTGATGCAGTAGTTACAGATATACCATTTAAAGAGTCATATAACGCTAACACAAGAGAAGTATCTAAAGGCTAAAAATTTGAGGATATAATCTGTTTAAGTTACTTATGACAAAAGGTTTCTTAATTGTAGTTTGCATTACTATCACAATTGTTTTAATACTTTTCCCATTAATCGTTTCATATAAAGAACAAAAAAATAAAAAAAATTAAATGTTTGGAGAGTTTCTTAATATAATCTTTAAATCTATTAAATTAGATAAATCTCTTTACACCGATAGTAAAAATTTCGGAGAGGCTGCAATATATTTTTCTGGCTTAATAATGATATTAGATGGTATAGCAGGTGCAGTTGCAGCAAATAATATAATTAAAACGGCTGTTGCAATGTCAGGATTAACAGCGATAATCACATGGTTTATATGGGCAATTTTAATTTTTGTAATCGGTGTAAAACTATTCCCAGATAAACAAACTAAAACATCATTTAAAAAGGTTTTAACGGCAGTTGGATTTGCTCATGCGCCTAGCTTATTAAGATTTTTTGCAGTTACTCCAGATTTGATGATACCTATAATATTATTAACTCAATTCTGGATTTTCGCTGCTTTAATCATTTCAACAAAACAAATCCTCAGTCTTAAATCAAATTTAAAATCTTTTGGAATAGTTTTTTTGTCATTCCTGATTATTGTTTTTTTATCAATCTCATTTGTTATGAGCAGAATGAATATGATACCAGTAAATTCTATCTAAATAGGAAAAATTGTTTTTGACACTCTACAAGATTTACAAATTTTAAAACCTGTAAGAATTAAATTTTGAGAAACACTTTCATCCTTACTTTTACATTCATCACAAATATCGTCTAATTCTTTATTGTATGTTTTATCAATATGTTTATCTTTAATCACAGCTTGTAAATTTATAACAATTTTTACAAAAATACTAATTTTATTGAAATCTTTATCTAATTTTGAAATAAAGTTTATAGTATTTAAATCATGAAAAAGACAAACAACTTAAAAGTTGCAGTTATAATGGGTAGTCAATCTGACTTCAGAACTATGAAGTTATCTACTAAAATATTAAAAAGTGTCGGCGTAAAATTTGATACTAAAATAATATCAGCTCATAGAACCCCAAAAAGAATGTATGAATTTGCCCAATCTGCTGAAAAAAAAAATTATGGAGTTATAATTGCAGGAGCTGGAGGCTCAGCACATTTGCCAGGTATGATTTCAGCTTTAACATCTATCCCAGTTTTAGGTGTGCCAATCGAAAGTAAAAACCTTAAAGGACTTGATAGCTTACTATCAATTGTACAAATGCCTAAAGGAATTCCTGTGGGAACTTTGGCTATAGGAGATAATGGTGCAATCAACGCTGGTTTATTAGCTGCATCGATAATTGCAAACACTAATCCTGCCGTTAAAAAAAAATTAGAAAATTGGCGATTATTACAAACAAAATCAGTGAAAAAAAAACCTAAGAATTAAAAATGTCGGGAATAAATTTGGGTATTATTGGCGGAGGTCAATTAGGAAGCATGCTGTCTGAAGCAGCAAAAAAATTAAATATAAAGACAATTATTTATTGTGATGATATCGATGCACCAGCACAAAACTTTTGTGAACAATTCATCTACGGTGATTATAACGATAAAAATAAGATACAAGAATTTGTTAATAAAGTGGATTTAATCACCTATGAATTTGAAAATATACCTTTCGAAACTTTATGTGAGATTAATAAAATAAAAAAAGTTATACCTAAGCCATCTATAAATAAACTAATTCAACACAGGCTAACCGAAAAAGATTTTATAAACAAACTTAACATAAGAACAACTAAATATGCTTCTGTAGAAAGAAAAACTGATATAGAAGCTTTAGGGGATTTTTTACCTGGAATTTTAAAAACTACTACTTTAGGTTATGACGGTAAAGGTCAGTATCGTATCAAATCAAAACAGGATTTAAATTCTTTAAATATCGATTTTTCAAAAGGATATATACTTGAAAAACTTGTAAAACTCAAAAAAGAAATATCAGTCATTATAACAAGATTTAGTAATAATAGTTATGAGATTTATGAGCCTATTGAAAACATCCATGAGGATCAAATACTCAAATATTCCAAAATACCTGCTGAAATTAACAAACGATTATTTGATGAGTCAAAAGAATGGTCAATTAGAATTGCTGAAGAGTTAAAATATATTGGAACTTTGTGCGTAGAATTTTTTATTGATAGAAATGAAAATTTATATGTAAATGAGATCGCACCAAGAGTTCACAATTCTGGTCATTTGACTATTAACGCATTCAATATAAGTCAATTTGAAAATCATATTAGAGCTGTATGTTCTCTTGAAAAAGTTCCACTTAAAAAGATTTCAAATGCAAAAATGATTAATTTAATCGGAAACCAAATAATTCCGTACAGAAAAAATTTAAAGGTCGATGATAATCAATTTTTCTTTGATTATCAAAAAAAAGAAGTTAAAACAAAAAGGAAAATGGGTCACTTAACTACATTAATTTAAATGTTTAAAATTATAGAGGGCAATTTTGATCATCCAGAAGTAAATGAACTTTTAAATAAACATTTTATAGAACTCAGAGCTGCTTCACCCGAGGAAAGTACACATGTTTTAGACATTAATGGGCTTAAAGTTCCCTCAATAAAATTTTGGAGTTTATGGTACAATGATAAGTTATTAGGCTGTGGAGCATTAAAATTTTTAGATGAGGAGCATGGTGAATTTAAATCAATAAGGATTCATGACAACTTTAGAAGACAAAATATTGGAATAAAATTAATTCAGTATTTGATTATTGAGGCCAGAAAACTAAATTTAAAGAGAATAAGTATTGAAACAGGCTCAGGGAAATTTTTTGAACCTGCAAGAAAATTATTTAAAAAATGTCATTTTGAACCTTGTGAACCTTTTGCTCACTACAAAATTGATCCAAATTCTATGTATTATACAAAGCAAATTGAACACGATTAAAACAAAAATTACTTTAAAGTATCAATTTTGTTGACAAAACTCATTAAATTTTGAAGAAGTTGTAATTACTTAATTATAAGTAATAAATTAATATAACAAAAAAGTAAGAAGAAAAATATGAGTCTACAAGGAAAAGTAAAGTGGTTCAATCCAACCAAAGGTTTTGGTTTTATTGAAAGAGACGATAAAGAAAAAGATGTATTCGTTCATGTTTCAGCCGTAAGAGATGCTGGTATGAATGGTTTAGATGAGGGTCAAGCTTTGACTTTCGATGTTGAGGATGGTCCCAAAGGTCCTTCAGCAGTTAATTTAAAAACTGCATAATTTTCAAAATATCATTTATTGGCTACATTAATATAAATTATAATTCTAGAAATTTAAAAATTTCTGTAGCCAATAACACATCTATTAATATATAAAAAATTTATGATAGGTATTCTTGGTGGAATGGGAACACAAGCAGGTTTAGACTTTTGTAATAAACTTGCAATTTTAAATAGAGGTAAAATAGATCAAGAATATCCACTGTTTATTCTTTATAACAAAGCAAATATTCCAGGAAGGCCTGAGTCGATAGGTATTCACACTAGGAATCTAACTAAAAATTTAAATGTAAAAAAAAATAAAATAAAATATCAACTTGTTTTAAAAAGTTTAGTTAAAGGATGTAATTTACTAAAAAAAAGTAAATGTAAGTTTCTTGTAATACCCTGCAACACAGCACATTATTGGTATGATGATTTAAAAAAAAAAATAAACTTACCAATTATAAATATGCCAAAGGAAGTTTATAAACATACAATTAAACGGTGTAAAAAAAATTCTTCAATTGGTTTACTTGCTACAGAGGGTACTTTAAAGACTGGAATATATAATAATTTTTTTGATAAAAATTTTAATTTAGTTTTTCCAGAGTCTAAAATTCAAAAAAATTCAGTTAATCGGGCTATAAAATTCGTAAAGATGGGTGATGTAAAAGCAGCAAGTAAAATAATCAAACCTGCTATAAATTATTTGATGAGTAAAAGATGTAAAAAAATAATTCTTGGTTGTACCGAATTACCCATTGCAATATTTGCCTTTAAGTCTTTTGATAAAATTAAAACGTCAAAAATATTTTTAGATCCTAATTTGATCTTAGCGCATGCTGCAATGAAAAAATATAAGATATAAAAATATATGAAGTCAAAAGATAGACCCTATGTGCTATATGTTGCAGAAAAAATATATTTAGAAATTTCTAAGATAAAAGAAAAAAATATTAATTATACCAATACCGATGCTATTAAAGATTTTATAAAAACTAAATTTTTTGAAAAATTAAGTAGTGGTAAATTTCACGATGAATGGTTGGAAAAACTAAAGAACAACAATTTTATTGATCAGAATAATAATAAAATTCCAGCAGAAACAATCAAACTGTTACATGTTCAAAAAAACATGATGATCAAACAATTAATTCAATTTCCTGATTTATATTATACAAAAAATAAATTTCCTCTTAAAATTTCACAACGTGCCTTTGATCAATTATGGAGAATTTGTGAAAGTTACGAATTATGGTGTAAAGAAACTGAGCAAAGTGAATTGCTTAAATTGAATATTATTGATTAAAATTTAAAAATAATAAATTTTAATCTAAAAATTTTAAATGATCAGAGTTTTTCCAATCATATTTGTTCTTTTATGGTCATCTGCATTTATTACAACTAAACCAATTGTAGATAATAGCGATCCTTTTGCTGCACTAGCTTTTAGATTTTTTTTTGTAGCAATAGGTTTTTATATCTTTTCCCTGTATTCAAATCAGTCCTTAGCTGTGAATAAAAAGAATTTAATTGAAACTATTTTTAGTGGAGTTCTTTTTCACGGACTTTATTTAGGAGGTGTGTTTTATTCAATTTCTATTGGGATGCCAACTGGGATCGCTGCTTTGATAGTAACTCTTCAACCTATTTTAACAAATATATTGAGTGGGCCAATTCTAAATGAGAAGGTAAGTCTAAAACAATGGACAGGTGTTTTGTTAGGATTTGTAGGTGCATCTTTAGTTTTAGGAATAGATTTAGGCTCTAAAATTCCACTTTTAGGACTCATTGCAACAATAATATCCTTAATTTCAATTACTTTATCAACAATTTGGCAAAAAAAATTAAGTAAGAATATGCCTTTAGCTGTAAGCAATTTTTATCAGGCATCTGGAGGTTGTTTATTTCATGTTCTTATAATTATATTTTTTGTTGAACCATATATTAATTTTACAAAGACACTTATATTAGCAATGAGCCATCAAATATTTCTTGTTTCATTTGGAGCATTTACAATTTTAATGTTTTTAATTAAAAAAAACTCAGCAAGTAAAACTGTATCTATATTTTTTTTAATACCATCTACATCTGCTTTTATGGCATGGCTATTCTTAAATGAAAAATTAACTTATTTAGATATCCTGGGATTTATTATAGCAACTTTAGGTGTTTATATTGCCACAAGAAACTAAAAAATAATAATATATTTTCAAAGACGCTAAAAAGATATACTAATCAAACACCTTTATAAAAAATACAAAATGATAAAAGTTAAATCAGATATAGAAATAGCTAGAAAAGCTAAGATGAAGCCAATAAGTAAAATTCTAGCTAAAATTAATGTTCCAGATAAAAGTAGTGCATTTAGTCCAATGGGTAGACATATTGCAAAAATAAATTTTGAGTTTTTAGAAAAACTAAAGAAAAAAAAAGATGGTAAATTAATTTTGGTGACTGCTATAACACCTACACCAGCAGGTGAGGGCAAAACTACTACTTCAGTTGGGTTAAACGATGGGTTAAATAAAATTGGAAAAAAATCTATTGTATGTTTAAGAGAACCAAGTTTAGGTCCTTCATTTGGAATGAAAGGTGGTGCAGCTGGAGGAGGATATGCTCAAGTGGTTCCTATGGAGCAAATAAATTTACATTTTACAGGTGATTTTCACGCGATTACTTCAGCGCATAATTTATTATCGGCTATGATTGATAATCACATTTATTGGGGAAATAAACTTAACATAGATGAAAATAAAATTGTTTGGAAACGTGTAATGGATATGAATGACCGCGCACTTAGATTTATTGATATTAATACTAGTGGAGTCGCTAAGGATTTCAAAAGAGTTGATGGTTTCGACATAACAGTTGCATCAGAGGTAATGGCAATTTTTTGTCTGTCTAACGATTTAAAAGATTTAGAAAAAAGAATTGGTAATATTACTTTTGCATACGATAAAAAAGGGAGCCCACTTTATGCAAGAGATATTAATGCTCATGGTCCTATGACTGTTTTGCTTAAGGAAGCAATAAGGCCAAACGTAACTCAAACTTTAGAAAATAATCCCGCAATTATTCATGGAGGTCCATTTGCAAACATTGCCCACGGGTGCAATTCAGTGATTGCAACAAAATCTGCATTAAAATTATCTGATTATGTAGTTACTGAAGCAGGATTTGGTGCAGATCTTGGTGCAGAAAAGTTTTTAAATATAAAATGCAGGAAAGCAGGGTTAAGCCCTAGCTGTGTGGTAATTGTTGCAACAATAAGAGCATTAAAAATGCATGGGGGCGTTGAAAAAGAAGACTTAAAAAAAGAAGATATATCGGCGTTAGAAAAAGGATTGGTCAACTTGGAAAGGCATATAACAAACATAAAAAAATTTGGTTTAGAACCAATAGTAGCCATAAATCATTTTGCGCTTGATACAAAAAAGGAGATTAAAACTGTTTTAAATTTTTGTAAAAAAAATAAAGTTGAAGTAAGTGAATGCAAGCATTGGGCTAAAGGTGGAAATGGGACCAAAGATCTTGCAAAAAAAGTTGTTAAAGTCTGCAAAAATAACAAAAATAAATTTAAATTTTTATATAACAGCAATCTTAAACTTTGGGATAAAATAGAGTTAATTGCTAAACAAATCTATAAGGCTGATAAAATAACAGCTGATGATAAAGTCAAAGAACAATTAAAAGTTTTTGAAGATAATGGTCATGGAAATTTACCAGTTTGTATTGCAAAAACTCAATTTAGTTTTTCAACAGACCCCAAACTCAAAGGTGCCCCCTCAAATCATGAGATACCAATAAGAGAAGTAAGATTATCCTCGGGAGCAGAATTTGTGGTAGTCATTTGTGGATCAATAATGACAATGCCAGGATTGCCAAGAAAACCTGCCGCTAATACTATTAAATTAAATCAAAAAGGCCAAATTGAAGGTTTATTTTAATTTAATTCTTCAAGCCAATTTTTAAGTTCTAACATTTTTTTTTCTTTGACTGTGGTCTGAATTTCTTTTTCAATAAAAGATATGTGATTTTCGAGATCATTTTCATTTTTGAATACTTTTCTAAATTCAATTAATCTTTTTCTTCTAAAATTAATCAAACTTATCATTTTTTCATAAGTTATTTCAGGATGATATTGCAAACCCCAAACTCTAGTTTTATTGATTTGAAAATACAAACTTTGGACTTTATTAACTTTATTAGATGCAAGACAAATACCGTTTTCAGGTATTTTTACAACTTCGTCATAATTAAAAGCAGGAGAATTAAATTTTTTTTCTTTATCTTTATATAATGGATGTTTTAAACCGTATTCATTTATCTTGATTTCTTTTGCGATACCAACATGAGATGTGTTAGCTTTTTTTACCTGTCCTCCTGCAGCAGTTACAGCCACTTGCATGCCCCAGCAAATTCCTAAAATATTTTTAACTTTATTTTGACATTTTTTCATAAATTCAATTTGTCTTCTGATCTCTGGAGTATCGTTATAAATGTTAAGGCTGCTACCTCCCCATATTAATCCATCGTATGAATTTAGCTTATCGATGTAAACTTGAATATTTTTATCTGATGAGGGATTTATAACTTCTAAGATTAATTCTTTATCGAGGTATTCTAGACTTTCCTTTAAACTTTCAGTGTGGGTTTTAATACCCGCTTCTGTGAAACTCCCGTTCTCTTCTGCTGTATTACCCTCCACTATTAAAATTTTTTTCATTTAATTTCTATTATTTATTAAACTTTTATAAATTTCTTAAAAAACAATTCCTATTTAAAAATTCTTTAACAATCTCAAGTTGTAATTGTTAATTATGTGACGATTTTATTTCACTTGTTAATAATGATTATTAATTGCAGAAACCTTAGCTATGTGGTTAGATTATAGCTTATTAGAATGTTTAACATAACTAAATATAAGGGAGGAATAATGTTAGCAAATATAATTAAAAGGCTAACTTCTACTCTAACGGTAGTTATCGCTTTATTTTCTTCACTTACTTTACCTCAAAGTGTATCTGCTGCTGAGACGCAATATTTTCCAGTAGCAAGTAGTCGTGTTGGACCTTACTCAGCAATGGGTACTGGTTACTACGGGGCTCAAATTGATTACATGAACTATGTAAACATGACAGGTGGAGTAAACGGAGTAATGCTTACATGGCAGGAATGTGAGACTGAGTATAATGCGGTAAAAACAGTAGAATGTTACCAAAGACTTTTAGAAAAAGATGGTCAAAGAATAGTAGTGTTTGATACTTTAGGAACACCAGGAGCGTATGCAGTAATTAACCGAATGGCTAAAGACAATGTGGTTTTAGCTCAATATGGTTATGGAAGAACTGACGGTGCTGATGGAAGAGTATGGCCTTGGGTATTTAATGCTGCAAGTCACTACTGGTCACAAATTGCTGTTAAATTAAAATTTATGGCTCAAGTAGAGGGCGGTATAGATAAGATGAAAGGTAAAAAAATCGTTCACTTACACATCGACTCTGCTTACGGAAGAGAACCACTTCCAGCAATGAGAAAAATAACTTCTGATTGGGGAATGAAATTAATTGAAATATCAATTCCACCACCAGGTCTTGAACAGCAATCTCAATGGCTGCAAATCAGAAAAGAAAAACCTGATTGGGTTACTTTCTGGGGAGCAGGTTCAGGAATGAATTCAACAGCAATGACTAACGCTGCTAGAATTAATTTCCCAAGAGATAGAATGATGTATGTAACATTCGGTGCTGCCGAGGAGGATATGTATCCAGCAGGTGATGCAGCTAAGGGAACTTATGCTGTTGCAAATGCTTTACCAGGAGAATATCCATTAGTTAAAGACATTAAAGATAAAGTATATGGTGCTGGAAAAGGTAACTTAGCTGATCCGAATAGGATTGGTTCCGTTTACTGGAATAGAGGACTAGGTGCTGCCGTTATGTGGATTGAGGCGTTAAGAATTGCTCAAAAAATGCATAACAAAGTTGGTAAAGCAGTAACTGGTGCTGAGTTTAGAGATGGTTATGAAAATTTAAACATGACTGAAGCTAGACTTACTGAACTTGGAGTTGGAGGAATGTTAGCTCCATTTGCTATTTCATGTGCAAACCATGAAGGTGCCGGTAAATTTGCTGTAATGCAGTGGGATGGAACTAAATTCAATCAGGTAACTGGTTGGGAAGCTCCAGGCGATCCTGCATTTATAAGAGGTCTAGTTGAGGCATCTGCAGCGAAATTTGCTAAAGAAAACAATATTACACCGAAAAAATGCGGATAGTTAATTTAGAGATAAATTAATATCGATTGGAGGGGGAGTTTTGGTAATCAAATTATTTTAACTCCCCCTTTAAATAAAATTTAATATAAATGTAATAGAAAAAAATTTAATGAACACTTCAACCAACATACTTGATATTAAAAATATCGAAGTAACATATGATAATGTTATTTTAGCTCTACATGATGTTTCATTAAAAGTGCCAAAGGGAAAAGTAGTAGCACTACTTGGAGCAAATGGAGCGGGTAAGAGTACAACATTAAAAGCAGTTTCAACTATGCTAGCCTCAGAAAGAGGTAAAGTAACAAAAGGTACAATAGAATATGATGGCACCTCAATTGAGAAACAAAATCCTTCACAAATGGTTGGGCTTGGCATGGTTCAAGTATTAGAGGGCAGAAGATGTTTTGGGCACCTCACTGTTGAAGAAAATATTATTGCTGGGGCATACTCAAGAAAATTATCAAAAGGTGATATCAATCAAGAATTAGAAAAAATATATACTTATTTTATTAGATTAAAGGAAAGAAGAAAAAGCCAAGCTGCGTTTACATCAGGTGGAGAACAACAAATGATAGCAGTTGCAAGAGCCATGATGGCTAAGCCTAAGATGCTACTTTTGGATGAACCTACAATGGGTTTAGCGCCACAATTAGTAGCGGAGATTTTTAACATTGTTAAAGAGCTAAATCAGAAAGAAGGTGTTAGTATTTTACTTGCTGAACAGAATACCAATGTTGCACTAAAAAATTCAGATTACGGCTACATTATTGAAACAGGAAGAGTTATGTTAGATGGTACAGCCCAAAGTTTATTGAGTAATGATCAGGTGAAAGAATTATATTTAGGTATTTCAAAAAAAGGTAGAAAAAATTTTAGAGATGTACTTAAAGAAGAAAACTTAACAAAGAAAAAAATTAATTAAAGATGGCAATAGAGAGAAAATTTAAAATAGGTAAACCAATATTAGAGGTAAAAAATATCTCTCTTTCTTTTGGTGGTGTTAAAGCAATAACCGATACCTCGTTCGATGTACTTGAGCATGAAGTTAGAGCTATAATAGGACCTAATGGAGCTGGAAAAAGCTCGATGCTGAATTGTATAAATGGAATTTATAAACCTCAACAAGGAACTGTTTCTTTTAAAGGAAAAGAAATTCCAAATATTACTCCCAATCTCATGGCACAAATGGGCCTTTCTAGAACATTTCAAAACTTAGCTCTATTTAAAAGAATGTCAGTTCTGGATAATATTTTAGTAGGCCGAAAGCTTCACACGAAAACAAATTTTCTTGAGGTTGCTTTTCAACTACCTAAAGTTAAAAAAGAAGAAAAGATTAATAGAGAAAGATCTGAAGAAATAATCAGTTTTTTAGAAATAGAAGATATTAAAGATACACCAGTTGGAAAACTTCCTTACGGATTACAAAAGAAAGTAGAATTAGGTCGCGCTCTCGCAACTGACTCATCTGTAATTTTACTAGATGAGCCTATGGCTGGAATGAATGTAGAAGAAAAAAGGGACATGTGTAGATTCATTTTAAAAGTAAATGATGAACTCGGCACAACTATGGTTCTTATTGAGCATGATATGGGAGTAGTTATGGATATATCAGACAGAGTTGTAGTGCTTGATTATGGTAAAGTTATTGGCGATGGTACGCCTGATGAAGTAAGATCAAATAAAAAAGTAATAGACGCTTATTTAGGAGTAGAACACTAGGATAAATATATGGTTGATGAATTATTATTTTTTATGGAAGTTTTGGTCGGCGGTCTGCTTGCTGGAACTATGTATTCATTAGTAGCCTTAGGATTTGTTCTAATTTTTAAAGCTTCAGCGACGTTTAACTTCTCACAAGGGGCTATGGTTTTCTTCTCAGTTCTTGCTTTTGTTGGATTTATGCAAGACTTCAATATACCTTTCGTACTTGCATTTATTTTGGCTGCCCTTTTGATGGTAGTGGTTGGCTTGTGCACTGAAAGATTTGTTTTAAGACCTCTCATGAATGCCAGCGAAGACACAGTACTAATGGCCACAATCGGTCTAGGATATGTTTTAGAAGGCTTGGCTCAAGCAGCATGGGGAGTAGAAGTAAGAAGATTAGATTTAGGTATAGGAGATTTTCCAGTGCCGTGGATTGCTGACAACTTAAAATTATTTATTAGTGCTCTTGATATTACTGCAGGAGTTGTGGCTGCTATTATGATTATTGGTTTGTTCCTTCTATTCAAATATACAAAAATTGGTCTTGGTTTGAGAGCTGTTGCAGATGATGCGGGTGCCGCTAGTTCAATAGGAATTCCTTTAAAACATATTATGTTATTAGTTTGGTCTGCTGCGGGGGTTGTGGCTTTGGTTGCAGGATGTATGTGGGGTGCAAGAGCAGGTGTCCAATTTGCTCTTGTTGACTTAGCTTTAAAAGCTTTGCCAGTATTAATTATAGGTGGTTTTTCATCTATTCCAGGAGCAATTATCGGAGGTTTAATTATTGGTGCAGTAGAAAAAGTATTAGAAGTATACATTGGGCCATTCTTTGGAGGTGCTATTGAGGGTTGGGCTCCTTACGTATTAGCAATTTTCTTTTTATTATATAGACCAGAAGGTTTATTTGGAGAAAAAATTATTAGGAGAGTTTAATTTATGAAACCAGTTTTTATGACTTATACAAAAAAAGACCTAATTAACTTAGCTATTTGTATGATTCTAAGTGTATTAGTAATACCAACATTTATTACTACTGAATATTGGTACACTTCAATATTAATTCCTTGGCTTTGTTTGGCTTTAGCAACAATTGGACAACAAATTGTTATGGGTTACACAGGACAGTTAGCTTTAGGTGCTGCTGGTTTTATGGCTGCAGGCGCTTTTGCTATGTTTAATCTTATTTTACGAGTGCCTGATCTTGGTTTCGTAGGCTCACTAATAGTGTCAGGTTTAATTGCTGCAGCTTTTGGAATTTTATTTGGTCTTCCTAGTCTAAAAGTAAGAGGAATTTATCTAATGGTAGCCACGTTAGCTTCGCAGTTTTTTATTATATGGATGATAGATAAATTTGGTTGGTTTAAAAACTACGACTCATCAGGAATTATAACTGCTCAAGATATAGTTATCTTAGGAAAACCATTTACAACTCCATTAGCTATGTATTTTGTATGTTTAGCTGTTACCACAGTTTTAACGTTATTAGCGATGAATATGGCTAGAGGTAGTACCGGCAGGAATTGGATGGCAGTTAGAGACATGGATATAGCTGCAGAGTCAATGGGAGTTTCATTATTGAGAACAAAAGTACAAGCATTTGCTATCAGTGCATTTTATTGTGGTGTTGCAGGTGCACTTTTTGCATTTTGTTATCTTAAATCTCTAGAGCCGGTTGCTTTTGATATTAAACTATCTTTTAAAATATTATTTATGTGTATTTTGGGTGGGCTTGGCACAATTAATGGTGCTTTTATTGGTGCAGCATTTATCCTACTTTTTCCCGTTCTTTTAAACGCAATTGGTAATAATGTATTTCATGGTGCGATTGATGCAACGATTATATCTTCTATAGAACAAGTAATATTTGGTGGGTTGATGATTATTTTTATGATCTATGAACCATTAGGAATGGCAAAATTGTGGGAAAACATTAAACAAAAATGGAAGACAAAAATTCCTTTATCAACAAATTTAAAGTCTTCTCTTAGTAAAAAAACCTAATAAGTGGATAAAAAAAAATTAATTTTTGCGTTACTAGTTGGAATTATTATAGGATTACTCGTAGAGAATAACTTTCTAATCAGTTAAATTTTTTTATTATAAATTATTGTTTTTAACAAATGAACCATCAGCGGTATATTTTTTTTATTAATCTTTTTTAAAATATAAGGAGCAATTTCTCTGGCTAATTGCTCACCTTCCACTGTATCTTTTGGCATAAACTTTCTTTTAGCTGCTGTAAATGTAAAACCTTTACCCAAAAAATCTCCCATTTTACTATTCCTTCCACCCACAGCACTTACATATAAATCGCCAATACCAGCTAGCCCTAATATCGTCAATTCATCTCCTTTGAAATATTTTATTAAAAATTTCATCTCATTTACACTTTTTTGGAATAAGTCTGATGCAGTGTTAAAATTTTGACCTGAGCCTATTACCATCGCATATATATTTTTTATTGCTGAGCAAATTTCTACTCCAATAACATCTTTAGAAAATTCAGTTCGATAGTATTTGGTAGATATTTGTTTTCCAATCCATTTGGCAACTTTGATATTCTTATTTGCTATTACCACGCTTGTTTTATTTTTTCTTGCTAATTCTTTAGCTAAACAAGGTCCTTTTAAAACGGATACATTTGCAACATTATAATTATTTTTAAGTAACGCTGAAATAGTTAAGAGTTTTTTTCTTTTTTTATCATATTTTAGTCCTTTAGTAAGAACTAGTAATGGCACTTTTGTTTTTAAGTCTTTTAACTCTTTTCCAATAAAATCAATTCCAGCAAGACTTAATGCAATTACAATTAAATCAAATTTTTCTTTAAATATGTTTTTTGAATAATTCTTAAATTTTAGTTTTTTGGGTAAATTCATTTTTAAAGAAGAATGAAATTTTTTTTTTGATGCTAAATTTTTAATGAAAAATTTATTATATGGTTCCGTTACCACAACTCTATTATCATTTTCTAAACACGGAATTGAAAAAGCAGAACCCATCGCGCCACCGCCAATAATTAATATTTTTTTCATAAAGTTTTTCTTTGTATAAATATTAATATAGGTTTATTCATAGTTTGAATATAAAAAAAATTTAAAATGCAAAATCTTAAATGGAAATACTCCAAATTCTTAATAAATAAAAACTTTCAATTTAGTAGAAGATATATTCTTAAATATTTGCCATCAAATTTATTGATCAATTCTCACAAAAGTATATCAAAATGGAAAGGATATAATCCAACTCCTCTATTAAAATTGAATAAACTAAATAAAAATCTTCAACTTAAGAATATATTTTATAAAGACGAATCAAAGCGATTTCATTTGAAATCCTTTAAAGCTCTGGGTGGAGCTTATGCAGTAGAGAAAATTTCAAAAAAAAATAACAAAATAATTGTTTCATCGGCAACAGCTGGTAATCACGGTAGATCTGTAGCATGGGGAGCACAAAGACTAAAATTACAGTGTAAAATTTTTGTTAGTCAATATGTAAGCGAAACAAGGGTAAAAGAAATCAAAAAACTTGGCGCCGAAGTAATTAGAGTAAGAGGAAATTATGAAGCTTCATTGAGAGAATGCCAGTTACTTTCAAAAAAAAATAATTGGAAAATTGTTCAAGATGTATCGTCAAAAAATTATAAATCTATTCCTCAACTGACAATGGCAGGGTACTCTATTTTGATTAAAGAGATCTCCAAACAAACCAATCAATATATTACTCATATATTTCTTCAAGCGGGTGTTGGCGGTTTAGCTGCGGGTTTGGTTGCTGGAGTAGCAAAATATTTTAAAAAAATTCCAAAAATTATTATTGTTGAGCCAGACAGAGCTGATTGTGTACTTCAAAGTATCAAAAACAATAAATTAAAAAAAATAAGAATAAAAAGAGAGAGTATTATGGGCGGTATGTCTTGTAATGAAATGTCTCTTGTACCTTGGCAAATATTAAAAAAAGCAAGCAATTGTTGTGTCTCAATTTCGGATAATAATGTTGCTAAAACAGTAGCTGGCTTAAAAGATAAAAAGTTTAGCAAAAATTCAATTATAGGTGGTGAATGCGCTACTCCAGGAATTATTGCTTTGATTGGAATTTGTAACGACAAAAAAGCTAGAAAATTGATAAGCCTTAATGAAAATTCAAACGTCTTAGTCATTGGATGCGAAGGTAATGCAGATGTTAAACTTTACAAACAACTGTTATCTAAAGGTAGAAAATAGATAATTATGTCAAAAAATGCAATTACCTGGATCAGAGAAGATTTTAGAATTGAAAATAACCCTGCTCTTTCTTACGCAACTCAAAATCATGAGAGAGTGGTAGCCCTATACATTTATAACAAAAAAGATTTTGATGCTAAAAGAGAAGCACAAAAATGGTGGCTTTCAAAATCATTAGAAATCTATAAATCTGAACTATCTAAGTTTAAGATCAATCTTCAAATACTAGCAGGTGATGAACTAGATATATTTTCAAAAATTGATAAAAAAGATAATATTTCTGTATACTGGAATAAAATTTACGAGCCAGACGTAATCGCGAAAGGAAAAAAAATTAGAGACATTTTTGTTAAGAATGAAATTAATTATAAATATTTCAAAGGGAATATTTTAAATGAGTTTCAAGAAGTAACTAAAAATGATGGAACGCCTTTCAAAGTGTTTACTCCTTTTTGGAAAAATGCTGAACAAAAATTTTTAGGATTACCACCGAGTAAAAATTATGGTATTAAAAAAAAAACAAAGTCACTAGTATTTTTTAAAAATTGTATAGAGCCAAAAGATATTCTTCCAAAAAAAAATTGGTATAAAAAGTTTGAAAAATATTGGAAGGTATCTGAGGACGAATCTAAAAAAATTCTAAAAAATCTAATTGATGGTAAAATTAAAGATTATGGAACTGCAAGAGATTACCCTTCTGTTGAGGGTACATCTAAATTATCTCCTTATATCAAACATGGACAAATTCACGTAAATACTATTTGGAAAAAGTGCAGTGAAATTAAATCTAAAGGGGTTGGCTACAGAAAATATATTAATGAACTAGGTTGGCGTGAATTTTCGCACAGTCTAATTAATTATTTTCCAGAATTTTTAAAAGGAAATTATAGAAAAGAATTTGATAAGTTCCCCTGGATCAAAAATGAAAAGTTTTTAAAGGCGTGGAAATCAGGTATGACAGGTTATCCGATTGTAGATGCTGGGATGAGAGAACTTTATGAAACTGGATGGATGCATAATCGAATAAGAATGGTTGTAGGTTCCTTTTTAGTGAAACATTTAAGAATAAATTGGACTGAAGGTGAAAAACATTTCAGAAATTGCTTATTAGATTTTAATAAAGCTAATAATGTTGCTCAATGGCAATGGGTTGCAGGATGTGGAGCGGATGCAGCTCCTTACTTCAGAATTTTCAATCCTATTCTTCAAGGAGAAAAATTTGATAAAGAGGGTGTATATGTTAAGAAGTGGATTCCTGAGCTAAATAAAGTTCCAAAAAAATTTATACATAAACCATGGGAGATGGAGATAAAATTTCAAGAAGCGATTAAAACAATTATAGGGAAAAATTATCCAAAACCAATAGTTGTCCATGAAGAGGCACGTAAAGCTGCCTTGAAGGCTTTCCAAACTTTAAAAAAAAATTAAGTCTCACCTAAAAAATGATGAATTATGGATCTTATTTGTGGATGTATTCTATGTTCAAACAAATAGATTCCTTGCCAAGTTCCAAGTAATAATTTTCCGTCTTTAATGCTTAAAGATATTTGATTATTAGTTATTGCTGATTTTATATGTGCAGGCATATCATCTTTACCTTCTGTGGTGTGAATATACAATTTGTTATCCATGGGAACTAAATTATTAAAATAATTTATTAAATCTTTTTGAACATCTGGATCTGCATTTTCCTGTACAACTAATGATGCACTAGTATGCTGAATACTCAGATTTATTATACCAGTTTTAAAATCATTTTTTTTTATCCATTCAAGAGTTTGATTAGTAAAGTTATATAATTTCTGACCATTGGTATTTATTTTCAAATTATAAAATTTTTGTTTCATATATTATATTTCATCGAAGTTAATTCATATAATCTACTAATTGTACGTTTAAAAGGCTCCTGTAATGATCTTGAGGTAGTAAATTCATGTATGTTCTGACTTGCTGTCACAGCTATAGGTAAATTTTTATCATATATAATATCTATTAAAGTTATAAACCTTTGCTGTTGATTAGAATTAATATCGTTAAACTGCGGGATTTTTTCGATAATCATAAATTTTAAATTTTTTACAATTTCTAAATAATCCTCTGCTCCTAAATTATTATCACAGAGCTCATCAAAGTTAAATCTAGAAATACCTTCATAAAAATTTTTTATCTCAAATATTCTTCCTTTAATATTTAAATTCTTTGGAAAATTTTTTTTATTTTTTGTAATAACTCTAAAAAATTTATTAATTTCAAAATTATTTTCTTCATTAAGAGGGAAAAAAAAGCGTTGTGTCTGATTATCTTTTGATCTTCTATAATCTTCCTCAATCCTTAATTCATGTTCTATTGACTTTGACTGCATAATGTTAATGAAAGGCTTGAATTGATCTCTTTGTAATCCATCTTTATAGAGATCTGAGATTTTTGTATTTGAGGTAATGATTATTTTAATATTTTGTTTAAATATTTGCTCAAATAACTTTCCAAGTATCATTGCATCTACAATGTTGGTTACCTGGAATTCATCAAAGTAAATTAATGATATTTTAGATTTCAAATCATTTACAAATAAATTTATAATATTTTCATCGCTACTACCCTTGTTCTCATGAATAAAATCATGAAAATTAATCATAAATTCGTTGAAATGAAGTCTTTGTTTTTTGCTATCTATAAAATCAAAAAAAAAATCTAAAATCATTGTTTTACCTACACCTACACCTCCAAATAGATAAAAACCCAACTCATCAGAGTTTTTTTTAAAAATCTTTTTTAATAATGAGTTTTTAAAATTTTTATTATGGTAACTTTTAAGTTGTTCAATGACTTTAATTTGATTTTGATTAATATTGAATTTATTTTTTTTACAATGTTCCAAAAATAAATCTTTAAAATTCATTTTTTCGTTTTAAAATCTATTCCATATTCTGATCTCGGCCCTTTTCTTAGTCCATAAGGTCCAGCTATAAAAATTGTTAAAGGCTTTGTTCCAGGTTTAATATCAACTCTATGTAAATTATTTGCAGATCTAAACCCTATATACCCCGGGGCTCTCCAGTATCTTCCTGATTCTATTGTTTCCCAGTATCCGTCCCTCAATACAATTGTTACATAAGGAAATGTATGATTATGTACTCCAACACCATGATCATCAGCTAGCATTTCATGTATTAATATATTAAAAGGGAACCATTTAGGTCTTTTTCTAAACAAAACATAGTATCGATTCATCCAAGGCTTAGCTAATTCAAATTGTGGATGTGATGGCCCTCTATCCAATACCACTCTTTTTCTTCCCAGAAATTCAAGTAATCTTAAAATCATGTTAATTTATTTTAACAATTCCATTATCTTTAATAATGTAAATTTTACCGTCATTTACATACGGCTTGGAAATTTTACTCCTACTCACTCTATAAACTAAATCAATATTTCCATTTTCAATATTTATCTTAATGATTTTTCCATTATTAGTTGATAAATAAATCTTATTACTAGATGCAATAAAACCATTTATCTGAATTTTTTTCCTATTTTTTGATTTTATATTATAAAATATATCCGTAATTCTAATTATGTTACCTGAATTTTTCTCGAAAACGTACAAATAACCTTTCGGAGAAATTGTTAATATAATGTTATCAATTATTACTGGTCTTAATGTTGAACTTATATCTTGTTTCCAATTTATCAAACCTAAATTTGTATCTAAGGAAAAAAAAGAATTTTTATTATTAGAAAAATAAATATTATTTTCATCCAGAACTAAATCGGAATTTTTTACTAAAAAGGATTGTAGGCTTTCACCATATTCTACAGTTGGTGTTAACCAATTTAAATTTCCATCAAACTTATTAAGTGAAATTATTTCGCCTTTTGTATTATTAAAAATTACACTATCCTTAGTTATAATCACAGATGTTTGCTTTTGAGAGTTAATCAATTTTTTTTCTCCCTTAAATTGCCAAATTTTTTGACCATCTAACAATGAATAACAAGAAAAAGTGTTATTTGAATCTAACACATAAAATTTATTATTCTCAATTTTTATCTGAGATATTAGCGAAACATCATGTTCTTTTTGCCAAATTAATTTTCCATTAGATGTATTTAACAAATATATTTTTGCTAAATTATCAGTGACTAGTAAATTTTTACCACTTTTTTCAAATTTAAGTATTGGAAGTAATTTTTTTTCTTTTTTAGTGTAATAATTAACTTTCCATTCAATTTTTGATTTATAATCAAATTTTATAATTGATCCAAGTTTATCAAAGAATATTAAATCCTTATCGATAAATACAGCCTCTGGTTCAAATTGATCAAAATATTCAATCTTACTAAAGCTGTATTTTGATATTTCTTTAAAATTTGAATTGACTGTAAAAGCTCCAAAATTGTTACCATTATACTTATTTTTATTTTCAGATAAATTTCTAATGATTAGCTTTAAATCTGGATTAAACTCATTTTCGTTTAAAATTTCTTTTTTAAAAAGTTCTTTAATTTGATTATTTTCCTTATCATTAAGCGCAATCTTTTCTTTTGTCCAAATTCCTGATTTAGTATCAAATGAACAGCTGTTCAGTATCAGAATACTTAAAATTATAAATATATTCTTAATCACTTAAATCTCTATTCAATCTTCTTTTTGCACTTGTAAGAATATCAGTGTTAGAATTTTCTATCGAAACTATCTTTTCAAAAAAATCTTTAGATTTTTGTTTTTCACCTTTACTATAAAAAAACTCTGCAACTAGATACAATGCGTGTGATTTCCAAACGCTATCTGAATTTAATAAAGGATTTAAAATATTTAATAACTCTATTTCGTTAATTTGATCTGCATTAAACAATGCTTTTTTATAAATAATCAAATTTTTAATTTCGATATCAAGGGAAGTTTTGTCAATTAAAATATCAAAAAAGCTATTAATTTCATTCTTATCATTTATTAAATTATTATCTATTATAAAATATAATGCTAGAGGTGAGTAAGTTGCATCTTTGGTATTTATAATATCTTTAAGTATCGGTATAATTTTTGATTTATTTGCAGCTTCATACTCAATTATAGCACTGTTATATCTATTTGAGATGTCTTCTCGCTTTTTATCAAGATATATTTTGTGGGAGTAAAAGCTTATAATTAAAATAATAAAAATTATTATTAATGAAATTAGCGTTTTTTTATTATTTATTATAAAGTTTTTAATTCTTTCATTTCTTGTTCTGCTATCTATTATTGAAGTATCTTCATCCATATTCAAATCATATTTCTAAGCACATACTGAAGAATTCCACCATTTTTATAATACTCTAATTCATTTTTAGTATCTATCCTACACAATGTTTTTATCTTTTTTATTTCACCAGATAAATATTTTAACTCAACTGTTAAATGATCTGATGGATTTACTCCTTTCTCTATACCATTAATACTTATCAATTCTGATCCAGTTAATTTTAAGTTTTTTCTATTAACATCGTTAATAAATTGTAGGGGCAAAATTCCCATACCAATTAAATTTGATCTATGAATTCTTTCAAAACTTTCTGCTATAACTGCTTTTACTCCTAATAACTTTGTTCCTTTAGCAGCCCAATCTCTAGATGATCCTGTGCCATATTCTTTACCACCTACAACTATAAGATCAGTTCCTCTTTTTTTATACTCTACTACTGCATCGTAAATAGGCATTATTTTTCCCTCTGGATATAATTTTGTAAAGCCACCCTCAGTTCCAGGAGCCATTTCATTTTTAATTCTAATGTTAGCAAAAGTGCCTCTCATCATCACTTCATGATTGCCTCTTCTTGATCCATAGGAATTATAATCCTTAGGCAAAATCTGATGTTTCATAAAGTACTCACCAGTTGGACTTTCTTTTTGAATATTACCAGCAGGAGAAATATGATCGGTAGTTACCATATCGCCTAGGATCAATAAAGGTCTAGCATTTTTGATTTCTTTAAAACCCTCTGGTTGATCGGAAATATTATCAAAAAATGGTGGTTTTTTTACGTAAGTAGAATTTTCCTCCCAGTTATAAATGCTGCTTTTTTCTGTTTTAATCTGTTGCCACTGTTTTGGTCCCTCGGATACGTTAGAATATCTCTTAACAAACATATCAGGGTTTAAAGATAATTTTAATGTATCTTCAATTTCTTTATTACTTGGCCAAATATCTTTCATAAAAACATCATTACCGTCTTTATCTTTTCCTAATGGATCTTTGTACAAATCAAACTCCATGTGGCCAGCTAATGCATACGCGACAACCAAAGGGGGTGAAGCTAAGTAATTTGCTTTAATGTGTGGTGAGATCCTTCCCTCAAAGTTTCTATTACCTGATAAAACCGAAACTGCATAAATATTTTCTTTTTGTATTGCCTCAACAATATTATCTGGCAAAGGTCCAGAATTACCAATGCAAGTAGTACAACCATAGCCAACTAAATTAAATCCAAGCTTATCTAAATAAGTATTTAATCCTGCTTTTTCTAAATAATCAGTTACAACTTGTGATCCAGGAGCTAATGAAGTTTTTACCCAAGGTTTTACCTCCAAACCAAATTGTACTGCTTTCTTTGCTAATAAACCAGCACCTATGAGCACATTTGGATTTGAAGTATTAGTACATGAAGTTATAGCGGCAATTAATATTGAACCATCTTTAATTTCATAATCTGTATTTGAAACTTTTGAGTTTGAATAATCTTTTTTCTTAGTAGTTTCAAAAAAACTTTTCTTAAAATTGTCTGAGGCATTAGTTAATAAAACTTTATCCTGCGGTCTCTTTGGACCAGATATTGTTGGAACTATTGTAGACATATCTAACGATATGCTGTCAGTAAATTCAATATCGTTACTAGCCCACAAGCCTTGAGCTTTTGCATACTCCTCAACAATATTTACTGTTGATGTATCTCTACCTGAAAATTTTAAGTATTTTAATGTTTCATCATCAATTGGAAAAAAACCACAAGTTGCACCATATTCTGGAGCCATATTGGCTATGGTGGCACGATCAGCCAAAGTTAAATTTTTTAATCCATCTCCATAAAACTCTACAAATTTTCCAACCACTCCTTTGTCTCTTAACATCTTTACTACTGTTAAAACTAAATCAGTAGCTGTTGTACCCTCTGGCATTTTATTATTTAACTTAAAACCGATGACTTCTGGTATCAACATTGAAATTGGTTGACCCAACATTCCTGCCTCTGCCTCAATACCTCCAACACCCCAGCCTAAAACTGATAAGCCATTGACCATTGTCGTATGACTATCGGTTCCAACTAACGTGTCTGGAAAAAGATATTTATCTCCATCAAATTCTTCGCTCCAAACTACTTTAGATAAATATTCTAGGTTTACTTGATGACAAATACCGGTGCCTGGTGGAACTATTCTAAAATTATTAAATGCTTGTTGACCCCACTTTAAAAAAGAATACCTTTCTCCATTCCGCTCGAATTCAATTTCGACATTCTTTTCAAAAGAGTCTGATTTAGCAGATTGATCCACTTGAACAGAATGATCAATTACTAAATCTACAGCTGACAATGGGTTTATTGAATTAGGATCTTTGTTCTTTTTTTTTACTGCTTCACGCATAGCAGCTAAATCTGCTACTGCAGGTATTCCAGTGTAATCTTGTAGTAAAACTCTTGCAGGCCTATAGGCAATTTCTGTTTTTGAAGTCTTACTCTTTAGCCATTCCTTTATGGCCTCAATTTGTTTTTTTGTTACTGTTACGTCATCTTCATATCTTAAAAGATTTTCTAAAAGAACCTTTAAAGATTTTGGTAATTTTGAGATACCATTAAGCCCATTACTTTCAGCTTTTAAGAGTGAATAAATCTTATAATTTTTGCCATCGATTTTAAGATCGGAAAGAGACTTATAAGAGTTTTTTATTCCTGGTTTCATAACTTATATATAAAAAGTAATTATGCTCAAAAGAAGAAGGCTTGACATAACATAATTAAAATACTTTATAAATTTATCATTTGTCGCAAATTTTCTCAAAAATTTACCTATTAAAGTCCATAAAGTGATACTAGTTATAGAAAAAAGAAAGGCTAATAGTATTACTTGAGTCGCATAATTAAGATAATTTTCACCTAATTCAACATAAGTAGATACAACTATAATAGCAACAGTCACTCCTTTAGGGTTCAGGTACTGAAATAAAAATGTTTCGATAAATTTTACTGGGTTTTCTTTTGTTGTATCATCTGAAGTTTTAGAAAAAGCAATTTTATAAGCAAGATAAATTAAAAATAATGTACCCAAATATTTAATAATAATTTGTATTAAAGGAAATAATTTAAAAATATTGATTAAACCAACTGATAGAAAAATCACCAATGATGTGAAACCTAATGTCACCCCAAGAATATGAGGGATAGTTTTTTTAACTCCAAAATTAAAACCTGAATAAGATGCGACAACATTATTTGGGCCAGGTGTATAAGCCGTCACAAACCAAAATAGTGAAATAGATAATATTTCAGGGTGCATAAATTTAAGCTATAGGTAAACCGTCATCAGCTTTTTGAGAAGGATGAACTAATGTAACTTTTCCGTCTGTATCTATAGAACCTAAAATTAAAACTTGTGACACCACACCTGCAATATTCTTTTCTGGAAAGTTACACACCCCAATTACCTGTTTTCCGACTAAATTATCTTTGTTATAAAAATGAGTTATTTGAGCAGATGATTGCTTAACACCAATATTTTTACCAAAATCAACTTTTAATACTAATGATGGCTTTCTTGCTTTCTCATTTTTTTCAACAGAAATTACTGTTCCTAGACGGATATCTATTTTTTCAAAATCTTGATAGGTTATTTGTTCTTTCATAATAATAATATATAATTAAAACATGGCGAGTATAGATAACATATTATTTGAAAAATCAATAAAAATTCTTAGGGATCTTATATCCTTTAAAACTATTTCGGGGGAAAATAATTCATCCTTAATTAATTATTGCGAAAATATACTTTCAAAAAGTGGAGCAACCTCTTTTAAAGTTTTTGATGCAGATAAAAAAAGAGTAAATCTCTTTGCAACTTTAAAAGCAAAAAAGTCTAATGGTAAAGAACCGATTATTTTATCAGGTCACACAGATGTTGTTCCCGTTTCCAAAGGTTGGTCTACCGATCCATTTGTTGCAGAAATAAAAAATGATAAATTATATGGAAGAGGCTCATGTGACATGAAAGGGTTTTTAGCATGTTCATTAGCTTTTGCAGATATTTTTTCAAAGTCAAATCTATCTCGCGATATACATTTTTCTTTAACATTTGATGAAGAGACTGCTTGCGTTGGAGCTCCTTTGTTAATTAAAGAACTAAAGAAAAGAAAAATTACAAACGGCATATGTATTGTTGGAGAGCCTACAAAGATGAAAATTATTGACTCTCATAAAGCGTGTTATGAATATACTACTTTTTTTGAAGGTCTTGCTGGACATAGTTCTAAACCAGATGAAGGGGTGAATGCAGCAGAATATGCTTCAAGATATGTAAATAAACTTATGTCTCTAAGAAATAATTTAAAAAATAGAGAACCTGACAACTCGATATTTACACCGCCTTACTCAACATTATCTATTGGTGGGATTTTTGGAGGAATAGCCCATAACGTTATAGCAGATAAATGTCATGTAAATTGGGAGACAAGACCAGTTAATAAACAAGATGGAATTTTCCTAAATAATGAAATTGATAATTATGCAAACGAACTATTAATTGAAATGAAAAAAAAATATCCGAATGCTTTAATTAGAAAAAAAATAATTGGTGAAATAATTGGTTTTGATAGAGTTCAAGACTCAAAAGCTTGTGAATTTGTCTCTAGTATTACCGGTGATAATAAAAGAGAGGTTGTTTCTTTTGGAACCGAAGCCGGACTATTTCAAGAAATTGGTATAAGCACAGTTGTTTGTGGGCCTGGTTCAATTGAACAAGCGCATACTATTGATGAATTTATTGAATTAAATGAAATTAAAAAATGTTTATCTTTTTTAGAAGGAGTTAAAGAAAGATCTATAATTAATTAATAATTAGTTCCAACCACCCACTGATTTTACCTCTAAAAATTCCTGTAGACCGTGTTCACCTGCTTCTCTCCCAATTCCAGAATGTTTAAAACCCCCAAATGGAGTATCAATCGCGATCCCTGCACCATTAACATCTACCATTCCAGATCTTAATTTTTTAGCAACTCTTCTAGCTTTTTCTTGATCTTTAGTTTGAATATAATTTGTTAGGCCATAAGGAGTATCATTAGCTATTTCGATAGCTTCGTCTTCGGTTTCAAATGGGATCACAGATAAAACTGGTCCGAATATTTCAGTCCTAGCAATTTCCATTTTATTATCTACATCAACAAAAACAGTTGGTTTTACAAAATATCCTTTTTCTAGACCACTTGGTTTTCCAAGTCCTCCTACGATTAATTTTGCACCTTCATCAATCCCCTTTTGAATTAGTGCCTGTATCTTGTTAAATTGAGTTTCTGAAACTACTGGTCCGATATGTTCCCCTTCTTTATTTGGATCTCCTACCTGCATTTCTTCTGTAAATTTTTTTAATTTCTCAACTGCTTGATTATAATGAGACTTTTCGATTAGCATTCTTGTTGGAGCATTACAAGATTGACCAGAATTTTTAAAACATCTCAAAGCACCCCATTCAATAGCGCCAGGATCTGCATCTTCAAAAATAATATTTGCTCCTTTGCCACCAAGTTCTAAACTAACTCTTTTAAAATCACTTGCAGCATTTTGTGAAATTAATGCACCAGCCCTTGTTGATCCTGTAAAAGAAATCATATCTATATCAGGATGTCTGGTTAATGCTTCTCCTGTTATAAAGCCATCGCCATTAATTAAATTAAAAACTCCTGGGGGAAATTTTGTTTCATCAATTAATTCTGCTAAAATCATTGATGATAATGGTGCAAGTTCTGAGGGTTTTAAAACCATTGTACACCCAGATGCTAAGGCAGGCATTACTTTCAAACAAACCTGATTCATTGGCCAATTCCACGGTGTAATTAATGCACAAACTCCCTTAGGTTCATAAATAAGTCTTTGATTTGGCGCGTGATCTCCTAAGGGTTTTTCAAATTCAAAACTTTTTAAATGTCTTATAAAAGATTTAATATGAGCCGCTCCAGTGCCCGCTTGAAGTTTTGTTGCAAAATCCTTAGGAGCGCCCATCTCTAATGTGATAGCTTTTGCAATATCAGCCCATCTTTTTTTATAATTTTCATAAAGTTTTTCTAATAGTTTTATTCTTTCCTCTTTCAAAGAAAAGGCCCATGTCTCATACGCTTTTTTGGCCGAGCTTACAGCATGATCAACATCATCTTTGTTGCCTAAGGTAATAACAGCACTATTTTCCTCAGTGGCAGGATTAATGACTTTTATTTCTTGTTTGCTTTGGGGTTCTTGCCATTTACCATCTATATAAAATTTTTTTTTGTTTTCCATAGAACTTTAATAATTCTTGATTATTTTTTTGCAAATAAATTTGTCAATTCATATACTATAGTTGCAGCAGCAAGTGAAGTAACCTCTGCATGATCATAAGCCGGTGAAACCTCTACAACGTCTGCAGAAATCAAATTCATTCCCGATAATCCTCTTATAACATTAACCATCTCTCTTGAAGTCATGCCTGCAATTTCAGGTGTTCCGGTCCCAGGTGCAAAAGCTGGATCCAAGACGTCTATATCAATTGATAAATATAGTGGGTTATTGCCCACTCTTTTCCTAATTCTTTCAACTATCTTATCAGTTCCCTGAGTTTGAAATTCATCGCAATGAATAATTTTAAACCCAAAACTTTCATCATTTTTAAGATCATCTCTGCTATATAGAGGTCCTCTAATTCCAATGTGCATCGAGGCATCATCTAAAAATAAATTTTCTTCTCTTGCTCTTCTAAATGGTGTCCCATGTGTATATGGTGCTCCAAAGTACGTATCCCATGTATCTAAATGAGCATCAAAATGCAAAAGTGCGACAGGTCCTTTATTAATCTTATTCACTGCTTTTAATAAAGGAAAGGCAATCGTATGATCACCGCCTAAACTAATTATTCCACCAGTTTTATCTAATAATTCGATTGCACCCTCTTCAATTTGTTTAATTGCTTCATCTATATTGAATGGGTTACAAGTAATATCTCCTGCATCAGCAACTTGCTGAACTTTAAAAGGTTCGACATCATAATTTGGATGATAGTTTGTTCTTAAATGCCTAGATGCTTGTCTAATACTTTGAGGTCCAAATCTTGCTCCTGGTCTATAACTAGTCCCTGCATCAAAAGGTATACCAACGATAGCAACATCACAACTTTCCACATCTCTTAACTCCGGCAATCTAGCAAATGTTGAAGGACCAGCAAAACGAGGTACTTTAGTTCCACTTACCGGTTGGATTGGATCTTTATTTCTTTTTTTTTTCACAGTAAAATTGTATCACATTCAATTAAATTGGAATATCTTATGTGTCTAAATATATGTGCATAATTAGATTAATTATACTATCTTTATTTATTATTACTCAAACTCAGGCAGATACAATTTATAATCTAATAAAAATTCCAAATTTAGAAATTTACGATATCAAAACTACAAATAAACTTAGATACTTATATGCAAAAAAACCATTCACTCTTGGAAGTGAAAAAAATATAAAATGTTACAACTCAAAAAAAAACATTTTAGATCAAAAATATAAAATTATTAAAGAAAGTCTAAATAGATACGATCAAGAGTTTCTAAAAAAGATTAACTTAAAATATATTGTCATGTGTGAGGACTTATCAATCTCGAATATCAATACTGCTGGTATTCCAGATAATATAATGAAAACTTTAATACTAGATATTAAATTTGATAAAAAATATTTTGAACGTGTAATTCACCACGAGGTTTTTCATATTATAAATGATTCATTTAAAGAGATATTTGATGAAAAGATTTGGTCAAATTTTAATATTGAAGAATTTGAATATGCTGAGTGCTCAACTTGTACTGATAAATTAGGGTTAGATACTTATTCGAGTACAAGGGGATTTTTTACTGAGTATTCACAATCTACAGCATCTGAAGATATGGCTGAAGTTTTTTCTCATTTAATGATTGGAGTAAACTTAAGTAATCCTGATCCAATTTTAAAAAAAAAGATCCAATTTATTAAAAATAATCTTTTAAAAATCGATCGGAATTTTATCTTATGATAAAGAAGATTAAAGCTTCAACATCTGAAAAAGTAATTTTTGCATTTATAATTATTTTGGCAATTTTTTCCTTTGGTTTTTTTTTTTCTATAAAAAACAAATGTTTGTTTGTAAAAAATTTCGACCCTCAAGAAATTGCTTTTAAAGATCCAGATAATATTGCAATTTTGAACGTTGAATGTGGAAATGTGATAATGGAACTTTATCCTGATATTTCTCCAAATGCTGTAAAAAGATTTAAGTATTTAATTAATTCTAAGGCATATGACGATGTTGCATTTCATAGAGTTATTAAGGACACACTTATTCAAGCAGGAGATTTAGAATTTGGAAAAAAAGGAAATTTAAATTATGCAAAGATTGGTACTGGAAAATCTGGATTAGGTACTATTAATTCAGAAATAGATAATCCTTTTAATTTTGATAAAGGAAGTGTTGGTTTAGTAAGGACCAAAAAATATAATACTGAAGATAGCCAGTTCTTCATAATTCTCAAAGATGAGCCATTATATGAAACTGAATACACACCAGTTGGAAAAGTAATTTACGGATTAAAAGCTTTAGAGAAAATTAAGTATTTAGATAAATCTCAATACGTATTAAGACCTGATTTTATAAATTCTTTTTATATGTTGATAGATCAATAATATTTATTTTAATTTTCTGAATTGAGTTTATCAGTAGCTTGTTTAAAACCTTTTAAGTTTGATTGAATAACTAAAGGTTGTCTCGAAGCATAGCCCAAAACCTCTATTTCTAATTGGTTTCCAGAAATAAAATTTTTATATACTTTTTCATAAATATTATCCATTTCTGAGTTTCCCGAACCTTTTGTCAGAAATACTAGGCACCCTATTTGCTCACAGCTTGACCAAGGAATTTCTATCGTTTCTTCATTATCAACTCTTAAAGAAAGTGATCTTTTCAAGTCAATACCTAACGGCGATATTATAGTAATTAAACTAATTTCCTTTTTTTTTTCATTTAAAAATTTTGAATATGTAACTGAAAAATTTATATTAGTATTTTGAATTCTAATTGTTTGACTTACTTCGCAATTTTTATTCTTACCATTTTCTACGCATTGGTATGTCCAATTATCATACTGTTGAGTCGTAACCTTTGGTGGTGATTTTTCATCTGCTATTACAACTTTAAAACCAAAAAAAAGAATTATAATTATAAATAAAATTTTACTCATTAATATTGTTTTGATAAAGAGACGATTGTTCTATCATCCCAGCTCAAGCCGTCAACATCAAAACCTTCACTGTCTTTTCCAGAGTTACCTTGAATTGTTCTAGAATGGGTTAGTTGCATGTTAAAAAAATTAAAAACTGGTACATCCACTGTTAGTCCCCACCCTTTAATTGCGTATGTGTTTTTAAGTTCAGTATTTGTTGAGTTCCATCCTATCCATTTATTTTTGTGTAAACGAATTTTTCCATAATCATAAAAAATTGTTGTTGGTAAATTAAAAAAATTTCTTTTTATTTCTATCCCTGTAGTAAAACCTGAATCACCAGCTGCCTCGCTCGAAGTATATGCTCGTACACCGTTTAATCCGCCTAAAGTAAATTGCTCACCACCATCTAGATTATCAGCAGCAAATTGACTGTTAAACTTTAATAAAATGTTAGTCTTATCTGTTAGTTTTTGTAAACGATTTAAACTTAATGTTGCTTTTAAATTTCTACCATTGTTATCGGCCCCAGCTTGATCTGTGGTAAAGTTTGATGCATTATCAGTCAAATCCAGCTTACCTAACGTTACTCCAATGAGGCCATAATTTACGCCTCCACCTAATTTTGTATCTGTGGCATCAAATCCTAAATTTAGAGAAGCCTTGGTCATATCTTTATTACTATTATTGCCTGTACCTAAATCATTTACATAATCATTTCTTGATAAAGATAGCGTTGCATTAAGATTGTTAGTAAGTTTTTCAATCAATGGTCTTGTAAAAGTTAAATTATATTCTGTTGAATAACCTGAAGGCGTAGTAGAGTCAAAAGGAGCAGAAAGTTTATATTCCATTTTTGAAAGTCGCATAGTTGCTTGCATTCCATTATAACCCAAAGGAAATGTGTTTGACATTGCATAGTAATTTGATTCTTCAGTTTGTTTTCCATTTTTGAAATTATTTCCTGTTGCAACATTAGTAAGTGAAAATCGATCACCTATGTTAAGTAATCCATCTATATTAATTGTATTAGTAAGTTTGCCTGTGCCTGATGATCTAGATCCAGTATTATCAACCAAAGATAATCCTGTGATTGTTTCTGTGTTACTTGCGGTAATTATAACATTGGTTTCCCCAAATTGTTCTCCTTCTTCTAGTTGAGCTACTGCATTAATGCCAGGAGTTCTATTAAAATTTCTTATATTTTTGTCTAATTGAGAAATATTTAAACCTCCATCGTCTTGCACTTTATAGAGAATTTTTTTTCTAATTTTTTCTTTTGATAGATTAAGTTTTTTTGTCTTATCTACATTAAAAGCAATTTTTCCTAATTTCGCTTCAGTAATTTTAATTTGCACAATCCCATTTTTTATATCTTGTGGAGGAAGATAAGATGTTGCCAGAAATCCCTTTGATCTATAATAATTGGAAATTTCTGTGGTAACATTAAGAAGCGCATCATAGTCTAATTCTTTATTAATATTATCTTTAATCAAATCTTTTAATATCTCATCATTGTATCTTTTATTGCCCTCTAATTTAAAATCTTTAACTAATACTTTTAAAATTTTTTCCTCATTATTTGGTAAAAATTCTTTATCTAGCTCATTCAATTTTTCAGAGGTATCAGGCTCTTTTTTTTCAGGTAGTTGTGGAACCTGCTTGTTAAGGTCATCAACTGTAGGTATATCAACTGCGTGTCCAATACTTGAAAAAGTTATCAGAAACATAAAAATTAAAGTTGATTTTAAATTATATATTATCTTCATCTTCTATTCTCGCATCAGGATTAGTATCTATGTTGTTTAAGCCTTGATTATTTTCAATTTTGGGTTTGTTTTCTATTCTTTGATTTGGTTTAGAGCCAAGCTTATATGGATTAAAAAACTCACCTTTTTGTGGTTTGCCATCGAATGATTTAAACAATTCTTTTATATCTCTAAATTGCTTCGGTGGCGCATTAAAATCTTTTGCAGTTTCAATATTAGAAGGCTTAAAGTTTGATGGATTACCTTTTGGACCTCCGAATAATCTTCCAAAAAATCCTTGTCCGGAAGGATTATTACCCTCAACTTTTCCTCTTGCTAAAGGTTTACCGATTTTAAAATTATTACCACCTGGTCTTGCTTTTATATCTCCAAATTTTGGGTTGTCAGCGTAAACAATTTCAACGCTTTTTGTAAAACCAATACTATTTCCACCTCTAAACATATTAAACTTCATAGGGCCTGGACCAAACTCATTTATTGGTTTAAATTTTGCGGCTGTTTTAGCGGCTCTTTTAGCTTTTTCTTTTAAAGCGTTTGATAATCCTCCACCTGTCATTTTCTGACCAACTCCAGTTGTGGTACCAAAAGCTGAACTTGGGTTAATAGTTCCCCATCTTGCGCCTGATACTTGGTATCCAGTTAAACCAGTGTAGGATCTTAATTTTTTGACAGATCCAACTGTTGATTTAAATTGAACCGTAGGAATAGAATTTACTCCTCTGTCAATTTCAACTGCTTTTGCAATTAGAGAATGTTTGCCAGACACTGTGTCATCTACTTTTCCATTGAATATAACCGCTGGGTCCATAGATAATACTGTTCTTGTAGTTCCATTGCTACCCGTACTGCCTATTAAAACATCTCCGTTATACCTTTGTTGCTCATAAGTCATAACATCACCTTTAAGGGTTATATTGTTAGCTGTTGTTATCATCGTATAAAAACTATCAGTAGTATTAGTTGGATCAACTATTTCTAAATTAAAAGCATAACCAACTCTATCCCCATAGGTTACATTTCCTGAACCAGCGTTAACCGTCATTGATCTTGCTTTAGCATTACCTTGTCCTTTTAAAGTACCACCAAAATTAATATTCGAATTTGTAGTTGTAAATTCAACTGGGGAGCCTCTAGAACCTGAGGCAACTAAAACATTTCCATTATAATTCTGCACTCCAGTAGTCGTTATTCCTGAATTCAATCTTACTGCACCGTTTATTCTTAAAGAGGCCAAAGTTACACCGTCTGAAACGCTAAACTGATCTGAGGTTGATGTTGATGTTAATGATGGAGCGGATGCGCCTAAAGCTCTGGCAGATCCAGCTATCAAAGCACCTCCATTGCTTATATTAACAGCGCCAGTGTATGTATTTGTTCCTGATAATGTCAATGCTCCACCGCTTACTGTTAAATCTCCTGATCCAGAAATTGTACTAGATATTGTTTGTGTTGCGCTAGAACCATATTCAAATGTTCCATTATTGATAACATTTGCAGAATAACTTCCACTTCCTAATTTACCACTACCTGATACTTTTAGCTTACCTGCGTTAATTGTTGTTGTTCCTGTGTACGTATTTACACCTGATAAATTTAAAGTTCCTGTTCCAAATTTTGCTAAATTATTTGATCCTGAAATAACTCCAGACAATGTTGAAGTTCCAGAGTTTCTAATTGATATATCACCATCCACTGAAATTTCTCCACTTGCAGATATAACTGCCCCTGTTACGGTTAAATCATTAAGTGCAACTCCACTGTCACTTGCATCTGTAACAATAGTTATATCTTTTATAGTAGCTGCTAGACCTTCGTTGCTTGCATGATGAGCTCGACCTATCATAATAGTTTTAGTTGTTGGATTAATTACATTGCCAGATGATTTTGCATTTGTTCCATTAAATGCCTCTGAACCATCAACATAAACTTTTGCAATATTGTTATTATAAGTAATTTTTACAGTTCTCCAATTTCCAGCTGTTCCATTACTTCCTTGACCAAATAAATCTAATGGTCCTTGATTTTGTCCTCTAACATAAAAACTATCTCCTCTATTTGGTGATCTGATCAGAATACCTTTTGTGTAGTGTCCGTAAGAAAATATGGTATTTAAGTTTCCACTCCATCCTGAAGAATTATATTTTGCCTCATAGGTCCAGTCCGAACCTAGATCTTTACTAATTGTATAAGGATTGGATCCATTTTGAGTTGTTGTGTGAGTGCTTGATGTAAGATAAGTTGATGTAACGGAATTTCCACCTTTGATATTTCCTGAAAAAGTTACATTTCCACCTCCAGCATTTACAATTAAATTTCTTGCTGTTCCACCTGAAACTGAACCAAGAGTTCCGCCAAATGATACATTACCTGCCCCTGAACCAGTATTAATTGTAGTATTTTGATAAATATTTACATTATCACTAAAGGTTATATTTGAATTTGTAGTTGCTAAAGTTACTGCAGCACCTGAACTAGCTCCAATAACTGTTGCTGCAGAATAACTTTGTGCTCCTGTAGTTGTTATATCTGACTCTAAAGATATAGCTCCGGTTACATCAAGAGATGGTAATGTAACTCCATCAGAGACTTTTAATACTTTACTAGCACTTGAATTAATAGAAGGTGAACTACCTAACGAATTATTAGCTGCAGCTATTAATGTTCCAGTTGATAAAGTTACAGCTCCAGTAAAATTACTATTTCCTGAAAGTGTTAAATTTCCACTACCTGATTTTGTAATTCCTCCACTACCTGAAATTACACCTGATAAGGTTTGTGCTGAGCCTGAACTTAAAGTTAATGTACCTGCATTACTAATTGAACCTGCATAAGATCCATTACCCAACAATCCAGAAACAGTAATTGCCCCGGCACTAATTGTAGTACCACCTGTATAAGTATTAGCAGCAGATAAAGTCAAAGTTGACGATCCTGATTTAGTTATTTGTCCAGAGCCAGATATTACTCCAGATAAAGTTTGTGCTGAACTTGATGTGTATGAAAATATTCCGCTGTTAGCAATAGTGCCTGAATATGTTCCACTTCCCAATCTTCCTGAAACAGACAATGTTCCAGCGCTAATTGTGGTATTACCTGAATAAGTATTTGTTCCCGACAATGTTATTGTTTCATTTCCAGTTTTTATTAAATTTCCTGAACCGCTTAATACTCCTGAATAAGTAGTTGAAGAACTGTTATTTAAAGAAATATCATTACTGGATATATTAATATTTGCTGAACCACTTAGATTGTTCATTTGAGAATCTGCACTCAATACAGCTGAACCTGCGTTTAAAGTTATAGATCCTGTCGCGTTAGAAGGTTTAAATGTTAATTGACCAGCCCCAGCTTTTGTAAATGAGTTTGCCGCAATCACTCCTGATATAGTACTTGTTCCACTGTTTGTAACTGAAACATCACCAGAGGCTGTGACAGCTGCTGCGCTCAAAGCTGCACCATTTACCGTAATATCATTTAGTGCAGTTGATCCACCAACGGCACCAGAGAAAGTTACGTTATCTGTCCCAGCATCTACAACTAAATTTCTTCCTGAAGAATTTCCATTTACTGTTCCTGTGAAAGTAATGGAGTCGTTATTAGCATCTATTGTTGAATTAGATGTTAGAACAACATTTCCATTTAATCTTATATCGTCATTAGCTGAACTTACGTTTTCAGATGTATACGACCTGTAAAATACTGTAGCACCTCCAGTTTGATAATTATTGGTCCAACCAGACCACTGATTGCTAGGATTTCGTATACGCATTCTTGCTGCTGCACCTCCAGTTGCTTCTCCCCAAAAATACAAAAACGGCATAACTTCATTAGCAGTAAAAGTTCTATCTCTTTCGTGATATTGAACTCCGTGTCTTCCTGGACGGTATGCCCATAAATAAGCACTTTTGTCTGAATGATTAAATCTATTTGAATTTTGTACAGCAGACTTTAAACTAGCTAATGTTTGGCCAGCATTTCCTACATAAGATATCACACTATCGTCAGCACCTACTTGTAATCTCCAAGATCCAGAGGCATTAGGTTTAAAATATCCCTCGTATCTGTAAGATTTATAAGATCCAGGATCACCCTGATAGATGCTCGTTACGTTATGGGTAGCAAAAGGAGTATTATTAAATAAATTTGTATTATCGTTAACATGCCCATTGTTCCATTCTCCAAAATAACCGTTATAATCGCTTCTTATCCATCCTGCAGCTCCTAGAGAAGAAGTTGAATAAGTTCCAGCTGATGAATCTGTGGAGATATTTCCACCAATGTTGATAGTCCCCGCAGTAACATCTATTCCTGAAAGTCTGTAAGTTGAGCCAATATTCCCACTAAATGTGGCTGATCCAGATGATCCTGATACCGTCAATCCTTTTGCTGTGCTAGTATTACTGTCTAGTGTACTATTTAAAGTTAAGTCACCTCCTCGAGTATTTATAGTTACATCTGCTCCAAGTTTAACCGCTGATGCAAAAATAACATTTAATGAGTTATTACTCGATCCAACATTTGCATTTAAAACTGTTGAGGTGGATGTAAAGGTTAGAGTTCCGTTGGATCTTCCACCACCATAAGAAATAGCGCTGTTAACAGTAATGGTGTTATCTGCAGTTACATTAACATTTGTAGATGCTAAATTACTTACATATGTTGAAGCCTCAGATGAACCAACAGTTAGATTTGTTGGATCGAGTAACCAATTACCATAACTACCACTTACTGAACTTGTGTCTACTTTAATTCCATTATAATTTAAGGTTGCTCCAGAAGTTTCAATTTGACCACCATCTTTATTTATACCTGTTGCTTTTAAAGTTCCATAGACACTTGTAATTGAATTGCTATCTTTAATGTTTGACCATGCGACTATAGTACCACCAGCTCCACTTTCTGTTGCACTAGCTGATAATACTGAATTTTTATCTATTGAAGTATATGTTGACTGAAGCAAATCCCCTTTACCTTGCCAATCTCCGCCTATTAATATTTTACCACCACCTTCTTTACCATCTGCGCTAAGTTTTGCAGATACTAGGTTTAATTCTTTACCAGTAATTTCAATATCGCCACCCTCACCTGTTGAAGAATTAGCATCTAATTTGCCCGAGATGGTTGCTTCACCTTTCGATCCTGCATCGATTTTAATTTCACTTGCTTCGATAGATCCTGTATTTGAAACTAATTTGATAACACCATTTACTGACGCCAGGCCCTGTGCTTTTGCATCAGTTATTTTAATTGTTTCATCAACTAAACTTTGTGCAGCATCAGCTTTTATTGTTACTATTCCATTTTTAGTTTCAATTGTTCCCTCATTATTTGCAAGTGATTTAAGTTTAGATGGTTTTACTTTCACAGTAAGCTTGTTGTTTCCACTAATACTTAACAAAACATCATCTCCAGCTGCAAGGGCGGTTGAAGCTTTAGCAATAATTTGACCTTTGTTATTTATTTCTGGAGAAATTAAAGCTACGTATTGAGCATCAATTTTTCCACTTGCGGTTAATTTGGATAGCTTATCTGATGAAAACTCTAAGTTATTATTTAGATAATTTTGATTTGTAATATTTAGAGTTGATAATATCGCACCCTCTGCTCTTACAGCTGAGGTAGGTCCCATTAATATACCTGTGGGATTTACTAGTATTAGTCTTCCATTTGAAAAAATAGAGCCATTAATAATTGATTTTCCACTAACTACATTATTTAAAATAGTAGATTTATTAGTCGGTTGATTAAAATAGACCGATGCGCTTGAACCTACGTTAAAAGTATTCCAATTAACGATACCTTGTTTAGTCGTTTGATTTACATCAAGTCTTCCGATGTTAGGCTGGTTGATGATAATGTTTCCACTTACTACTTTTCCGCCTGTTGGTAGGGCAAATTGATCAATATTTTGAGCAAAAACATATGAATTAGTGCTTGTTAGGCTTAAAAAAAATATTAAAAACCAATTAATAAATTTATTTATTAATATTTTCATTTTGCTTTAAATTTCTAATATTTCTTAAAGTTACTTGAATCCCTTAATCATATAGATTTTATCTGACATTACTTAAAGTAATACAGTTTTAAATTCGCAGTAAAATTTACTACCAAATTTTAATAGTATATTTGATTAAAAAAACCCTAATTTTGAATGTTTGTTTGAATATGAATTAGAATATAATTCACTAAAAATGATTAATTCTAAATTGATTAAATTGCATAGCTAAAAATTGAAAAAAACATTGGTTATCTGTGTAAATAAAAAATACTGTTAAATTTTAATAACAATATTTTATAGTATGCGAAATAAATTTTCTAGAATAGCAAAAGATTTGGTTAACCACGTAAATGACTCGAATGAAATATCATTTATATTTAAAACCAAAATTCATGTAATAATAACGTTTTATATTTATGGACATGAAAAAATTACTTTTGAAGATTTATGTAAAATTACTAATTCAACAGTTAGTCGAACGACGATACAAACTATTCTATCAGAGGGTGTTAAGTTAGGTTACTTAAAAAAATTTGTTGATAAAAGTGACAAAAGAAAAAAATATTTTTCTTGCGAACAACTCAAACCAGTCCTTGAAAAGTGGCACAACCAACAGCAAAAAATATTTATTTAGTTATTTAAGGGTTTTCCTGTAGACAATGTATGTCTTATTCTATCTTGAGTTTTATTAGTTTCAATCAATTTCATAAATGCATTTAATTCTAATTTAAACAAATCATCCTCTGATAATGTTTTATTTATTGTTGTATCTCCGCCGCTTAAAACATTTGCTAATTCCTTTGCAACATTAACACCATGGTCTAAAATAACTTTTTCATTATAAAGTTTTTCAATAATTTTATTCATTTCGATTCTAACACTTTCTCCAGGTAAATTAAATTTTAACTCTTTGGGTGTTTTAAAATCTTTATTTTCGCTGATGATTTTTTTTGAAACTTCCAATAAACTGTTTCTATTCATTATTTTTTTATCGCTAGGTCTTAAATATTTTAATGGTTCAGCTTCTACAGGTGAAGTTGCTGTTTTACCATAGCCAATAATATCAAACACTTTAAGTGGTGCAAAATTTGGATCTTTTTTTGCCTCTTCAGTTTCTAACCATCTTCCTAACATTTCTTTACAGCCTCCACCTGCTGGAATTAACCCAACAATAGTCTCAACCAGTCCTACGACTATATTAGTATGAGATGCAACAAAATTACTTTGAACCATTACCTCAAACCCCCCTCCAAGAGTTAAACCTGATGGGGCAGAAATAACAGGATGTTTAGAATATTTTAAATGCTTACAAGTTTCTTGAAAATATTTAATAAATTTTTCTATTGATTTAAAATCATTTTTTTCTGCAAATTGCATCGTATAAGTTAAATTTACTCCTGCTGAAAATTGCATACTTTCATTTATAATTATTAGTGGTTTATCTGTTGCTTTTTTAAGGGCATCCATTGAGTCATAATCTAAAGCATTGGCTTTAGTGGTAAACTCTACAATATTATAGTCATTGAATCTAAAAATTTTTGCAGAGTCATTACCATCTAATCTTACAGCAGTTTTTTTAACTTTACCCAGCGTTTCAATGTTAGTGTATTTTTGTCTTTCACCATAAAAATTTTCATTTTTACTTTTATTCAATTCCTCTAAAAAATTGTTTCCACTAAAATCGTCTACTTTATTAAAAAAATTTTTAACACCAATTTCCTCTAACATTTCAAATGGTCCCTTAGCCCAGTTGAAACCAAGCCTCATTGCTTCATCAATGTCATTAAATTGGTTAGTAATTCCAGGAACTAGCGATGAGGCATATTTTATAATTTTTGAAATTACTGACCATGCATATTCACCATATCTATCTTTTCTATTTATTAGTCCACTAAGGTCTACTTTATCAGATTTTATATCAATCTTTTTACTAGGCAAGTAATCACCTGTTTCAAGATTAATTGCTTCCATCACTTTGGTTGCTCCAGATTTATTTATTCTATAAAAGCCACCTTTACCTTTTCTTCCAGTGTAACCAGTTTCAATTAATTTTTTTACTAATGGAATTTCTTTTGCTACCTCATGAAATTCATCAGTTTTAGGTAATTCTTTAATAAAGCTTTTTAAAACGTCAGCCATTAAATCAATCCCAATTAAATCATAAAGACCAAAAACACCTGTCTTTGGGATACCCATTGGTCTTCCAAAAATCGCATCTGCCTCTTCGACTGATAGCTTCATCTTAAAAGCTTCAGTCATTGCTATTTGCATAGCATAAACACCTACTCTATTTCCTAAAAATCCCGGTGTATCATTGCAAACAATAGCACCTTTACCAAGCTCAATTTCACAAAATTCTTTTAATTGATTAATCTTATTTAAATCAGTGTTCTCATTTTTTACAATTTCTAATAGACCCATATATCTGACGGGATTAAAAAAATGAGTTATACAGAAATCTTTTTTTTCTGTATCCGTTAAATTTTGAGATAAAACTTTAATAGGTATTGAGGATGTATTAGATGAAACAATTGCACCTGCTTTTCTTGACTTAAATATTTTTTCATAAATTTGATGTTTTACATCAATTCTTTCAACAACTGCTTCAACTATCCAGTCAGCTTCCTTAACTACATCAAAATTATCAGATATATTTCCAATTTTAATATTATTTATTTTTGATTTATCAATTAGCAAAGGTGGTCTAGATTTATGAATTCTTTCCCTAGCTTTCTCACTAATTTCAGTTTTTAAATCTAACAATGTAACTGGGATATTTGCATTACATAAGTGAGCCGCAATACCACTTCCCATTGTACCCGAACCAATCACTACAACATTTTTTATATTCATGTAATGATATTTTTATCGATTTATACCTCTGAGTCTTTCAGATCTTCGTCTTAAAAGTTCAGCGGTCACTAATATTAATGTTGATAATATAATTAGACAAGTTGCAACAGCAAGAATGGTTGGGCTTAATTGCTCTCTTAAACCCGTCCACATTTGAATTGGAATGGTTGTGTTTTCTAATCCAGCTAAAAATAAAACAACCACTACCTCATCAAATGAAGTAACAAATGCAAACAATCCTCCAGATATTACTCCAGGCAAAATAAGTGGTAAAGTTATTTTCATAAATGTATTTACAGGATCACTGCCCAAACTAGCAGCTGCTCTTGTCACGCTATGATCAAATCCTGAAAGAGTTGCGGTTACTGTAATAACAACAAATGGTGTCCCCAAAATAATATGCGCGAGAACTATTCCCGTGTGTGTGGCTGCTAATCCAACTTTAGCCATAAAGAAAAATATTGCTACACCTGAAATAATTAAAGGAACTATCATTGGTGAGATTAATACTGCCATGATTAAACCTTTGTACGGCATATGTCTACTACTCAAACCTAAAGCTGCTACTGTTCCCAGTATGACAGAGCCTATTGTTGCAAAGATAGCAATTATAAAACTATTTTTTGCAGCTAATCCCCAAGGGTTTTTAGTCCCATAAATCATATCTTGATACCATCTTAAAGAAAACGCATCAGGATCTAAACGTTTCATTCCATCTGAAAAAACTAAAAATTCCTCGGCATTAAAAGATAATGGAAAAATAACAAACAATGGTGCAACGAGAAAAAAGAATACTGCTGCACAGATTGTCAAATAAACATAGTGCCAAATTCTATAATGTGGTTCTGTATATTTGGGTAAAGCCATTTTATTTATCCTAATTTAATATTATCTATTCCAACTAATTTATTGTACAGCCAGTAAATGACTAATACTCCACTTAGCAACATTAGTCCCATTGCTGAAGCAAAGCTCCAATCGAGAGTACTTTTCATATGAAATGCTATCTGGTTACTTATCAATGTTCCTGAGGCTCCGCCAACTAAAGCAGGAGTAATGTAATAACCTATTGCTAAAATGAAAACTAATAAACATCCAGCTCCGATACCTGGGATTGTTAAAGGAAAATAGACCTTCCAAAAAGCTACAAAAGGGGTTCCACCTAATGACTTACCAGCTCTCATTAAACTTGGGGAGATTGTTTTCATCACACTGTAAAGTGGAAGCACCATAAAAGGTAGTAATATTTGGGTCATTGCAACGTAACTACCAGTTTTATTAAACATCATTTCTAGTCTGTTATCATCGCTTACTAGTCCAATCATGACAAAGAAATCATTGACTATACCTTGCTGTTGTAAAAGGATCATCCAACTGGCTGTTCTTACAAGTAAGGAGGTCCAAAAAGGAAGTAAGACACAAATCATCAATAAATTACTGTACTTCATTGGCAATGTTGCAAGTAAATGTGCTATTGGATAAGCCATCAAGAAACAAAACACAGTAACAAAAAAAGCAATTTCTAAAGTTCTTAGCCATAAAATTCTGTGAACTCTTCTATCCTCAGGTACATTAATTATTTCTCCCTTTTCATTTTCATACATATCAACTCCTTTTAAGTATTTTTGATACGTATATGCAGGTGCTCTTCTTTTAATTGCCCTCCAATATTCAACATCAGCCCATCTTCGATGAACAGACATGATTTGTTCTTTGTAATTTCCTTCCTCAAAAGATTTAGACTTTCGTCTTAATTTTTTGATAATACTTTTAAATCCATTTTTTGTATAATTAAGTTGGGTTGATAATTTTCCTTCTCTTTCCTCTTCAATTAATTTTTGGAAATCAAAATAAAAAGCCTCAAATACCTCTTCAGGTGGAAGGTCTTCTCCATCCCATTTTTCCATTGACTTAAAAGTTTTAGGAAGCATTTCTGTGACCATTTTATCATCAACACTTCTCATAAGCATATCTCCTATTGGAAATACATATGTAATGATTATGAACAACAATAATGGGGCAACAAGTAAAAAAGCTTTAATCTTATTTTTCTTTT
>CACMOQ010000006.1 GCA_902615445.1 uncultured Pelagibacteraceae bacterium | reverse complement strand
CTTTTCCACCAATTTTTTGAAAATTTTTTAAATTTTGAGGATACGTTTGATGAAGTTTTTCTATAAAATGTAAGATTTTCATTAATTATGTAAAAATCTTTTAGTATATATTTAGAAAACAAACAAATTCTTAAATCTATCCATACGTCGGTAAAATTTTCATAAGAAATAAATTTTAATAATTCATCAAAGCAATCTTTTTTAATTGAAATACAACTCGTAGGATGAATATATGGCCAATATGTTTTAAAAAATTTATGTTTAGCTCTGTAAGTAGAAACAATTTTATTTTCAATGATAAAAGGATAATCAAAAACTATTTTTGCTTTTTCGTTTTCTTTAAAGAAATCAACTATTTTTTCAATTTTTTCTTTTTTAAAATAATCGTCGCTATCTAATAAAAAGATAAACTTGCCTTTACTTATCTCTGCACCTTTTTTAAATGCGTTTAATTGGTTTAATGACCCAAATTCAGTTTGAGTCTTATTCTCAATAACTTTCACGTTTGAAAATTGTTTAATTATATCAAGAGAATTATCAGATGAATTATCATCAAAGAAGATTATTTCTAGATTTTGATAAGTTTGTGATTTTAAAGAGTCTATACATTTAGAAATAAAAGATGAACTATTATAGTTAGCTATCAATATAGAAACTAAAGGTTCTTTTTGCATTAAAGTATATTTTTAAGTTCTTAATTATAACAAAATTGCTATTTAAGTTATAATTAAATTCTATAAATGCAAAAAAAACTCATTATATTTATACCCTCTATAGAAGGTGGCGGTGTAGAAAAGAACTTATTTATAATTTCTAAATATTTAAAAGATAAAATTAAAAATATTTCTGTTATTACACTCTCAAATAGATACAAAAATAGATTTGTTGGTATCAATTTTATTTCTCCGAAGGCAAATTTTTGGAGCAAAATAGGAAGAAGAAAAAAATTTTTTGTGGGTTTATTTCTACTTTTTTTGGAAATTTTAAAAGATAGAAACATCCTAGTTTTTAGTTTTCAAGGAAATGTCTATTGCACCCTATTGTGTAAATTGTTAGGTATAAAAATAATAGTTAGATCTAACTCAGCACCAGATGGTTGGTCTCAAAATAAGCTTAAATACTTAGTTTTTAAATATGTTCTTGGAAGTGCGGATAAGATTATTGTTAATAGTTTGGATTTTAAAAAAAAATTTAAGACAAAATTTAAAATTCATGCTGAATGCATATACAATCCGTTGAATAAAAATGAAATAATTAAAAAATCAAAAATCAAAAATAAATTTAAGTTTGATAAAAAGAAATTAAATATAATAAATGTAGGGCGATATACTGATCAAAAAGATCAATTAACAATTCTTAAAGCAGTAAACAGAATCAAAAAAAAGATCAAATTAAATCTATTGATAGTTGGTAGAGGAGTTGAAAAAGAAAAATTAACTAACTTCATCAATGAAAACAATCTTTCTAGACAAGTTCAATTAATAAATTATCAAAAAAATCCCTTTAATTTGATTAAATCTTCAGATGTATTCATATTATCATCGTTGTATGAAGGCTTGCCAAATGTTTTATTAGAATCTCAGGTATTAAAAAAATTTATAATTTCATCAGATTGTCCAACTGGTCCAAGAGAAATTCTTTTAAATGGAAGAGCAGGATTTCTATTTAATGTTGGCGATTATATAAAATTGTCAAATTTAATTTTATATTATTCGAAAAATAGAAAATCATTATCAAAAAAAATATTAATTGGTTATAAAAATTTAAACAGATTTGATCAAAATAAAAATTTAAATATGTATTACAAATTAATTATCAGATATCTTTAAAATGAAAAAAATTAATTGGGGTGTTATTGGATTAGGATTTATCGCAAATAAATTTGCAAATTCATTTTCGAATGTTAACAATGCTAATTTGAAAGGAATTGCAAGCCTCAACAAAGACAGACTTCAATCATTTAAAAAAAAATTTAAAGTACATGATGAACTTTGTTTCGATAATTACGAGGATTTAATTTCATCACCAAAAATAGATATTATTTATATTGCTTTACCGAATTCACTACATGCAAAATATATTGGTAAGTCGATAATTAAAAAAAAGAATGTTCTTGTAGAAAAACCGGCATTCATGGTCATTGAAGATTTAAAAAACTTAAAAGACACATTATTGAAAGAAAAAATTTTTTTTACAGAAGCTTTTATGTACAGATATTTACCTTATTTACAAAAAGTAAGGGAGATTATTAATAGCAACGTTTTAGGTAATGTTGTTAATATGAAATCCACTTTTTCAATTAAAGTTTATAAACAAAAAAATTTTTTTGGTTTTAAAATTAAAAAACCTGATTATTCTAATCGTCTTTTTAATAAAAAGTTAGGGGGAGGAGCTATTTTAGATATTGGTTGTTATCCACTATCTTTAAGCACATTTATAAACTCATTAACTTATAATGTGGAGTACAAAGATATAATTTTAGAAGATGTTCATTCAGAGTATTGTGAAAGTGGAGTAGATATATTTTCAAATTTAACACTTAATTTTGGAAATAAATTCACTTCTAGTATAACTTGTTCATTTAAAGATAATTTAAACCAACAAACTATAATAAATTTTGAAAAAGGATCTTTAACTATTAATGAGTCATGGATACCAGATCAAAAAATGTTCATTGTTCAAAATAAAGATAATAAAAAATTAAAGATAAATTTTACAAATAATGAAAATATTTATTCATATCAAATCCAAAATATATCTGATCAAATTCTAAATAATAAAAAAAATCCATATTTTCCCTCAATGACATTAGAGGAAATTGAGATTAACACAAAATTGTTAAGTAACTGGATTAATTTTGTATAATTTAAATAACTAGTTTTAATTACTTTTAATAACTTTATTTTTTAACAAATCCTCTGTAATCTCATTTAAAATTGCAGGATCATCTATAGTCGCAGGGATTTTGTAGTCTTCCTTATCAGCAATTTTCCTAACTGTGCCTCTCAATATTTTTCCTGATCTAGTTTTAGGAAGTCTTTTTACAACGATTGCAACCTTGAATGCTGCAACTGGGCCGATTTTTTCCCTTACCATCTGAATGCATTCTTTTGAGATTGCCTCATTATTTTTGTCTACACCTGCTTTTAAGACAATTAGACCTATGGGTAATTGACCTTTCAATTTGTCTGCAATACCTAAGACTGCGCACTCTGCTACTGATTTATGCTCTGAGAGAACTTCTTCTATTGCTCCGGTAGATAATCTATGACCAGCTACATTTATAATATCGTCAGTTCTAGACATAATCCAGATATATCCATCCTCATCGATATGCCCAGCATCATACGTTTGATAATAACCCTCATAATTACTCATGTAGTTTTGTTTATATCTTTCATCTGCATTCCAAAGAGTGGGAAAAGTTCCTGGTGGCAAAGGAAGTTTTACAACTATATCTCCCATCTCATTTGGTTTAGCAATAGTTTTATCTGATTTTATAATTTTTACATCATAACCAGGTACTGCTTTACAAGCTGATCCATATTTAGTTTTCATCATTTCAATACCAGTGCAATTAGAACTGATTGCCCAGCTTGTTTCAGTTTGCCACCAATGGTCAATCACAGGAACTTTTAACAAATTTTCAGCCCACTTGATTGTATCTGGGTCAGCTCTTTCTCCTGCAAGGAATAAACTTTCAAACTTAGAGAGATCATATTTTGAAAAAAATTTACCATCAGGATCTTCTTTTTTAATTGCCCTAAATGCTGTAGGTGCAGTAAATAAAGATTTAACTTTGTAATCTGAAATAATTTTCCAAAAAGCCCCAGCGTCTGGAGTGCCTACGGGTTTACCCTCAAATAAAACTGTAGTGCAACCTTTAAATAGAGGTGCATAAACAATATATGAGTGACCTACAATCCAACCTATATCACTTGCAGACCACCAAATATCCCCTTCGTTTATGTTATAGATATTTTTCATAGTCCATTTTAAAGCAACTATATGACCACCAATATCTCTAACTATTCCTTTAGGAGTACCAGTTGTTCCGGAAGTGTAGAGAATGTAAGCAAACTCATTAGAATTCATTTCAATACAATCGATTTCTTTTGCATTTGAAACAACCTCATCCCAACTGACTTCTTTAGGAGCATTTAATTTTACCTCATGACCAGGTCTTTGAAATAAAATCATTTTATCAATTTTATGTTTAGCCTGCTTGATAGCATCATCAACTAATGGCTTATATTCTACAGTCCTTCCAGGTTCAAAGCCACATGAAGCGGTAACTAATATTTTTGCTTTACTGTCATCAATTCTACTGGCAAGCTCGTTTGAGGCAAAACCCCCAAATACAACAGAATGTATGGCTCCTATACGAGCACAAGCAAGCATAGCAATCACCGCCTCAGGTATCATTGGCATGTAAATGATTACTCTATCACCTTTTTTAACTCCTTGATTTTCAAGAGCTCCTGCAAATCTGGAAACTTTTAATTTTAATTCCTCGTAAGTGAAGTTACTTTTATTGCCAGTAATAGGACTATCGTATATGAGAGCTGTTCTTTTACCATTACCTTGGTCAATGTGAATGTCTAATGCATTGTAACAGGTGTTTGTTACTCCATCTTCAAACCATTTATAAAAAGGTGCATTTGATTTGTTTAGGATTTTAGTAGGTTCTTTAAACCAAAATATATCTTTAGAGGCTTCTTGCCAAAAAATTTCAGGATTTTCGATAGATTTTTTATATAAGTCTTTAAATTTATTGGACATTAAAATTTGATTCGAGTTTGTACATTTATTAGATAATTATAGTATAAATTGTATTTAATTTTAAAAAGCTAGTAAAATCAATGCTTATTAATGGTAATTTTGTCTTCAATTTAGTGATTTAATTTGATATCTAACCCCCAACTTTGGCTTAGGGAAGCCTAAGCCTAGTTTATATAAACTAACAAAGTAAAAACTAACTAAAGAGGGAGTTTTTTATGAAAAAACTTAAATTGTTTGCTCTTACAGTTGTAGCCCTTATGGGTGTTACAACAGTAGCAAACGCTGCGACCGCTATGTTAGCTCAGGATGATTTCGTTGGAATATCTTTTTGGATAATTTCAATGGGTATGTTGGCTTCAACAGCTTTTTTCTTTATGGAAAGAAGCACTGTAAATCCAGCATGGAAAACATCAGTAACAGTAGCTGGTCTTGTAACTGGTATCGCTTTTATCCATTACATGTACATGAGAGATGTATGGGTAACTACAGGTGATTCACCAACAGTATACAGATATATTGACTGGTTAATTACTGTGCCATTACAGATGATAGAATTTTATTTAATTCTAGTAGCTGTAAGAAAAGCAAATTCTGGAATTTTCTGGAGATTGTTAATTGGTTCACTAGTAATGTTAATCGGTGGATATTTAGGAGAAGCTGGATACATCAACGCTACACTTGGTTTCATAATCGGTATGGCTGGTTGGGTATACATTCTTTATGAAATATTCTCAGGTGAAGCTGGAAAAGCTGCATCTAAAAGTGGTAACAAAGCACTTGTGACTGCTTTCGGTGCAATGAGAATGATTGTTACTGTAGGTTGGGCAATTTATCCATTAGGTTATGTATTCGGTTACTTAACAGGTGGTGTAGATGCTAACTCACTTAACGTTGTTTACAATTTAGCTGACTTCATTAACAAAATTGCATTCGGTCTAGTAATCTGGGCTGCTGCAGTAAGTTCTGGAGCTGGATCAAGAGCTAGATAATAGCTTTTTAGATCAAATTTATAGGGCGAGTATGTTTTTGCATACTTGCCCTATTTTTTTTTATCTTTATAAATATTTTTAATGCCGAAAATAACATATGTAACATCAGAAAATGAAACTCACACAATAGATGTGGATAATGGTTTAACCGTTATGGAAGGAGCTGTTCAAAATGATATCCCTGGAATTGATGCAGATTGTGGTGGAGGAATGGCATGTGCTACCTGCCATGTTTATGTCACAGAAGATTGGTTTGATAAACTTCCAAAAAAAGAAGATGGTGAAGAAGATATGTTAGATATGGCATTTGAACCAAAAAAAAATAGTAGATTAAGTTGCCAAATAATTGTTTCAGATGAATTGGATGGTTTAAAAGTTAACATTCCATCTAAACAAGGTTAAAATGATTAAAACAGACGCACTAATAATAGGGGCAGGTCCGACAGGTTTGTTCACAGCACATCAGTTAAAATTAATTGGACTTAATTGTGAGATAGTTGATAATTTAGATAAAATAGGTGGTCAATGCATAGAGCTTTATCCAGATAAACCGATTTATGATATTCCCGCTGTTCCTGAATGCACAGGAGAAGAGTTAACAAAAAATTTAATTAATCAGCTAAAACCTTTTGATATTAAATTCCATTTAAGTGAAAGAGTAGAGGAAGTAAAAAAAGATGATGTAAACTGGATTGTAAAGACAAACAATGGAAAAATATTTTCAACACCAAATGTAATTATAGCAGGAGGAGTTGGTTCTTTCGAACCAAGAAAATTTCCTGTAAAGGAATGTGAGAAATTTGAAAATAAATCCGTATTTTATTCAGTAAATGATAAAAAAATTTTTGAGGGAAAAACAGTAGCAATTTTTGGTGGAGGAGATAGTGCATTGGATTGGGCAGTTGAATTATCAAAAAATTCTAAAGTAAATTTGATACATAGAAGAGAAGAATTTAGAGGAGCACAAGCTACAGTTAATAAAGTGCATGCGTTAGTAAAAGAAGGTAAAATAAATCTTTTTACAAAATATCAAATGACATCAGTCATAGGCAATGGTTTATTAGAAAGTATAGATATAAAAAATGATGATGAAGAAAAAAAGAATATAAAAACGGATTATGTATTGGGTTTTTTTGGTTTAATTATGCAACTAGGACCTATTGCTAATTGGGGACTTAATTTAAATAAAAAAACTATAGAAGTTGACACAGAAAAATTTGAAACCAATCAAAAAGGGATTTATGCAGTGGGCGATATTTGTAGTTACCCTGGTAAATTAAGACTAATTTTGTCTGGATTTCATGAAGGCGCTCTAGCAGCAAGAGCATGTTTTAAATTAGCAAGACCTAATGAAAAATATAGATTTGAATTCACAACAACTTCAACAAGCTTATTGAAAAGACTTGGAAAAAAAGAGTGATAGATCTTTACTCAGCTAACACACCAAACGGCAAAAAGATTAGTATTATGCTTGAGGAAATTGGATTTGACTACAAAGTAATTAAAGTTGACATTAATAATGGTGAGCAATTTAAGGATGAATTTAAAAAGATAAGTCCTTTAAGCAAAATTCCAGTGATTATTGATTATAAAAATAAAAAAACTGTCTTTGAGTCCGGAGCAATCTTGATTTATTTAGCTGAGTTAAGTGGAAAATTTTATAATTCTGAGGAAAGATTAGAAATTAACCAATGGCTTATGGCTCAAATGGGTTATGTTGGCCCTATGCTAGGCCAGCACCATCAATTCCATCATTACAATCCGGGAAAAAGTAAATTTGGTGAGGAAAGGTATTTTAAAATTTCTAGACGAATATACAAAGAGTTAGACGAGCGGCTATCTAAATCAAAATATTTGTCAGGTGATAATTATACAATTGCAGATATTGGGACATTCCCCTGGATAGCAAGGCACGAATGGCATGATATTGGTCTTAAAAATTATAAAAATCTTTCCAGATGGTATAATGAAATCTCTAAACGTGATGCTGTTATAAAAGGGTTTTCATTTATGAACAAAAATGAGTTACCACCAAAAGCTTAATGGTCTTACCCTAGGAATTTAGTAATCTCATTAATGATACAATAATACCATGACCTGATAGTTCTATTGCAAGAACTATAATAATGATAAAGATAATATTTTTATTCATCGTGTAAACACAAATAACAATAGAAGTATCCAAAAAAAAGCATAATAAAAGTAAATATATTTTTTGGTAAAATTATAAGTAATTGTATTATGAATTTTTTTTTTCTTTTTTTTATTCATCTGCATGAACTTTCTCATTTTTCTCATGTTTTTCTTGTGCCGCTATTGTGTATTTTGCTACTGGTCTTGCCATTAGCCTTTTTAATCCGATAGGCTCTGCTGTATCTAAACAAAAACCATAAGTGTCATCTTTTATTCTTATCAAAGCTTTATCAATTTCGGAAATTAGCTTGATTTGTCTATTAATTGCTTTCATTTCAACATTTTTGTCTGTGTAAGAGCTTGCTTGATCAACAATATCCGCGGAAATGCTATTATCATCCATACTTCCGTTGTACAAAGCTTCATTATTGGCTCTTACAAGTTCTTTTCTCCACTCTTGTAACTTTATTCTAAAAAAAACTTTATGTTTTTCACACATATATTTTTCATTTTCTTTAGGAATATAGGTTTTAGAAATTTTAATTGGACCTTTATTAACTTCTTTTGATTTAGTAGATAGCTTGGTCTTAACTTTTTTATTAATTTTCGGGTTGATTGTTTTTGTTTTTTTTCTTTTGGAAGTTTTGGGCATCTCTATATTATGAATCCGTGGGAGTATATTCAGCAAATTAGGGGTGTCAAGTAAGCTTAATTATTGTAAATATTTATTAATGAATGTTTTAAATAGAAATATTAATAATATTTTTTTTATTTTTGCTCTATCTCATTTAATAATTTGGACTTTAGTTCCTTCCTTAACGAACAAAAATTTACCTCTAGATACAATCGAAGCTCTTGCTTGGGGAAGTAATTTAGATTGGGGATTCGATAAGCATCCACCAATGAGTGCTTTTTTTACAGAAGTATTTTATCAAATATTTGGCCCACAAGACTGGGTTTTTTATTTGCTTAGTCAAGCATTTGTATTAATTGCTTTTTATTTTGTTTTTAAATTTGCTTATGAAATTTTAGAGGATATTAAGTTAAGTTTAATTTCAGTATTATTATTAGAAACAATATACTTTTATAATTTTACTTCACCAGAATTTAATGTGAATATTTGCCAATTACCCTTTTGGTCTTTAGTTGTTTACTATTCATGGAAAATTTATAAATCAAAAGAAATTGAATTTATTGATTGTTTTTTAGTTGGATTATTTGCTGCTATCGGTTTTTTATCCAAATACTTGTTTATTTATTTATTAATATCTATTGATTTGTTATTCATTTACCTAATTTTCATTAAAAAAATTAAAAAGTTTGACTTCAAATATTTAATAACTTTAGAGATTTTTATCGTACTACTTGTGCCACATATTGTATGGCTAAATAATAATGAATTCGTAACAATCACATACGGTTTAAACAGAACTGGTATTGAGGAAACTAATTTGATTGATCATATAAAACATCCAACCATTTTCTTGGTTAAACAAATTGGCATACTCATTCCATTTTTCTTTCTAGTCTGGGTTTTGATAAAAAAAATTAAGTTTAGAATAAACCCGAAAGATAAAAAATTGATTTTTTTATATTCAATAAATATTTTACCTATTCTTCTAATCTTAATAACTTCCTTTGTTACAGGATCAAAAATAAGAACAATGTGGATGACACCTTTTTATTTATTTTTTGGAGTATTATTTGTGTATACGCTGCGATCTCAAATTGATCTAAAAAAGATTAAAATATTTATATATAGTTTCTTATTTTTATTTTTCTTATCGCCAATTATTTATTCCTTTATTTCAGTTTCTCAAACTGACAAGAGGACTGATTACCCAGGAAAAGATATTGCTAATAAAGTTCAATTTTTATGGGATCAAGATTTTGATAAAGAAATTGAATTTGTTACAGGAGATGAGTGGAAGGCTGGAAATCTTTCCTATCATTTAAAATCAAGACCGAAATGGGAGGGGCTTACAAACAATAAAAAATTAAACAAATCTTCACAATTCATTTGTTTAGAGGAAGTTTGTTTAGGAAGATATTAGAATATAAGATTAGTTAAATGAAAATAAAAATTTTAATTCCTGTATACAATGATTGGCAATCGTTATTTAAGTTAATAGAGGAAATAAACCAACTTCAAATTAGCAATGAGTTTCAAATTTCTATTTTAATTGTTAATGATGCTTCTAACCATGATCGTTCTGTCGAAGAAAAAAAATTTAAAAATATTCAATCAATTAAAATTTTGAATATGACCAAAAACCAGGGACATGCAAGATGTATTGCAACAGGTTTAAAATATTTATTTGAAAAGAATGATTTTGATTACATTATACCTATGGATGGAGATGGCGAAGATAGACCAGAGGAAATAAGAGACTTTTTAAACAAAATTAAAAATTCAAATGATAAAGCTATAGTTGGGGAAAGAGTTAAGAGATCAGAAAACTTGAAATTTAAAGTTTGTTATTTCCTACACAAGTTATTTACTTTTGCTTTTACTGGTCAATTAATTAAATTCGGTAATTTCACGTGTTTACCTAAATTAATTGTTAGTAAAATGATAAATGAAAAAGCTACATGGAACAGTTTTTCAGGATCTTTAAAGAAAATAGAAAAAGATTTAGAAACGATACCTTCGATAAGAGGAAAAAGATATTTTGGTCCATCACAAATGAGTTTTTACAATTTGATCAAACATTCTCTTTCAATAATCAGCGTCTTTAGGAAAACTTTTTTAATTCGATCAGCATTATTCATTATTCTTTATATCTTACTAATTAAGAGTAATGCTTCTATAATAACTGCAATACCAATTATATTTTTGCTAGTTGCTGTTTATTCAATTTCAAATCTTTCGCTAAGAGAAAATATGGATGAATTTAAAAATTCGTTAAAACTAATTAAAAATATTGATATCATCCAATGAAAAAAAGAGATCTTTATTACGAGCGTATTCCTACTAAATTTTTCAGAGAGAATGTAAAATATTTGGGGAATATATTAGGAAAAGTGATTAAAGAACAAGAGGGTCAAAAATTTTTTGAGTTAGTTGAAAAAGTAAGGAAGTTATCAAAAGCTAATAAAATTAATTCAAATTCGAGGCAAACTAATCAAAAAGTTATAAAAGCAATCAAAAACTTAAGCCCAAAAAACTCTTTTAAATTAACTAGAGCATTTACACACTTTATGAATTTTATTAATTTAGCCGATCAAATTGATGCCTCTAGAAAGCTGAGTGAGTATGAAAATAGCAAGAAGAAAATATCAAATAGCAATTTATTTATAGAGGAAATTTTTGAAGATCTTTTCAAAAACAAAAAACTTTCAGAAACAAATATTTACAATACTGCTAAAAATTTAAGAATAGGAATTGTTCTAACAGCTCATCCTACTGAGGTTAAAAGAAGAACGCTAATTCAAAAATACCATAATATAATTGAAATTCTCGAACAAAGGGATCTTTTAAAAAATTTTCCATCAAAATTAAAAATTTTAGAAAAAAAACTTTTAGATGAATTGACTATTATTTGGAATACAGACGATTTGAAAAGATTTAAGCCCTCTCCATTTGATGAAGCAAGATGGGGCCTTGCAATTATTGAGGATAGTTTGTGGGATACAATTCCAAAGGTTTATAGAAGGTTAAATTCAATATTTGTTCAGAATATGAAAAAAGGATTACCTAAAAATTTTAACCCAATTGAATTTGGATCGTGGATGGGCGGTGATCGAGATGGTAATCCAAATGTTACAGCGAATGTCACAAAAGAAGTAATTTTATTATCTAGATGGGAGGCTGCAAAATTATATGAGAAGGCTCTTACTAAAATTATAAGATCTTATTCCATGGAAAAATGCTCAAAAAAAATCCAAAAAAAAGTCGGTAAATCATTTGAGCCATATCGAGTTTTTTTAAGACCTTTACGAGATAAAATGAGAATAACTCATAGATCAATTGAACAACACTTAGTGCATAAAAAACCATTAAATTATAAAAAACTATTAACTTCTCGAGAAGAAATATTAAAACCATTAAGAGTGGTAAGAGAATCTTTAGAGCAGAATCAAAATGAAAATATTGCAAGTGGTGAATTGTTAGATTTAATGAGAAGAGCAAAGTGTTTTGGAATAAATTTAGCAAGATTGGATATTAGACAAGAATCATCTCGGCATAGTCAACTCATCAAGGAATTTGTAAAAAAAAGGTTTAATAAAGATTATTCGAAATTAAGTGAAAACGAAAAGATAGCTTTTTTAAAAAAAATGATTTTTTCAAAAAAAAATGAAATTAGAAATTTTAAATTTATAAACAAAGAAAATAATGAGGTTTGGTCGACTTTTAAAATTTTAGCAAATGAACCTAGCGAATGCTTAGGTGCTTACGTAATATCCATGACAACATCTGCCTCTGATTTATTATCAGTGTTATTTTTGCAAAAGGAAGCAAATATTAAAAATATGCTAAGAGTTGTTCCGCTGTTTGAAACTCTAGATGACTTAATTAATGCTAAGGATGTGATGGAGAGATTGTTTTCGCAACCATGGTATAGAAAAATTATAAAGAATGAGCAAGAAGTAATGATTGGTTACTCCGACTCTAGTAAAGATGCTGGTAAAATTTGCGCAAGTTGGCATCAGTATAAAGCACAAGAGCAAATTATTAATTTAGGAAAAAGATTTAAGATCAATATCACTTTTTTCCACGGAAGAGGAGGGTCTCCTGGAAGAGGAGGTGGTCCAATTCAATCAACATTAAGATCTCAACCGCCAAATTCTGTTAATGGAAAAATTAGAATCACAGATCAAGGTGAGGTAATTCAGCAAAAATATGGGTATGAGCCTTTAGCTAAATATAATCTATGTAGTTATATAGGTGCTGTCACAGAGGCTACTTTAAATCCTCCTCCAATTCCAAAAAAGAATTGGAGATCTTTAATCGAAAAAATGTCAGATATATCAAAGAATTCTTACAGAAAAAATATTAATCAAAATTCTGATTTTATTAAGTATTTTAGAACAGTTACTCCTCATAAAGCACTTGGTAAATTATCTATCGGTTCAAGACCTTCAAAAAGAAAAAACAACGACAATATCAAAAGTTTAAGAGCGATTCCTTGGGTTTTTGCATGGACTCAAATTCGACTTATGCTTCCAGCATGGTTAGGAAGTGCCGAGGCTTTAAGATATTCCTATATAAATCAATTTAGAAGGACATTGATTGATATGGAGAGAAATTGGCCATTTTTCAACTCAATGCTTGATATTTTAGATATGGTAATTTCAAAAGCCGATCCTGAAATATCCAAGATTTATGAGGATTATTTAGCTGATGCAAGCTTAAAGAGAGTGGGAAAAAAGTTAAGGTTTCAATTTGATGTAATTAAAAAGCTGAATAAGAAAATTACCCCAAAAGAAATAATTACATCTAGAAAACAATTTAGGACATCTATTATTATTAGAAGTATTTACTCAGAGGTTTTAAACATTATTCAGCCAATAGTTATTAAAAAACTTAAGAAGTGTAAAAATAAAAAAGATAAAAATTATTTAAATGATGCTTTATTGACTTCTATAGCTGGAATTTCTGCTGCAATGAAGAATACTGGTTAATTTTTAAAACCCTTTAATTTTAAATTATCTAACCTTAATTGTTGGTAAACAATAAAAATCAGCTGTATCTATTTTAGATGAATATTGTCTTCTCATATTCCATTTTTTGTGAACACCAGCACTCGCAATACTTAAAGTAGATCTACCGTATCTATAATTAGTGTTATCAATTGACTGCATTAAAGTTTTTATTTTTTCATCTTTTTCAGAAGAAAATAAATTTTTTCTTCCATCATCATTACGTAATCCAGTTAGCATCACACCAGCTTTCTGATAACGACAGCCATTTTTGAAAATATTTTTCAGTATTGCAATTGCAGTTTTAACAGTTTCAATACTATTGTTTGTTGCAATAGGAAAATCAATTGTTTTAGCATTTGAATAATAACCATAATTTCTTTGAAATGGGCTAGTTCTAACAAAAACTGTAATTGCTTTTGCAACTAAAGACTCTGATCTAATTTTTTCAGAAGCATTCAAACAATAATTAGCAACTGCTTCTTTTAATTCTTGAAAACTCTCTATTCTTTTTCCAAATGATCTTGAAACCACACAGCTTTTTCTTTTTGTTTGTGTGGTCTCTAAATCAATACAAGGAACTCCTCTAAGTTCCATTGCAGTTCTTGAGCTTAAAACATTAGAACATTTTTTAATCCAGTTATTAGATTTATTCTTAAGTTGTTTGGCATTATAGATGCCGTTCTTTTGATAAAACTTCGTAAGCTGTCTACCAACGCCCCAAACATCATTGATTTCAACTTTTTCTAAAATAGGGTCTAAATTCTCAATACCAATTAAGCTTGTTACTCCTGATTGTTTTTTCTTTGCGATATGATTTGCAACTTTACTTAAGGTTTTAGTTTTAGCAATCCCAATGCTAGTTGGGATCCCGGTCCATTGCAGAACTGTTTGTCTAATTTCTCTTCCAACTTTTTCAACCTCTGAGTCTGGAAAATTAGATAAATCTATAAATGCCTCATCAATTGAATAAACCTCAATTTCAGTATTAAATCTTCTAAGAGTTCTCATTACTCTTCTAGATAAATCTCCATATAAGGAATAATTTGATGAAAAAACCTCAACCTTATTTTTTACAATAATATCTTTTGCTTTAAAATAAGGCTCTCCCATTTTAATTCCTAGGGCTTTAGCTTCATTAGATCTAGAGATTATACAACCATCATTATTAGATAAAACCACCACAGGTTTTTTTCTTATTTTAGGATTAAATAATCTTTCACAAGAAACGTAGAAAGAATTACAGTCAACTAAGCCTATTTTTTTAGTATGTTGAATGAATGACATAAGTCACAACTCCCCAAATAAAAATATCTTCTTCTTCATTAATTAAAATTCTGTCTGAAAAATTTTTAGATCCAGATGATAGAAATTTTTTATCTCTTTCTTGAACTAAAGTTTTAACCACAAGTTCATCATGAACATTTGCAATAACCGTCGAAAAGTTTTTTGGTTTTAAACTTTTATCGACAACCAATAAATCTCCATCGTTAATCCCAACATCGACCATGGATTTTCCTTGTACTCTGATAATGAAAGTAGCTGGAACGTTTTTGATTAAATGCATGTTCAAATCGATATCTTCTTCGATATAATCAGTGGCAGGTGATGGGAAACCAGCGCCAGCTTTATGGAGATAATAGGGAATAGTTAGTTTCATGTTCTTATTTTGTTCTAATTTATAGCTCATTTATACAATGCATGCAATAGGTTGTATTTTGAGTCCGTAATTGAATCAAAAGTGAATCAAAACGTGAACATCAAAACTATATTTTGTATGCTTGTGGATAACTTCAACCAAGGATAGTTTTAAATTCTAATTTAATTATAAAAGGAGAAAAATAATGAGTTCAATTGAAGTCAAAACTTTTGATAATCCAGACGAAAGTAACACGAATTTTAAAAATGCTAAAATAGATATTGTGAAAGTAGGAGATCAAAGAGTTATGAGATTAGTTTTACAACCAGGTTGGAAGTGGTCACAAGACATTAAGCCAACAGTTGGCACAGATAGCTGTAAAGCAAAACATCTTGGAGTAATTGTTTCAGGAGCGGTCTGCGCAAAACATGATGATGGAACTGAATTAACTTATAAAGCTGGTGATGCATATTCAATAGAACCAGGTCATGATGGTTGGGTGGTAGGTGATAAACCTGCGGTAGTTTATGAGTTTCATGGTAAATGGGGAGAATAGTGAAAAAACTAGTATGTCATTGTGGAGCTGTAGAGGCTGAAATAAATTTAAATGGAGATTTAGCTAAAGTAATAAAATGCAATTGTTCTATTTGTAAAAGAAAAGGAGCAATCATGTCGATGGTAAAAAATGAAGATTTTAAAATTGTTAAAGGGGAAGATAAATTAAAACTTTATCAGTTTCATTCAAAAGTAGCGAAACATTATTTTTGCTCTGATTGTGGAATTTACACACATCACAATCCAAGGATCAATCCAGCCATGACAGGATTTAATGTTGGTTGTATTGATGAAATAAATACTTTTGATATGAAAGAAGTTCCAGTAAACGATGGTCAAAATCATCCATTGGATAAAAAATAATTTTCATGCAACAATTCAGCTTATGCTTTGATAAGGTAAAAAAAGATTGTTTAAAGTTTATCAAATCTCAAGAAACAAAAGCTGATAAATTCAAAAATAAAGAAAGAATGATTAAATCTTTCTTAATCCCATTATGTTTTTGGATCAGTAAAAAAGCCGATAAAAAAAGACCGTATTTTGTAGGATTAGCAGGAGGGCAAGGAACAGGCAAAACTACAATTAGCTCTTTAATCAGAATTATTTTAACTAAATATTTTAAATTAAATGTTTTTAGAATTTCAATAGACGACTTTTATAAAACAAGAAAAGAGCGAATAAATTTATCAAAAAGAGTGCATCCCATGCTTTTAACTAGAGGTGTTCCCGGAACACATGACATTAATATGATGCTGAATTTCTTTAGAAAGTCAAAAAGTAAGAAATTTAAAAGATTAAAATTACCAACATTCAATAAAGCTATTGACGACAGGTATAATAAAAAAAAATGGTATGATTTAAAAAAGAGACCAGATGTAATTATTTTTGAGGGGTGGTGTGTTGGTGCAAAATCAGAAAAAAATAATACTTTAAAGGATACAATTAATTCATTGGAAAAGGCAAAAGACCAAAAACAGATTTGGAGAAAATATGTTAACAACCAATTAAAATCAAAATATAAAAATTTATATTCACAATTAAATTGTTTGGTTTATCTAAAAGCAAAAAATTTTAGTTTGTTACAAAAATGGAGATTAAAACAAGAGAGGAAACTTTGGGTTCAAAGCAAAGTAAAATCAAAAATAATGAGTAGAGGAGATGTATTAAATTTTATGCAAACTTATCAAAGAATTACTCAAAATATGTTTAGAAATATGCCTAAATATGCATCAGTAATATTCAATTTAAATAGTAACCATCAAATTAAATCTGCTGTATATAAAAAATAATGAAATTTTTTTTAAAATTTATTTTGATCTTTGCTTTTTCTTGTAGTCCTGCTCTCGCAGAAACTTTTAATTCTGCTTTGAAAAGAGCTTATGAAAATAATCCAGAATTAAATGCGGAAAGAGAAAGTATTAATATTTCTGAGGAAGAGTACAAAATTTCGATAAGCTCCTATCTTCCATCAATTACTTTAGAGGGTAGTAAAAGTGAGGAAGACACAGAAAAACTTACTAATAGAGATGGTTCAAATGCTACTATTACTGATGTCGACCCTGAAACAAAATCTATTAAAGTAACACAAACTCTTATTGATTTCGGAAGGGGTGCTGAATTATCAAAAAGCAAAATTGGAATTGATTTAGCTAAAGCAAAACTTAAGAAAAAAGAACAAGATATCTTATATAAAGCTGTAGAGGCCTACACAGGACTAATTTCCTCTAAAGAAAAATTTGTTATCAATTCATCAAATGTAAACTTGTTAGAAAGACAAGTCGAGACTGACAGAATAAGATTAGAAAGAGGAAATATATCTTTATCTGATGTCGCTCAGTCAGAGTCATCATTGGCAGGAGCTCAAGCTAAATTAATCCAAGCAGAGAATGAACTCTTAACTAGTAGGTTAAATTATGAAAATATAATTGGAGAATTAAATGATATTGAAAGTTTAGATAAAAGTTCAATTATTGATTTAGACTTACCAAATCAATTGAATGATGCAATTAGTATGTCAAAAAAAAATAATCCTGATTTAATCATCGCAAAACTTGATTATGAGCAATCAAAAAAAGATACGATTAGTGCTAGATCCAATTTAGCTCCAACAGCTAAATTATCTTTTGACAGATCAAAATCGGAAGACTTAAGTTCGACAGTTGATGAAAAGGAAAAAGATGTGTTAAAAGCAACTGTAACTTGGCCTTTCTTTTCTGGGGGAAAAAATTATGCAAATCTAAATAAAAATAAAAGTGCTGAATTACAAAAAAGCTTATTATTAGATAATTCTATTAAAAAAAATCAAACAGATGTTGCTAGCGCTTGGTCATCATATCAATCAAATCAAAGTTTACTAAATTCAGTTCGAGCTCAAGTAGATGCTGCTGAAATAGCAAACGAAGGTATTGTTGCTGAATATAATAGTGGTTCTGATAGAACAACATTAGAGGTTATTCAGTCTAATTCGTTACTATTAAATGCCCAGATTTCATTAGCTGATTCTGAAAGAAATTATATTCTTTCACAGTTTAATCTTTTAAGATCAGTCGGTTTATTGACAAGCGATTATCTAAAAATCCAATAAGTATTGACCTTTTTTGTAAGATTTAAAATAGATCTTGCCAATGAGAACAAAATGTGTACATTTATTTTATGATTCGAGTGTTAAAAAAATTAAAAAAAAGGGCTAAAAATGACGAAAAATAACCTAAAGGTAGTTAAATCTACCAAAGATCAAGAAATGGATATTAAAGAAAAAAACAAAGCATTAGATGCTGCGATCAGTCAAATAACAGACAACTTTGGAAAAGGTTCAGTTATGAAGCTTGGCGAAAAAAAGGCCATGGATATTGAGTCAATATCTACGGGTTCTTTGAGTTTAGATCTAGCTTTGGGAATAGGTGGATTACCTAAAGGAAGAATTATTGAAGTTTATGGACCAGAGTCTTCAGGAAAAACAACATTAGCATTACAAGTAGTTGCTGAAGCTCAAAAAGCGGGCGGAATTTGTGCATTCGTTGATGCAGAGCATGCTTTAGATCCAGTTTATGCAAAAAAATTAGGTGTTAATACTGAGGAGCTTTTAATTTCACAACCAGATGCTGGTGAACAAGCTTTAGAAATTGCTGATACACTAGTAAAATCAGGCTCTATTTCAGTTATCGTAATTGATTCTGTTGCAGCTTTAACTCCAAAAGCTGAAATTGAAGGTGAGATGGGCGATCACCATGTTGGTCTTCAATCAAGATTAATGAGTCAAGCTTTAAGAAAATTAACTGGTTCAATCTCAAATACAAACACAATGATGATTTTCATCAACCAAATTAGAATGAAAATTGGAGTTATGTTTGGAAGTCCTGAAACAACATCAGGAGGAAATGCACTTAAGTTTTATTCATCTGTAAGAATGGACATTAGAAGAATTGGTGCCATCAAAGATAAAGATGAAATTATCGGAAATACTACAAGAGTAAAAGTAGTTAAGAATAAAGTTGCGCCACCATTTAAAGTTGTAGAGTTTGATTTGATGTATGGAAGAGGTATTAGCAAAATGGGTGAGTTAGTCGATCTAGGTGCTAAAGCTGACATCATTGAAAAATCAGGAGCTTGGTATGCTTATAAAGGCGAGAAAATTGGACAAGGCAGAGAAAATGCAAAAACTTATCTTGCACAAAACTCTAAAGTTGCTGCAGAAATAGAGATGGCAATTAGAGAAAAAGCTGGTGTGATTTCAAAGAAAATTGAGGGAAATCCATTAAGTCCAGAAAAAATTGAAAAGGAGAAGAAAGTAGCTGAGAAAGAAGAGGCTGCAAAAGAGACTGCTCCTTCTAAAAAGAACTAGAATTAAAGGTCATCTTTAAATTATAAAGGCGCTTGCTATAAGCGCCTTTCCCCCTTTTCGTTATCTAGACATAGAACAAAAAAGCTGTATTTTAAAAATATGGCGGACAAATCATTAAATGAAATAAGAAGTATCTTTCTTAAATACTTCGAGAAAAATGATCATAAGATTGTTGAGTCTAGTAATTTAGTTCCAAATAACGATCCAACCTTAATGTTTGCCAATTCTGGAATGGTCCAGTTTAAAAATGTATTCACTGGTTTAGAAAAAAGAGATTATCAAAGAGCCACTACCTCTCAAAAATGTGTTAGGGCGGGTGGTAAACATAATGATTTGGAAAATGTTGGTTATACACCAAGACACCATACTTTCTTTGAAATGTTAGGGAATTTTTCTTTTGGGGATTATTTTAAAGAAAGAGGAATTGAACTAGCATGGAATTTAATCACTAAAGATTTTGGTTTAGATAAAAACAGGCTTTATGTAACTGTTTTTCATGAAGATGATGAGGCTTTTAATTTTTGGAAAAAAATAGCAGGTTTTAGTGATGATAGAATTATAAGAATTTCAACATCAGATAATTTCTGGTCAATGGGTGAAACTGGTCCCTGTGGTCCTTGTTCAGAAATATTTTACGATCATGGTGATCATTTAAAAGGTGGATTGCCAGGAACCAAAGATCAAGATGGAGACCGTTTTATTGAAATTTGGAATTTAGTCTTTATGCAGTATGAGCAAGTTTCAAAAGAAAAAAGAATAGATTTACCAAAACCATCAGTTGATACAGGGATGGGACTTGAGAGAATCGCAGCTCTTTTACAAGGTACACATGATAATTATCAAACTGATCATTTTAAAAAATTAATAAGCTCGATATCTGAGGTTACAAAAGTTAAACAAGAGGATAAAAACATATCCAGTTTTAGAGTAATTGCTGATCACTTAAGAGCAAGCTCATTTCTTTTGGCTGAAGGAGTTTTACCCTCAAATGAAGGTCGTGGATATGTTCTAAGAAGAATTATGAGAAGAGGAATGAGACATTCTCATTTGTTAGGATCTAAAGAACCAATTTTTTATAAAATTTTTGATTCGTTAAAAAACGAGATGTCAGGAAATTACCCGGAGCTTGAAAGATCTCAATCTTTAATCAAAGAAACCTTAAGGATGGAAGAAGAAAAATTTTTAGATTTACTTGATAGAGGTATCAAAATTTTAAATGACGAAATTGCAAAAATCGATAAAGTTTTACCTGGTGATGTCGCATTTAAACTATACGACACTTATGGTTTTCCATTAGATCTTACTGGAGACATTTTAAAGAATAAATCTTTGAAAGTTGATCAACAGAAGTTTGATGAATTAATGAAAAAAAGTAAAGAGATTGCAAAAAAGAATTGGAAAGGTTCTGGTGATAGTTCTGAAGAGGCAATTTGGTTTTCAATTAAAGACAAAACTGGTCCAACAGAATTTTTAGGTTATGAAACCAATCGGTCTGAGGGTGTTGTGTTAAACTTAATTAAAGATAACAAAGAAATAAAATCTTTATCTTCTGGGCAAGAAGGAATGATCATTACGAATCAAACCCCGTTTTATGGTGAGTCAGGAGGACAACTTGGAGACAAAGGAACAATTGTTTCTGGTAATTCTGTTTTTGAAGTAGATGATACACAAAAAAAACTTGGAGACTTATTTGTTCATTACGGATCTTTGAAAACTGGAGAAATAAAAATTAATGATGTGGTGGAAATGAAAATAGACATAGAGAGAAGAGATAACTTGAAAGCTTACCATTCTGCTACTCACTTGCTCCACGAGTCACTAAGAAGAACCTTAGGCAAACATGTTATGCAAAAAGGATCATTAGTTGCACCTGACAGACTAAGATTTGACTTCAGTCATATGAAACCAATTACCAATGAGGAGTTAGAGACTATCGATAAGTTGGTTAATGAATATGTTTCAAATAGTTCTGAGGTAACAACAAGAATTATGACACCAAAAGCCGCTATTGAAAAAGGGGCCTTAGCTTTTTTTGGTGAAAAGTATGGTGAAGAAGTTCGTGTAGTTTCAATGGGTAAAGAAAAAGAAGCTTATTTTTCAACAGAATTGTGTGGAGGAACTCACGTCAAAAATACGGGAGACATTGGAAAATTTAAGACAGTAAGTCAATCATCTATAGCTGCGGGAGTAAGAAGGGTAGAGGCTTTAAGAGACAGTCAATTAGAAGAATATATTAAAAATAGAGAAAAAATTTCATCATTATCAATTCAGAAAGATGAAGAGACCGTAAAAGAATTATCAGCTCAAATAATAAAGCTTGGTGGCAAACCAAATATTGAAAATGAAAATCTTAAAGAACTTATAAAAAATCTTAACAGACAGCTTGAACACTTAAATGTTAGTTCAGTTCTTAAAGATAAAACAAAAAATATTATAAAAGATCAAGAAATCAATAAAATTAAAGTTAGATTTCAAAAAGTTAAAGATTTGCCACAAAAAGATTTAAGAAGATTAGTTGATAGTGGCAAAAAAGAATTAGGTGAAGGTATTGTAGTTATATTTGCAAGTAGTGATGGTAAAGTTGGTTTAGGGGTTGGTATAACTAATAAATTAACTGACAAATATGATGCGGTAAAATTTGCAAAATTAGGTTCTGAAATCATTGGTGGAACAGGTGGTGGTGGGAGAAAAGATTTCGCTCAAGCAGGTGGACAAGACCAAGACAAAATTGATGAGGCTTTTGAAAAAATTAAATCTTTAATTTAATTTCTTCCTAAGATTATTATCAATTACATCTAAAAATTGATTGGTTGTGAGATATTTACTTGATGGACCTACTAATATTGCAAGGTCCTTAGTCATTGATCCACTTTCAACGCAATTAATACATACTTGTTCAAGAATATTTGCAAATTTAATTAGCTCACTATTTCCGTCTAATTTGCCTCTATGAGCCAAACCTCTAGTCCAAGCAAATATTGAAGCGATTGGATTTGTTGAAGTTTCCTTTCCTTGTTGGTGTAAACGAAAGTGTCTAGTCACAGTCCCGTGTGCAGCCTCAGCTTCCATAATTTTCCCGTCTGGTGTCAACAATGTGCTTGTCATTAATCCTAAGGATCCATAACCTTGGGCCATAGTATCAGATTGAACGTCACCATCATAATTTTTACAAGCCCAAATATATTTTCCACTCCATTTCATTGCACACGCTACCATATCGTCAATTAGTCTATGTTCGTAGGTTAAATCATGTTTCTCAAAATCTTTTTTGTATTCTTTATCAAAAACTTCTTGAAATATATCTTTAAATCTTCCGTCATATTTTTTTAAAATAGTATTTTTTGTAGACATATAAACAGGCCATTTTTTTATCAGCCCGTAACTAAAACAAGATCTTGCAAAATCTTCTATTGATTTATCTAAATTATACATTGATAACGCAACTCCAGGCCCAGTAAAATTAAATACTTCATATTTAATTTCATCTTTACCATCCTCTGAAGTCCATTTTACTTCCATTTTACCTTTTCCAGGAACTTTAAAGTCAGTGGCACGGTACTGATCACCAAAAGCATGTCTTCCAATAACAACAGGGTCAGTCCATGATGGAACTAATTTTGGAATATTTGAACAAATTATTGGCTCTCTAAAAACAGTCCCACCGATAATATTTCTTATAGTACCATTTGGAGATCTCCACATTTTTTTTAAATCAAACTCTTTCACCCTTGCCTCGTCAGGAGTTATGGTTGCACATTTTATGCCCACCCCAATTTTTTTGATTGCGTTTGCTGAGTCTATTGTAATTTGATCGTTGGTATTATCTCTACTTTTCATACCAAGGTCATAATATTCTATGCCAAGATCTAGATAAGGGAGAATTAATTTATTTTTAATAAATTCCCAGATGATTCTAGTCATCTCATCCCCATCTAACTCAACAACAGGGTTTTTAATGTTAATTTTACTCACTTATTTATATATATCTTATTAATTGAATTTCGCGATTTTATATACATATTAATGAAAAATTATCAAATAGAAGAATATGTTTAGCAAGATATTTCCAAGAATTCACGTTGAGGGCTATAAGTTTTTAGTTATCTCAGGAATAATCACAATAGTCTTTTATATTTTTAGTGATTTTTTAGCTTTACTTGGTCTTCTATTAACAATTTGGGTTTATTATTTTTTTAGAGATCCTGAAAGAATTACCATTGATGATGACAATTACCTGGTGAGCCCAGCTGACGGAGAGGTTATTAAAGTTGAAGAAGTAGATGGACCAAAGGAGCTTAACTTAGAAAACAAAAGATATAGAAAAATAAGCATTTTTATGAATGTGTTTGATTGTCATGTAAATAGAACCCCTTGCGCTGGAAAGATTGAGGAAATTTTGTATAAACCAGGAAAATTTTTAAACGCTTCTTTTGACAAAGCTAGCGAGGATAATGAGAGAAATTATTATAAAATTAAAGACAATCAAAATAATAATATCATTTTAGTCCAAATTGCTGGTTTAGTAGCTCGAAGAATTGTTTGTGAGGCTAGTAAGAATCAAGAGCTCAAACAAGGAGAAAGAGTTGGGATGATAAGATTTGGAAGTAGAGCTGACATATACTATGAAAATTATGAACCATTAGTAAAAGTTGGTCAAAGAGCTATTTCAGGTGAAACGTTATTAGCTAAGAAATAACATGGAACAACCAAAAAATAATTTGAAATTAGTGGCAGATAAAAAAAAAGCCAGGATGATTTTGCCAAATATGCTTACCTTGATTGGTGTTTGCATAGGTTTAACGTCAATTAGATTTGCTTTAGATGGAAGATTTGAATTCGCTATAATAGCAATTATTTTTGCCGCTTTAATTGATGGTCTTGATGGAAGGATTGCTAGGTTGATTAAAGGTACATCAAAAGTTGGTAAAGAACTAGACTCACTTACAGATATGATTAGTTTTGGTGTTGCTCCAGCTTTTATAATGTATTTTTGGAAATTAAATTCATTAGGTCGTTTTGGCTGGTTACTTTGTTTAGTATTCGTAATTTGCGTAGCATTGAGGCTAGCAAGATTTAATGTTAATTCAAATCAAGAGCCCTCTTGGAGGGATAATTTTTTTGAAGGAGTTCCATCACCAGCAGGTGGAATTTTAGTTTTGACTCCACTGATTATAAGTTTAAGTGGATTTAATTTTATAAAATTAAACTATGATTTAATTGTTCCAATATTTTTTGTTGTAACATCTTTTTTACTAATAAGTAAATTTCCAAGTTACTCTTTTAAAAAGATAGTTATACCACGAAGAACTACAATATTTTTATTATTTGGGATTGTTTTATTTTTTGGACTATTGCTAATCTATACTTTTAACGTAATAGCAATTAGCACTTTAGTTTATTTAATTTTGTTACCAGTAAGCTATTTCCATTATCAAAAAATTAAAAAAAAACATGAAAAGGACAAAATTCAGGACGAAGATGATCTTGAAGACGTACTTTAATGAAAAAAAATGTAATTGTTTCATTAGCTGATTCTAATTATTTTCCTTTATTAGAAGAATTAATAGCATCAATTAAAAGGTTCAAGGGGAGTGATAATGTTGCTATTTGTATTTTAGATGCAGGTTTAACTAGTGAACAAAAAGAAAAATTAAATAAAACAGTTGATGAAATTAAAAGTGCAGAATGGGATATAGAAGTCCCTAAACATAAAATCAATGGCAAAGAGTGGCTAAAAAGTCAGGTATCAAGGGCATTTTTACCAAAATATTTTCCTGATTATGAAAAATACCTTTGGATAGATTGTGACGCTTGGGTTAATGACTGGAAATGTATAGATTTATATTTTAAGGCGTGTGATAATGGAAAGTTAGGAATTACTCAAACGATAGGTCCTGGGTATAAAGTTACTTCAAGAGTGAATTGGCTGCTTGGAAAATTAGCTGTAATTAAATCACAAAACTTTAAACATGCTGTTAAATCAGGAATTAACTATAAAGACTCAAGAAAATTAGCCTTTGCACCTCATATCAATATTGGTGTTTTCTCTCTTGAAAAAAATTCTAAAGGATGGATATCCTGGCAAAATAATTTAACCAAAACATTAAAATCTGGAAATATTTTTGGATCAGAGGGTTTAGCTATTAATATGTCTGTCTATATTGATAATTTAGACGCTGAATTTTTACCATTGAACTGCAACTGGATTACAAGCAATCTACTTCCAAAATATGATGATGAACAAAAAACCTTTGTAGAGCCTTATTTACCTAATTATAAAATTGGCATAATTCATTTAGCTGCTGGAATTTGGAAAGATGGTAAAGATATGAGGCAAGACAAAAGTATAAAAATTGAAATAGAAAATTTACACAATAAAAAAATCTTAAAAAGTCTAAGATATAATTAGTTGAAGAAAAATAAAATTTCAAAAAATTGGATCAATAAACAAAAACGAGATATATATGTACGTCAATCTAAAGTTGACGGATACAGAGCAAGATCAGCTTATAAATTAATTGAAATTAATGAAAAGTTTAGAATATTTCAAAATGAAATGTCGGTTTTAGATATTGGCGCAGCTCCTGGAAGCTGGTCCCAATATGTTTCTAAAGTTATAAAAAATGGAACTTTGATTTCAATTGATCTAAAAAAAATGGAGAATATACAAAACTCTATTCAAATTGAGGGCGATTTTACTGATTTCAAGATTCAATCTAAGATTAAAAAATACTTTAAAGATGAAATTAATGTTGTTTTGTCTGATATGGCAGTTAATACAACTGGAATAAAAAATTTAGATGCAATTCAAACTGGTGAATTGTGCAAAGAAGCAATGATATTTTCTAAAGATTTTCTGTCTAAGAATGGCATTTTTGTTTCTAAAATATTTATGGGAAGTTCTTTTAATGAAATTGTCGCACTTGGAAAAAAGATTTTCAAAGAAGTGAAGATTTTTAAACCTAAGTCGAGTCGAAAAGATTCAAGGGAAAGTTTTATAATCTGTAAAAATCTTAGATAGATACTTTTATTTTAAAAGGAATCATATATAAATTGTTATGGTTCCTATAAAAGAAGCACTAACCTTTGATGATGTTACTTTAGCTCCTAAGTACTCAGAAGTATTGCCATCCGAAGTTGACACTAGTATCAAGCTAACTAAGTTTTTGAAACTTAAAATACCACTTTTATCTTCGGCAATGGATACAGTAACAGAAAGTAAAATGGCTATTGCAATAGCAAAAGCTGGTGGTTTAGGAATAATTCACAGAAATTTAGACATAAAGAAACAAGTTAGTGAAGTTAAAAAAGTAAAAAAATTGAGTTTATTAGTTGGTGCTGCCGTTGGCGCAGGTCCTAGAGAAGTCAAAAGAGCTGAAGCACTCTTAAAAGAAAATTTAGATATGATTGTTGTTGATACAGCTCATGGTCATAGCAAAAAAGTTTTTGAAATAATAAGTTTCATAAAAAAGAAAAAAAATAAAAAAACAGCTTTATGTGCCGGGAATATAGCTACACCAGAGGCAGCAAAATTTCTACTTAAAGCAGGAGTTGATGTAATTAAAGTTGGTATTGGTCCCGGTTCAATCTGCACAACAAGATTAGTAGCAGGTATAGGAGTTCCTCAATTGAGTGCAATTTTAAATGTAAGAGGAGGCATTAAAAATAGAAATGTAAAAATTATTTCTGATGGAGGAATAAAGTACTCTGGCGACCTTGCTAAAGCTTTTGCAGCAGGGGCAGATGCAGTGATGATAGGTTCATTATTTGCAGGAACAGATGAAACTCCAGGCAAACTTATAAAAAAAAATGGAAAATTATATAAAAGCTTCAGAGGAATGGGTTCTGTTGGGGCAATGAACAAAGGATCAGCTGATAGATATTTTCAATCAAAACAAAAGGATCAATCTAAGTATGTACCTGAGGGAGTTGAGGGATTGGCAAAATATAAGGGTAAAGTTAATAAAATTATTTTTAAATTAGTTGGTGGTTTAAGATCTTCTATGGGTTATCTTGGGTCTAAACAAATAAAATATTTAAGAAGTAAACCACAATTTGTAAAAATTACAAAAGCTGGATTCTATGAAAGCATGGTCCATAATGTTGATGTTATTAAAAGTGATAGAAAGTAATAATGAAAAAAATTTCTAAATTAATTTTGCTGTTTTGTTTTTCATTAAATACTTTTAGCCTTTCCTATGCAGAAGAAAATTTTTTTAATAAAGGATTGGAGTTATACAAAGATAAAAAATATGAGGATGCTAGATTTATGTTTGAAAGGGGAATTGTATTTAATCCAAAAGACTCTAATTCTTATCTTTATTTGGCAAAAATTTATAATCAACAAGAAGATCAAGACAAAGAAGAAAAAAATTTGAGTGCGACATTACTTATAGAACCAGACAATGAGGAAGCCCTACTAATGTCAATGAAAATTGCTCTAAAAAGATCAAATTATTCAAAGGTAAAAGATTTATCTAAAACTTTTTCTAAAGTTTGTAAAAAATTATGTAGTGAAAATAAAGAAATTCAAGAGACACTTGCAAATATAGAACCTAAAAATAAATGAGTCTTGATAAAAATTTGAACAAGATTTTAATTATAGATTTTGGTTCGCAATTTACTCAATTGATAGCTAGAAGAATTAGAGAGTTGGGAGTTTTTTCAGAAATAATAAGTCATAAAAAAATTAAAAACAAAGATATTAACGAGTCAATTAAAGGAATAATTTTATCAGGCGGCCCTTTAAATGTTTATCAGATCAACAGATACACTTTTGACAAAAAAATTATTGAAAATGGAGTACCAATTTTGGGTATATGTTTTGGCCATCAAATACTTTCAAAGTTAGGCGGAGGTAAGGTAAAACAATCCAAACACAGAGAGTTTGGTTTAGTTGATATAAAAAAAAAAAATAATAGTATTTTAACTCGAAATTTTTTTGATAAACAAAATAAAAACAGAGTGTGGATGAGTCATGCTGATCAGGTTTCAAAGTTACCTAAAAATTTCAAAGTTATAGCCTCAAGCAATAATTCTAAATTTGCAATTATTGAGAACAAAAAAAAAAATTTTTATGGTGTACAATTTCATCCAGAGGTTACACATACAGAAAATGGAAAAAAATTAATAAAAAATTTTGTATTCTTGATCTGTAAGATTAAAAAAAATTGGTCTCCTAAAGATCAAAAGATTAAATTAATAAAAGAAGTTCAAGAAATAGCTGGGACCAATAAAGTTATATGTGCTTTATCTGGTGGTGTTGATAGTAGTGTTGTTGCTCAATTACTAAATAAAGCGATTGGTAAGAAATTATTTTGTGTATTTGTTAATACTGGGCTTCTCAGAAAAAATGAGGAAATACAAGTAGTAAAAACTTTTAAAAAAAAACTTAAAATAAATCTTATCTACGTTAATGCAGAAAAAGAATTTTTGAGAAAACTATATAATGTCTCAGACCCAGAGAAAAAGAGAAAAATAATTGGAAATTTATTTATTAAGATTTTTGAAAGATACGCAAAAAAAATAAAAAATGTAAAGTTTTTAGCTCAAGGAACGCTCTACCCAGATCTCATCGAGAGCAAATCAGTAACTGGTAGTCAAACATCTAAAATTAAATCTCATCATAATGTGGGTGGTTTGCCAAAAAAAATGAAACTAAAACTAATAGAACCTCTTAAATTCTTATTTAAAGATGAAGTCAGAAAACTGGGGTTAGAGTTAAATCTTAGTAAAGAAATTATCTCAAGGCATCCTTTTCCAGGCCCAGGCTTAGCAATTAGAATGCCAGGAATCATTACTAAAGAAAAAATCAAGATATTAAAGGAGGCTGATAACTATTTTATCCAAGCTCTAAAGGATCACAATTTATACAACAAAATTTGGCAAGCTTATGCAGCTTTACTCCCAGTAAAAACAGTCGGAGTAATGGGAGATAATAGAACTTACGAATATCTATGTTTATTAAGAGCTATTACATCAGAAGATGGAATGACAGCTGATTTTTTTGATTTTAAAAAAACATTTATTCAAAAGATTTCCAATAAAATTGTAAATAGCATAAGAGGTATAAATAGAGTAGTTTATGATGTTACATCAAAACCACCGAGCACTATTGAACTTGAATGAAAAAGATTAAAAAAATAATTGATAAAAAAAATAAATCTAAAATTGTTTGCCTGACAGCTTATTCAAAAAATATGGCTGAGGAGTTAGACAAGTATGTTGATATTGTCTTAGTTGGAGATTCGCTTGGGTCAGTATTATATAATTATTCAACTACTAGAAAAGTTACACTGACAGAGATGATTAATCATTCTAAAAGTGTAAGGTCTGGGGTTAAAAAAAGTTTAATGGTAGTCGATATGCCATTTAATACTTATGCAAACAAAAATTTAGCCTTAAAGAATGCTAAAAAAATTATTAAAAAGACAAAGTGTGATGCTATTAAATTAGAGGGAGGAAAAAAAATTATCAGTCAGGTGAAGCTTTTAATTAAAAATAAGATACCAGTAATGGGTCATCTTGGATTGTTGCCTCAATCTGCAAAAGGTAAATTTAAATCCAAAGGAAAAACACCTAAAGAGATTAATCAACTTATGAACGATGCTATATTGCTTCAAAAAACCGGTGTGTTTGCAATAGTTTTAGAGTGTATTAAGTCATCAATAGCGAAACAAATAACAAAAAGTTTGAAAATTCCAACAATTGGTATTGGTTCATCGGTCTATTGCGATGGCCAAGTGCTAGTTACTGATGATTTAATTGGTTTAAATCAAACAAAAATTAAATTTGTTAAAAGATTTGTTAATGTAAAAAAATATGTTAAAGCAGGAGTAAGAAAATTTGCTTCAGAGGTGAGAACAAAGAAATATCCAACAAAAAAATATTCTTATTAAAAGTATTTTTTAAATTGCTCGTTTATTGAAAGTATTTCTAAGTCAACAAGTCCACCTATAACTAATTGTATAGCAACTAATAAAATAAATCCTAAACCAATATACGCAATCCATAAATGCCTTTGAATATAGTTTGCTAAATAAGTGGCCATTGCCCCAGTAAGAATTACTGATAATACTAATCCAAAAATCATAAAACCAAAATTACCTTTTGCAGCTCCTACAACACCAATAACATTATCAAAACTAATTGTAATATCCGCAAACAAGACTTTATAAACACTTTGTATATAAGAAGGTTCTTTTGATTTTTTTGTTGGAGATTTTATCTTTTTAATTTCAAATAGGTCTTTTCTAAGATCATTTACGATCCAAATAAGTAACAAACCTCCTAAAATCTTTATAAAATAAAATTCAAATAAGTAGGTAGCAAACAGCGCAAAAACAATTTTGAAAATTAAAGCTCCTGCAACTCCCCACAAAATTATTTGCCTTCTGTGTTTTGGAGCAAAATTAGCTGCGATTAAACCAATAATGATCGCATTATCTGCTGCCAAAATTATATCAATAAAGATAATCTGAATTAATATGAGTGCTTCTTCTAACAAAGTAACGACATTGTATAAAATATTACCAATTATTCAATCAAAAGTAGTATAATTTTTTTATTGATAATTATTTTAATACATAATGAAATGCTATTAAAAAAAATGGAGGTTAAATGAAATTTTTGAAATATTTATCTATTATTTTAGTTTCATCAATTTTGTCAATAAATCATGCACTCTCGGAAAAATGGGACATGGCTCTTGCTTATGGAGCTGGAAATTTTCATTCTGCCAATGCAACTGAATTTGCAAAAAATGTTACTGAAAAAAGTGAAGGTAAACTAACAATTGTAACCCACCCTGGAGGTTCGTTATTCAAAGGTGGAGAAATCTTTAGAGCTGTAAGAACTGGTCAGGCGCAGATTGGCGAAAGATTTATGTCAGCTTTAGGAAAAGAGGATCCACTTTTAGAAGTAGATTCTCAACCATTCTTAGCAACTTCATACTCTGACGCTATGAAATTATATAAAGCTTCAAAAGCAGAAATAATTAAGGGATTAGACAAAAAGGGCTTAGTATTCCTTTATGCTGTACCATGGCCAGCGCAAGGTTTATATAGTAAAAAAGAGATTAATTCGATAGCTGATCTAAAAGGTTTAAAGTTTAGAGCTTATAATTCTGCAACTATAAGAATAGCTGAATTGACTGGAATGGCTCCAACAAAAATTGAAGCTGCTGAAATTAGTCAGGCATTTTCAACTGGAGCAGTTGAAAGTATGATTACATCACCAACTACTGGAAAAAATTCTAAGATCTGGGAGAATGGTGTAAAATATTTTTATGATATTGCAGCTTGGTTTCCAAAAAATATGGTTATTGTAAATAAAGATGCTTGGAATAAATTAGATCAAGCCACTAAAGATTTGGTTATGAAACAAGCAGCTTTAGCTGAAAGAAAAGGTTGGCAATTATCTAAACAAGGAAATGTTGGTGATAAAAAAGCCTTAGCTGATGCAGGTATGATAGTTGGAAAAGTAAATGCACCTCTTAAAGCTCATTTTGAAAAAGTAGGTGAGACTATGGCTAATGAGTGGTCTCAAAAAGCTGGATCAAGAGGAGCTGCTGTTTTAGCAAATTATAAATAATTTCAATTTAAAAATTAAGGCCACTTATATTTCTTTAGTGGCCTTAAACTTTTATGTTAAAATCATTAAATAAGAATTTAAATAAACTTTATAAATTTTCTGGTTACGTTGCTGCAATCTTTTTGATTTTAATAGCAGTTTTTATACTTATTGGTATATGTTCTAGAATATTTGGTTTTTATATAAGAGGTTTAGCTGAGTATTCTGGTTATTGTATGGCCTCAGCATCCTTTTTTGCTTTGGCTTATACATTTGTTGAGGATGGCCATATTCGAATTACTCTTTTTTTAGAAAAATTATCAGGACTAAAAAAAAAAATTGTCGAAATTTGGTGTTTAGGAGTAGCGAGTTTTTTCTCTGGCTATTTAGCATTTTACTTTTTTAAAATGTTAATCATTTCATACAAATTTCAAGAGAGAAGTGAGGGTGCGGATGAAATTCTTATATGGATACCTCAATTGAGCGTGGCAATTGGGTCAATAATATTTTTCATAAGTGTTTTACATCATTTCATTTTAATTAACAAAAAAATAAAATGACTGAAATACTATTAACAATATTCTTTATTAGTGTTCTATTATTTTTTTTGGGTTCTGGCATTTGGGTAGCTCTGAGTATGATAGGTGTTTCTGCAATTGGAATGATGTTATTTACTTCAAGACCTGTAGGTGATGCTATGGCTACAACAATTTGGGGAACCTCATCCTCTTGGACACTTACAGCTTTACCTCTATTCGTGTGGATGGGTGAAATTTTGTTTAGGACAAAATTATCTGAAAATTTGTTTAAAGGCCTTTCACCATGGATGCAAAAATTACCAGGAGGCTTGATTCATGTTAATATAGTGGGATGTGCTTTATTTGCTGCAATATCTGGCTCTTCTGCAGCGACTGTTGCTACTGTTGGAAAAATGTCAATACCTGAACTAAGAAAAAGAAAATATCCAGAAAAAATTTTGCTCGGTAGTTTAGCAGGTTCAGGAACTCTTGGTTTATTGATTCCTCCATCAATTATATTGATTATTTATGGTGTTGCTGTTCAAGAGTCTATAGCTAAATTATTTATTGCGGGAATAATCCCAGGAATAATGATTGCATTAATATTCATGTCTTATGTAATTATTTGGTCATTAATTAATAAGAAGACCATGCCAAAAATTTTAGAAAAATATTCATTTATTGAAAAGATTAAAAGATCTAAACAACTTTTACCTGTAATAATTTTGATATTAGCTGTTATAGGCTCAATATATACTGGTATTGCAACTGCCACGGAAGCTGCATCGTTAGGTGTTTTAGGAGCATTAATTTTGTCTTATTTTCAAAAAAGTCTGAGTATTGAAACTTTTAAATCTTCTTTGATGGGTGCAACCAAAACATCCTGTATGATTGCATTTATTTTAGCAGGCTCGACATTTTTATCTTTAGCAATGGGTTTTACGGGTTTACCCAGAAATCTAGCTCTTTGGATTCAAAATATGGAATTATCACCTTATGTTTTAATTTTTGTTTTAATGCTTTTTTATATAATCTTAGGCATGTTTTTAGATGGGATTTCAGCCGTGGTATTAACTATGGCTATAATAGAACCCATGATCCGTCAGGCTGGTTTTGACATGATTTGGTTTGGTATTTTTTTGGTTATTGTAGTTGAAATGGCACAAATTACTCCACCAGTAGGTTTTAACTTATTTGTACTTCAAGGAATGGCAAATAAAGATATGGGATATATTGCTAAAAGTGCGTTCCCATTATTTTTATTAATGGTTTTGGCTGTAATTTTAGTCGTGATCTTCCCTGAGATTGCCTTATGGATGCCTGAACAAATGATTAAAAATATAAATTAATACTTAGATTTTTTCCCAGCAATTACAGCTTTCAGCTGCTCATACTCCTCACAGTTACAACCTTTTAAAACTTCTAATCTCTCAACAGCGAGATTATGCCTGTTAGTAGCAACATATAGTTCACCAAGATATTCATTTATACCTTTATGGTTTGGATTAATTGCTAAGCCTTGAAGATAATATTTTTCACCCAATTCAAAATCACCTAGTTTTCTTGTTGTAAAGCCTAAATAATTTAAAGTATCAGCCTTGTTAGGTTTTTTTGCATTTGATTTTATTAAAAGTTTTTGTGCTTTTAAGTATCTCTTTTTTGCTTTCTCTAATTTACCTTTTTTTTCATGTTTCTTTGCTATTTTGATGTGTGAGACGGCCTTGTCATAATTTGTTTTTACAGCTGCACTAGATCCACCACTGTCACCGCCATCTGAACCTGCAGCGTTTAAATTAACCATTAAAAATAGATATGTGATTGATGTAATTAGAATTTTTTTAATCATTTTTAAATTTCTCCATTTTATTTAAAGCTACAAGTGATAAACCATTATTTAATAAGTTTTCCTTAACAGCTTTTGCAGTATTTAACGAACTTAAGTTATCTCCATGTATGCAAACAGAGTCAATTTCACAAGGTATTTGTTTCCCGCTGTGACAATTAAGTGCCTGATTTTTTACCATGCTTAAAACATGTTTTTTTGCTAATTCGGGATCAGTAATTAAAGCATTGGGTTTTTTTCTTGAAACTAGGTTACCATCGTCTTCATAATTTCGATCCGCAAATATTTCACAGGCAATTTTCATATCTAACTTTTTAGCAGCTTGTTCCATTTTAGATCCAGTTGGCACTAAATAAATTAATTCTGGATTTATACTTTTGATTACTTTAGCTAATATAGTCGCTAAATTAATATCTTCGCACGCCATATTATTTAAAGCACCATGTGGTTTTATATGAGTGACATTTTCACCATGGTTAGATGAAATTTTTTGAAGAATTTCATACTGATCAATTATTAATTTTTCTATCTCAGAAGAAGATAAATTCATTCGTTCTCTACCAAAATTTTCAGGGTCATTGAAAGATGGATGCGCCCCAATACTAACACCATTTTTTTTTGATATTTCCACAACCTTATTCATAGTTTCCTTATCGCCTGCATGATAACCACATGCTACGTTTGCTGAATTGACTATTTCGAGTAAGTCAGGATCATGCTTATTAGAATGATGTTTAGATTTTTCGCCTAAATCACAATTTATATTAATTTCAATACTCACTATTCTTCAGTATAACATGGCATGATAAAAAATATATCAAATCTTGGTGACGCAGCTTTATATTGTGATTTTGGTAAAGAGGTTAATAGAGAAACTAATACTCAAGTAATAAAATATTTTAAAACTATAAGAAAAAAAAATATTTTAGGGGTCAATAATATTACCCCGTCATATAATAAATTGATTATCTCTTTTGATCTTAAAAAGATTAATTTTGATAAACTTAAAAAGATTATTGATAGTATTGAAATTACTAAAAGTGATAATATTCAAAATAAAAAGTTCGAGATTCCTGTTTGTTGTGAAAAAGAATTTTGCTTAGATATAAAAAGATTAGAAGAAATACTCAATATGAAAAAAGAAAAAATTTATGAAAATTTTTTTGAAAAGGAATTTTTTTGTTACATGACAGGTTTTATTGCAGGAATGCCTTTTCTTGGTGATTTACAGGAAAATCTTAGAGCAAAACGTCTTGACACTCCTAGAGTCAAGGTCCCAAAAGGTTCAATTGGTTTAACTGAGCAATTTGCAAATATATATACATTTGAAAGCCCCGGGGGTTGGAATATAATTGGTAATACTCCGTTAAACATTTTCGATAATTCTAAAGAAAAAGAACCTAATTTGATCAATCCAGGTGATTTAGTTACATTCAAAAGAATTACTAAAGAGAAATATCTAAATTATCATGAATAAAAATTATTTTGAAATTATAAGAGCTGGTATTAATTCAACATTCCAAGACCTTGGAAGAAACCATTTATATCATATAGGAATCCCATTCAGTGGAGCTATGGATAACAGAAATTATTTATTAGCGAACAAATTAACAGGCAACAATCATAACCATCCGGTGATAGAATTTGCTTATCAAGGTCCTCATTTGAAATATCATGGTAACCCAATAAATATTGCTATCACTGGTGATGTGAATTATGAAATTAAAAAAGGTGATAATTTAATTGATGGAAAATGTTACCAATCTTTTATTTTAGAAAATAATGACGAGTTAGATATTATATCAACTAATAAATCTGTATATGGATATCTAGCAATAAGTGGTACATTTGATTTAAAATTTCAATGGTCTAGCTGTTCAACAAATACTAAAGCAAATATAGGTTCTAACAATGGGAAAAAGCTGTCTAATAATCAAAAAATTAATATTAAAGAAATAAATCAAAACTTTGTAAATACAAAATTGAATTATGTTAATACAAAAATAGAAAATATTAGAGTAATTAAAGGAACAAATTTTGATTATTTTTCTGAAGAGGGTAAGGAAATTTTTTTTAAAAATGAATTTAAAGTTTCCAAACTATCCGATCGTATGGGAATGAGATTAGAGGGGAAAAAAATTGAAAATATTGTCGAGACCAATATTAGATCTGAAGGCCTAATTAAGGGCGTGATACAAGTGACAGCTGATGGTTTTCCAATCATCATGCTTTCGGATCATGGAACCATAGGTGGTTATCCTAAAATTGGTGTAGTTATAAGTGCTGATTATGACAAATTAGTTCAATTAACTCCTGGTTCAAAAGTCAAATTTAAAGATGTCGATTTAAATAGTGCAGAAACTCTCTTTAAGTTGTATGACCTAGAAACTCAAAGTTTAATTTCAAAAATTTAATGAATATTCTAAAAAGTTTACCTGGGCCATTACTGATATTTTTAGGAGCTCTTAGTTTAAGCTTTGGTGGACTAATCGTAAAATCCTTTGAAGGAGCAACATTATGGCAGATATTATTTTGGAGATCATTATTTTTTTCCCTGACTGTATTATCTTTTTTGATAATCGTTTATAGAAGAAAAGTTTTAAAATCATTTTATGATTCCAGATTACCCGGTTTTATAGGAGGATTAATATTATCTATCGGTTTTTGTGGTTATGTTTTTGCCATGTATAATACTACGGTTGCCAATACAAATTTTATAATATCACTTCAAATTTTATTTTTAGCTATATTTGGTTTCTTTTTCTTAAAAGAAAAAATTAATTTAATTACTTTAATCTCAATTATTTTAGCAATTTCTGGAGTACTTTTGATGGTTGGAAATTCATTATCTCCAGGAGAATTATCTGGAAATTTAGCTGCTTTCACAATGCCAATTACTTTTGCAGTTTTGATAATGATTGTTAGGAAATTTCCATCTGTTGATATGGTACCAGCACAATTTGTTGCAGGTATTAGCTCATGTCTTATTGGTTTATTACTATCACCTACTATAATGATTTCAGCACATGATATTTTTTTAGGATTTTTAGCTGGATTTTTTCAAATAGGTTTTGGGTTTATATTTATAACTATTGGAGCAAGAACAACCCCTTCCGCAATGGTTGGAATAATCATGTTATCCGAATCTGTTCTTGGTCCTATTTGGGCTTTCCTTTTTGTAAGCGAAATTCCATCATTATACGGGTTGATAGGAGGGGCAATAATACTTTTTGCTGTATTACTTCAGTTTTACACGCTTTTAAAAAAACCAAAGGCAATCGTTTCCAATTGACATTTTAATTCACTTATAGGACTATTGATTTACGGGAGAGACTACAGATTATTGTAGCGCCGAAGGAGCAACCACCCAGGAATCTCTCAGGCAAAAAGGACCGTAATATATTAACTCTGGAAAGAGATTTAATTCTCGCCGAAGGAGCAAAACTCTCAGGCAAATATACAGATGGGTATAATGAGTTAATATGAATACAAAAAAAACATCACTTTATAAATTACATCAAGATTGTAATGCAAAGTTTGTAGAATTTGCAGGTTATCATATGCCAATTCAGTATTCTGAAGGTATTGTAGAGGAGCATAAATTTACAAGAAATCACTCTGGTATTTTTGATGTTTCACATATGGGCCAATTATTTATTTACGGTGGTGATGAACTAATTAAAGATTTAGAAAAAATTTTTCCATTAGATTTGAAAAATTTGAAACTAAATCATTCTAAGTACAGCTTTTTAATGGATAAAGATGCTGGGATACAAGATGATTTAATAATTACAAAAATTAGTGGAGGTTTTTTGATAATTCTTAATGCAGCATGTAAAAATGATGATTTTAAAATTTTAAAGGACTTGTTAAACGAAAAATACAAAATGGATTTAGATGAAAATAGATCTTTAATAGCAATTCAGGGACCTAAATCATCACAAATCCTAAATGAGGTTATTAATAAAGTAAAAGATTTAAATTTTATGTCTGGTAATTGGTTCTTATTTGATAATCAGAAAGTGTATATTACTCGATCTGGATATACAGGTGAAGATGGTTTTGAGATATCAATCCCGAATAATTTTGCAGATAAATTGACTAGAGAATTGATTGATAAAGGTTCTAAACTTGTGGGTTTAGGAGCAAGAGATACTTTAAGGTTAGAAGCTGGCTTATGTTTGTACGGTCATGATCTTGATAAAGATAAAACACCAGTAGAAGCAAATTTAAAATGGGCAATTTCAAAAGAGAGAATATCTAAAGGCGACTTTATTGGTTCAGACATTATTATTAAACAATTGAACAATGGTGTTACAAAAATTAGAGTTGGAATAAAACCTGAGGGAAGAATAATTGCTAGAGAAAAAACAAAAATATTTAATCAGTCAGATGTTCATATTGGTGAAATTACCAGCGGAACATTCGGCCCAAGTGTTAATGGACCTGTAGCGATGGGCTATGTGGAAAATGAATTTTCAAAAAAAAATACTAAAGTATTTTTAGAGGTAAGGGGTAAAAAATATCCAGCAAGCATTTGTGGTTTACCGTTTTATAAAAAAAGTTATGTAAAAGGAGCAAATTAATGAGTGAAGTTAAATATTCTAAAGAACATGAATGGATAAAATTAGAAGGCGATGTTGCTACAATTGGCATAACAAAGCATGCAACAGAAATGCTGGGTGATATTGTATTTGCAGAGCTTCCAGAAAAAGGTTCCAGTGTAGAAAAAGATGGAACAGCAGGTGTTGTTGAGTCGACAAAAGCTGCTAGTGACGTATATACACCAGTAAGCGGCGAAGTGGTTGACACTAATCAAGCTATTGTTGACGATCCCTCAAAGATTAATCAAGATCCAGAAAACAGTGCGTGGTTTTTTAAATTAAAGATTAAAGATGTGTCAGAGATGGAGTCTTTAATGAACAAAGAAGATTACGATAAGTTTGCAAAGGAGAACGCTCAATAATGTTACATAATTCACAAAAAGATTTTTTAAAAAGACATATTGGTCCCTCTGAGGAAGAACAATTAAAAATGATTAAAAAATTGGATTATAAATCTCTGGATGATTTAATAAACAATACCGTTCCTGAAAAAATCCAATTTAAAGGTGAACTAAATATTGGTGAGTCGAATTCAGAATATGAAGCATTAAGAAAATTAAAAGCAATTTCAAAAAAAAACCAAATTTACTCAAATTTTCTAGGTATGGGTTATTATGGAACATATACGCCATATGTAATTTTAAGAAATATATTAGAAAATCCAGGATGGTATACATCCTATACACCTTATCAGCCAGAAGTAGCTCAAGGTAGATTGGAAATGCTATTAAACTTTCAACAAATGATAGTTGATTTTACTGGAATGGATATTGCAAATGCATCTCTACTTGATGAAGGCACAGCAGCTGCAGAGGCTATGGGTTTAAGTCATAGACTAAATAAAAGTGAAAGTAATTTAGTCTTTGTTTCAGAAAATTGTCATCCACAAACAATTGATGTTATTCAAACAAGGGCAGAGCCAATGGGTCTAAAAGTTTTTGTTGGAAACGAGGATAAAGTTATAGAGCAATTAAAAGAAGATATTGTTTGCGGAATTTTACAGTACCCTGGGACCTTAGGTGATATAAAAAATCCTAGTGAAGCAATTAGTAAAATTCATAAAAAAAACGGTAAAGCAATTTTAGCATGTGATCTTCTTGCGCTTGCTAAACTAAAAACACCAAGAGAGCTTGGAGCTGATATTGCAGTAGGAAGCTCTCAAAGATTTGGTATACCAATGGGTTACGGTGGACCTCATGCAGCCTTTTTTGCAACAAAAGATGAATATAAAAGATCTATGCCGGGAAGAATAGTTGGTGTTTCAGTAGATAGACATGGAAATAAAGCTTATAGATTGTCACTGCAGACTAGAGAGCAGCACATTAGAAGAGACAAAGCTACAAGTAATATTTGTACTGCTCAAGCTTTATTAGCAATTGTGTCAGCGGCATATTGTATTTATCATGGTCCAGATGGAATTAAGAATATTTCTGAGAGAGTTTCTCAGCTAGCAAAAAATTTTGCTGATAAAATAAAACAGTCTGGCTACGAAATTTATTCAGATTATTTTTTTGACACTGTAACAATTATTACTAAAGAGAAAACTGATCAAATTTTTAAAAATGCTTTGATTCAAAAAGTTAATATTAGAAAAGTAAATTCAGAAATGCTTGCTGTTTCTTTTGATGAAAAAAAAAATGTTTATAGGGTGAATCAATTATTGAAAATCTTTAATGCAGCAGAGTCAATAAAAAAAGAGGATCCCACAGTAAGTTTACCTAATTTACCTGAAAATCTATTAAGAACTTCAAAGTTTTTAAAACATCCTGTTTTTAATTCATATCATTCAGAAACAGAAATGCTTAGATATCTCAAAAAGTTAGAGGATAAAGATATAGCTCTTAACAGAACTATGATTGCCCTTGGCTCATGCACTATGAAATTAAATGCCACTGCAGAAATGATACCTATCTCTTGGAGAGAATTAGCTGAGCCACATCCGTTTGTGCCTGTCGAGCAAATGGAAGGATACAGATCATTATTCACTGATCTCAAAAATTGGCTAAGATCAATTACAGGTTTTTCAGGTGTTTCACTACAACCAAATGCTGGGGCTCAAGGTGAATACGCAGGATTAATGGTAATTAGAAAATATCATATAGATAGAGGCGATAAAAATAGAAATATATGTTTAATACCTAGCTCTGCTCATGGAACTAATCCTGCAAGTGCTCAAATGGTTGGAATGAAAGTTGTAGTAGTCAATTGTGATAAAGAGGGAAATGTTGACTTTGAGGATTTAAAGAAAAAAACAGAGCTGCATTCTGAAAATCTTGGAGCATTAATGGTAACTTATCCATCTACTCATGGAGTTTTTGAAGAGAAGATCACCGATATATGTGACTTAATTCATAAACATGGAGGTCAGGTTTATATGGATGGAGCAAACTTAAATGCTTTAGTTGGAATTGCAAAACCAGGAAATTTTGGTCCTGATGTTTGTCACATAAACTTACATAAAACATTTTGTATTCCACATGGTGGGGGTGGACCTGGTATGGGACCTATTGCATGTAGAAAACACTTGCAAGCCTATCTGCCTAATCATCCAGTTGTAAAAGATTGCGGACCAGCAACTGGAATTGGAGCAGTTTCAGCAGCTCCTTGGGGTAGTTCAAGTATTTTATCAATTTCATGGATGTATATTAAAATGATGGGCTCTGAAGGATTAAAACTTGCAACAAAAGTTGCTATTTTAAATGCGAATTATATTGCTAATAGACTTAAAAATCACTTTCCAATTCTGTATAAAGGATCAAAAGGTAATGTTGCACATGAATGCATTATTGATATTAGAAAGATTAAATCAGAAACAGGTGTAACTGAAGAGGATATTGCTAAAAGACTCATTGACTTTGGTTTTCATGCACCAACAATGTCATGGCCAGTAGCTGGAACAATGATGATAGAACCTACTGAAAGTGAAAGTTTATCTGAACTCGATAGATTTTGTGATACCCTGATAAAGATAAAAGAAGAAATAGATCATATTAAATCTGGTAAATTTGATAAAGTTGATAATCCAATTAAAAATGCTCCTCATACTGACACTGAACTTGCATCAAACGACTGGAAACACAAATATTCTCGAGAAGAAGCAGGCTATCCAGCTAAATTTTTACGAACAAATAAATTTTGGCCACCAGTAGCAAGAGTCGATAATGTCTATGGTGATAAAAATATTTTTTGTACATGTCCAAGTATGGATGAGTTCAAAGAAGACGCAGCTTAATTAATGAAAATTGCTGTTATTGGTTCTGGTATTTCAGGATTAAGTGCGAGTTATTTTCTATCAAAAAAACACCATGTTGATCTTTTTGAGAAGGAGGATCGCTTTGGAGGACATTCTTATACTATCGATGTTGTCGTTAATAAAAAAAGAATTCCTGTCGATATAGGCTTTATAGTTTTTAATCATCTTACATATCCAAATTTAATAAATTTTTTTAAGGAAATTGATATTGAAATAGAAAAAAGTGATATGTCATTTTCTGTCTCTGTTGAGGGTACTAATTTTGAATATTGTGGCAAAGGTCTTAAAGGAATTTTTGCAAATAAATCAAATTTTTTGAATATTGAATTTATAAAAATGTTTTTAGAAATATTAAAATTTTATAGATTATGTGATAAAATTTCAAATATTGATCAAGTAACGACCTTAGACGAATTTTTAAAAAAAAATAGATGGTCAAAAAGTTTCATTAATTATCACATTATTCCAATGGTGTCTGCTATCTGGTCAATGCCCCCATATGAAGCTGGAAAAATGCCTATGAATTTTTTTTTAAAATTTTTCCGAAACCATGGGTTATTCAAACTACGTAACAGACCCCAATGGTATACAGTAGCTCATAGAAGCAAAACATATGTTAATAAAGTATTATCTAAAATAAGTGGTGAGTATTTTAAAAACTACAAGATAAATTCAATTCAAAGAGTTTCATCGGGAGTTCAAGTTTATTATGGAGGAGCTAATGAGTTTTTTGATTATGATAAAGTAATTTTAGCTACTCACGCAGATGAAGCAATATCCCTAATCAAAAATCCTACTGACGAAGAAATAAAAACTTTATCTAATTTTGATTATAAAAAAAATCTTGCAGTTTTACATTGTGATGAGAGTATAATGCCAAAAAATAAAAAAGTTTGGTCATCATGGAATACTTATGTTGATCCCAAAAATTTAAACAAAAGTTCATTAACTTATTGGTTAAACCTTTTGCAAAAAATTAATTGTGAAAAGAATATTTTTCTCACACTAAATCCTCTAAAAGAAATACCAAATGAAAAAATTTATAAAAAAATTGAATTTACTCACCCTTATTATGATCAAAAAGCCTTAGATAATCAAAAAAAATTAAAAAATATTCAAAATAAAGAAAATCTATTGTTTTGTGGAAGTTATTTTGGTTATGGTTTTCATGAAGATGGAATAAAGTCTTCTATTGAAATGCTCAAGAATTTAAATGAATAGCTCAATTTATAACGGCACAGTAATTCATAAGAGATTTAAACCAAAAAATCATTACTTTAAATATAGTGTATTTTCATTATTAATAGATTTATCCGAATTAGAAAGTTTAGACAAAAAAATCGATTTTTTTTCGTATAATAAGTTTAATCTTATTAGTTTTTTTGAAAAAGATCATGGCGATAGAGACGGTTCGTCCTTAATTGAATGGGTTAAAAAAAATTTAAGTTTAAATAATATTCAATTTGAAGATATTAAGATTAGACTTCTGTGCTATCCAAGAATATTAGGATATGTTTTTAACCCTTTAAGTGTTTTTTATATTTACGACAATAATGAGAAATTAATATCTATATTTTATGAGGTAAAAAACACATTTGATGAGCAACACACTTACATATTTAAAGTTAAAGAAAATGATAAATTTATTCAACATGATTGTTCTAAAAAATTTCATGTATCACCATTTGTAGAAATGAATTGTAATTACTATTTCAAAAATTTAGAACCTAAGGAAAATATTTCAATTATTATAAATCAATATGATACTGAGGGTAAAATACTATATGCATCTCAAGATGGCAGAAGAGTAGATTTCAACTCAAAAGAGCTACTAAAATCCTACGTTAAACATCCATTAATGACCTTTAAAATTATTTCTGCGATACATTTTGAAGCGTTTAAATTGTGGACTAAAGGAATTAAATATCTAAAGAGAAAATTAAAAATAAGAAATAATATTACTTTTGAAAGCTAATGAATATAACAAATCTATCAGATAAGATTGTATTTAATAAACTAAAAAATTTAAAATATGGTTTTATAGAATTAAAAAATCATGATGGTAAAATTTTTAAATTTGGCGATCCAGAATCATCTTTAAGATCAAAAATTATAATAAAAAAGTCTAACTTTACTTTTAACTTGATAAAAAATGGCAGTATTGGATTTGCAGAATCTTATATGCGTGATGAATTTGAAACTGAAAATTTATCAGACCTTATAGAAATCACCGCAAGGAATATAAATGAAATTCATAAATTCTCTGGATTATTAGATTTACCTTTAATCAACTTTTTTAGAAATATTTTTATAAAAAACACGAAATATAGAAGTAAACTAAACATTGCAAAACACTATGACTTAGGGAATGAATTTTTTTCTTTATGGCTTGATAAAACATTAACTTACTCAAGTGCAATTTTTGATAAAAAATCAGAAAATTTGTCAGATGCACAAAACAACAAATATCAAAAATTAATTGATTTAATTCAGCCTAAAAATGGTGATAGAGTTTTAGAGATTGGTTGTGGATGGGGAGGTTTTGCTGAATATTTTGGTAAGAAATACGATGTGAAATTAGATTGTATCACTATCTCAAAAAAACAATATGAATATGCCAAACAAAGAATTCATAAATGTGGTTTAAATGAGAAAGTCAACGTTGAGATTAAAGATTATAGAGACATAAATTACAAATATGATTCGATAGCCTCAATTGAAATGATTGAAGCGGTCGGACAAAATTATTTAGCAAATTATTTTACAACTTTAAAAAATAATTTATCAAGTGGTGGAACTGCAGCTATTCAAGCTATCACAATAGATGACTCGCTTTTTCAAAGATATAAAAATAAGCAGGATTTTATACAGAAATATATTTTTCCAGGTGGATTTCTTCCAAATAAAAATAGTATTGATAAATATATATCTCAAAATGATTTAACAATTAAATCTTATGAATCCTATGCAGACCATTATTCAAACACTCTATCTATGTGGAGAGATGAATTTATCAATAAATGGGACTTAATCAAAAAACAGGGATTTGACTTAACTTTCAAAAGAATGTGGGAATTTTACTTATGCTATTGTGAAGCAGGATTTAAATCTAAAAATATTGACTTAATTCAGTTTTCTTTACAAAACAAATAAATAATAGGTGATTTATGAAATTCTCTAAATTAATCAAATCAATTTTATTGATAATTCCTTTAATCTTAACTACAAGCTGTTCAAAAAATAGCGCAATGAAACCAGAAGATTTTAAAAATAAAGAGCCAAGATTAATTATTGAAAATTACTTGTCTGGTAACGTTAAAGCGTGGGGTGTGCTTCAAAATAGATCTGGTAAAGTAACAAGACAATTTTCTGCTGATTTGGATGGAAAATGGGATGGAAAAAAATTAATTCTTGATGAAAAATTTAATTGGGACGATGGTGAAATTCAAACAAGACAATGGCAGATAACAAAAATTGATGAAAATAATTATGAAGGTACTGCAGGTGATGTTGTAGGAAAAGCAAAAGGATTTTCATACGGACCTGCATTTAAATTTGAATATGTTTTATTAGTTCCAGTGAAAGGAAAAGAAATTAAAATCACTTTTGACGATTGGATTTTCAAACAAGATGATCGAGTAGCTATAAATAGAGCCACTATGACTAAATTTGGTTTTAAGGTTGCTGAATTGACAGTGGTGTTTGTAAAAGATTAATTTTTCTTTTGATATTTGGTCATTCTTCCTACTAAACCAAAATAAACTTTACTTGGTAAAAAACTAAATATTTTAAGTAAAATAGTTAAAGATTTAGGAAAATGAATTTCAAAAACTTTTTTATTTACTAGGCCATCATAGATTTTTTCTGCTGCATATTCAGTTGTTTTTAAAAAAGGCATTTTAAAATCATTTTTATCTGTCATGGGTGTTTTAATAAATCCTGGCGAAACTAAACAAATACGTACATTTGATCTACCAAAATCAAAATATAAACTTTCAGCAAGATTGTTTAATGCCGATTTTGATGGTCCATAACCTGTTGAGTTTGGTAAACCTCTATATCCTGCTATGGATGAAACTATACTTATTGTACCATTTTTTTTATCTTTAAAATATTTTTCTACACTTTTAATACTATTTAAAGTTCCAAAAAAATTCACTTTAAACACATTTTCTATTTGATCTACATCGATATCCTTTTCTTTTTTTGGATCCCATGTTCCAGTTGAAAAAAAACAAATATCAATATTTTCATACTTTTTAATAATATCTTTAAATACTTCATAACATTTTGATTTGTCTGTGACATCTAATGGAAACGAGCTTATATTTTGGTGATTCTCTGCAATTTCTTTAAGAAGACTCTCTCTTCTTGCAGATATAGCAACATTCCAACCCTCATTAGCAAATTTTATTGCTAATGCTTTTCCAATACCTGTGCTTCCACCAGTTATCCAAATTGTTTTTTTATTCATTATTTAAAATGTATAATACTTAAATGTTAAAAAATAAATTTTTATCATTCATGTTTTTTCTAATAATTACCTTTTCGGCATCATTTATAGGTGCATTTACTACAATTAATTATAAAGAGCCCTGGTATTCTCAGATAATTAAATCAAATTATAATCCTCCAGACTGGGTTTTTGCACCTGTTTGGACAAGTTTATATTTAATGATGACCTTTGCTATATGGATATTCTGGCATTGTAAAAACAAAGACACGAATACTGTTTACATTTATTTTCTTCATATCATTATTAATACAACTTGGAGTATTGTTTTTTTTGGTCTCCATCAAATTTTTTTAGCAATGATTGTTTTGGTGATCTTAATTATTTTTATAATTGTTCTTATTTTGAGGTTTAAACGTGTCAATTTAGTGAGCTATTATCTCATGATTCCATATTTACTTTGGTGCAGCTATGCTTTATTTCTTAACTTTAACTTGTTTCTATTAAATTAAAATGGATGATGTTGTTATAATTGGTGGTGGAATAATAGGTACATCAGCTGCTTATTTTCTGTCAAAAGAAGGAAGAAAAGTAAAAGTAATTGAAAGAGATCCGTCTTATAAATCTGCGTCTTTCCCTTTATCTTTAGGTGGTTTTAGAAGACAGTTCTATCAAACGGAAAATATTTTACTTGGAAAGTTTGCTAGAGAGTTTATTTTTCAAATTTCAGAGTTATTAAAAACAAAAAAAAATCCTAAACCTACAGCAAGCATGGTAACCAACGGATATTTATTAATGTTTGGTCCAGAGCATGCAGAGGAACAATACAAAGCACTTGAAAATCATAAAGCTTGTGAGGCTGGAACTAAAAACATAAAAGGTTCAGAACTAATGAAGTTTTTCCCTTATATTAATAGTGATGGGATTGAAACAGCTACCTTTACGGATAATCAAAGTGAAGGGTGGATAGATCCATTTATGTTTCATAGTGCTTTGAAAAGTAAAGCTATCGAATTAGGTGCAAATTTTATAAAGGGAAAGGTAAAATCAATCTCAGAAATTAAAGCCAAAACAATTATCTCTGCCGCAGGATGTTGGACTAAAGAATTATTAGAAGATATTCCAGTAGAGCCTCAAAAACACACAGTATTTAGGGTTAAGTGCCCAAAACATATTCCTGAAATGCCATTAACAGGAGATCTAACAACTGGAGTTTACTGGAGACCAGAGGGTAAAGAGTATTTAGCAGGATCACCTAAATCTGTATTTGATGCTAAGGATTTAGAACCTGCTTGGAATGATTTTGAAGAATTGGTGTGGCCTGCTCTTGCTAAAAGAGTACCAGCATTTGAAGAACTTAAATTAACTGGTGGATGGGCTGGATATTATGATTGTAACAGATTAGATAATAATGCTGTAGTTGGGAAACATCCAAAATTTGACAATGTTTATTTAGCTACTGGATTTACAGGAAGAGGCTTAATGCAAGCACCTGGTATTGGAAGAGCGTTAACAGAATTAATTACGACTGGTTCGTATCAATCAATTGATATTTCAAATATGGCAGTAGAAAGGGTTTTAGGAAAAAAAGCAAGACATGAACCTTATGTCCTTTGATTAAGTTCCACAAAAAGTTTGATATTTTTCTTTTTGATCAGAAGGTAATTGATATTCAATAATTTTTTGATTTTGAAGATAAGGTTTAGATAATATGTCGATTAATTTTTTTAATGGCTGAAAATCATTCTGGTTTGCTGCATCAATTACCTCCTCAACTTTATGATTACGTGGAATTACTTGTGGGTTGACGCTTTTCATTAGTTGTAAGTATTTTTCGGGTGAATTATTACTCAATTTCTGTCTATTTTTCCATCTTTCCGTCCAATTTAGAAATCTTTTATCTTCATAATATTTTTTCAACTCAATTTTTTCACCCATTAAATAACAAAAAGTATTGGTGTAATCAGCTTTGACTTCATGCATCCAAGTTAGTAGATCTAAAATTAAAGATTGGTCATTTTTTTCATCTCCGAATAATCCGAGCTTATCTCTCATCATATTAAGCCATTTTTCCTCATATTTTTTTTCAAATGAATTTATGATTTCTGTAGCTATTTTAATTGCATTATTTTGATCTTTATCAATTAAAGGTATAAGACATTCGGCAAACCTTGCTAGGTTCCATTTTGTGATAACAGGCTGGTTGCAGTATGCGTATCTACCACTTCTATCAATTGAACTAAAAACAGTCTTAGGATCATAAACATCCATGAAAGCACATGGTCCATAATCTATTGTCTCACCCGAAATACTCATATTGTCAGTATTCATCACCCCATGAATAAAACCAACTCTCATCCAGTGTACAACTAAATCAACTTGTTTTTCTAAAACGATTTTAAGAAGTTCTATTGATTTATTACCAGCTCCATCAATATTTGGATAATGCCTTTTAATAACGTGCTCCAAAAGCATTTTAAGTTCATTCTCATTTTTCCTCGCAGCAATATATTGAAAAGTACCTACTCTAATATGGCTTGATGCCACTCTTGTGAGGATAGCGCCTATTAATTCAGTATCTCTTATTACACTTTCACCGGTCTTTACAACTGCTAAACTCCTTGTAGTTGGTATATTTAGGTGATGCATCGATTCACTAATAATGTATTCTCTTAACATTGGACCTAAAGCTGCCCTACCATCACCGTTTCTTGAAAAAGCAGTTTTACCCGAACCTTTAAATTGAATATCATACCTTTTTTTATTTTTAGATAGATGTTCGCCAATTAAAACTGCTCTTCCATCGCCAAGCATTGTGAAATGACCAAATTGATGTCCAGCATAAGCTTGAGCAATTGAGTTGCTATTTTTGGGCAATAAATTTCCAGAAAATAATGCTGATAACTCCTCATTTTTGATATTTGAAAAATTTAAGTCTATGTTCTTTGCTAAATTTTTATTAAATAAAACTAATTCAGGTTTTTTTACTTTTACTGGATCAATCGTTTCTTTAAATGAGTCTGGTAGTCTAGAGTAAGAATTATCAAAATTCCAATTTAAAACATTTTTCATAAAAAACTATTTACTCCAAATTCTTTTTAAAATCTCTTCCCTTCTACATGCCTTTTTATAAGCTACATAATTTAATAAATATTCTTTATAATAATTTTGATGACGAGTTTCTGCCATAAAAAACTTATCAAATTTTCTAACATAAGTGACAACTTTTTTATTAAATTTTTTTTCAAGTTTAAGTATACTTTTCTCAATTAAATTCTTTTCACTACTATTTTGATAAAAAGCAACTGACCTGTAGCTATATCCTTTATCACAAAATTGACCGTAGGCATCAAAAGGATCTATATTTATCCAAAAGTTATCTAGCAATTCTTCATATGAAATAATTTCCTTGTCATAAATAATTTCAACAACCTCAAAATGCCCAGTATTACCGTACGTTACTTCTTTATAAGTAGGATTTTCAGTGGTACCACCTGAATAACCAGAAAAAACCTCCTCTACACCATTAAGTTTTTCAAAAGACTCTTCAACACACCAGAAACAACCACCCGCAAAGTAGGCTCTTTCTTTTTGATCAGCTAAAGAAGAAAAAATAAAAAAGAAGTTAATGATTAAAAAAATTAACAATCGCATAAATTATCATATACAAAAAATTTACGCTAAGTCTATGTTATTAAAGGTAGCTACGTGATGTAGCTTACCTTTAATAATGTAAAAAGAATTTATTTTTTCTTATATTTAGCTGCTTCTTCTGAACCACCAGTTGCAGAACCTTTACTGTAAGAGTGAGCTCCCATACCTGCAAGCTGACCATCCTTTACAATAAGATATTGATTTCTAATTTCTTTACCATCGAAGAAACATTCCAATATTTCCCTAACACCATCTGCATATCTTGATTGCGCTGTTAAAGATGTACCAGAAGTGTGAGGTGTCATACCATGATTGGGCATGCTTCTCCATACGTGATCATTTGGTGCTGGTTGAGGAAACCAAACATCTCCTGCATAACCACTCAACTGACCACTCTTTAGAGCTTTTGCAATTGCATCACGATTACAAATTTTACCTCTAGCGGTATTTACTATGTAAGCACCTTTTTTCATTTTACTTATCATAGCATCGTCAAATAAGTTTTCAGTCTCTGGATGAAGTGGACAATTAATTGTTACTACATCACAAACTTTGACCATAGACTCCACAGTTTCGTGAAATGTTAAGTTAAGTTCTTTCTCAACACTTTCAGGCAACCTGTGTCTATCAAAATAGTGCAAATGTGTATCAAATGGTTTCATTTTTCTTAAAGCATCTAATCCAATTCTTCCAGCTGCTACAGTGCCAATGTGCATACCTTCAACATCATATGATCTTTGAACGGCATCAGCGATATTCCAGCCACCGTCATTAACAATTCTATGTTGATTGTGGTAATCTCTTACCATTGAAACAATCATCATAACAATGTGTTCAGCAACAGATCTCGAGTTGCAGTAAGTTACTTCAACAACGTCAATTTTGTTATCCATTGCGGCTTGTAAATCAACGTGATCTGATCCTATACCTGCTGTTATTGCCATTTTTAAATTTTTGGCTTTGGCAATTCTCTCTTTTGTTAAATAATAAGGAAAAAATGGCTGAGAAATAACTATATCTGCATCAACTATATGTTTATCTGCTTCACAACCTTCTCCATCTTTACTATTTGTAACAACAAATTCATGTCCATTACTTTCTAAAAACTTTCTTAAACCAAGTTCACCTGACACACATCCAAGTAATTGACCCGGTGTGTAATCTCTTCCTTTAGGCGAAGGAAGCGTCATTCCATCTGGATATTTCTCTATTTTTGGTAGTTCTGATAAAGCGTAGGATTTTGGCATCCCTCCTTTAGGATCATCGTATAATATACACAATATTTTCATCTAATCTCCTGTATCTTAAAATGTATTTATTAAAAAACTAATCTAACATTATTTTTAAGCTGCTATCAATTAAATTATTTTAACTTAGGATATTTTTTTTTTAGGATAAATCGATTGATTAATACACCAAAAATAAGAATTATTATTGAGCCAGTTATGATTGGATTGAAAAGATAATCAATCGAAACACTTCCCATAATGACTATGATCGGGTTCCCTCCAGCAGGCGGGTGGGTTACATTTAATAATATCATTAAACCTACACCAAAACCCACTGCGACAGGTATAATTAAGTATAGAGGTAGCGGAACCAGGTATAAAAAAAACAAACCAACTATAGCTGTAAGCAGGTGCCCAAAAAAAATATTTTTAGGTTGCGCAAAGGGGCTTTCGGGATAACCATATAATAAAACCATTGATGATCCAAACGATGCAATCAAAAAAATACCAAACTCTGTTTTATAAGTCAGAAGAGTTAATATACCTATAGTTATAATTGAAAAAAAACCCGCAAAAAAAGATTGTTTAATATTATCCATAAATTAATTAGATACAATTTTCTTGAGGGTTTTAAAAGGTAATAGGATACATTCTTTACGTGATAGATTTTTTTTCTTAAATAATTTACCTAAATCTTTCCATTTTCTATTTATTATTTCAAAATCACCCTCAAAGTAAGATCTTGCATCATTACATATTTCATCAACTTTAAGCTTATTTTTATTTATTGAAATTTTTGATAAAAGACTTGCAGATGCTTGGCAATAAACACAGCATTTTCCTTGATAGCCGAAATCAACAATTTTATCTTTTTTTATTATTACCTTAATTTGCATTTCATCACCACATAATGAATTTTTTAATTTTGAATTATGAGTATGATTTTCAAGAAATTTTTGGTTATTATTTTTTGAAGCAATCTGTAATATTTCTAAATCCATTAATTTTTAAGACATAAGTTATATGTAATTTAAATAAGATCTTATAATAAGATACTTAAATTTCCTAAATTATTTTATACAAAGAATTTAATTTTGTTGTAGTTGGAACTAATAAGAATTAAATATTGTCATATGATAGAAATAAAAAATGATAAACTAGCAGTACCAGTTGTTTTATTTGCAGGAATTCTTTGGTCGTTTGGACCACTAGTTGTTAGGTACATGGATCAACCAGAATTAGTGCCTTGGCAGTATATTTTTGGAAGAGGATTAACAATCTTTATAATTTTAAATCTTTACTTATTTTTTGAAGAAGGAATAGCGTTTTATAAAAATTACCTAAAAATTGGTGTATCGGGTATTATAGGTGGGGCAGGGCTAGGTATTGCAATGATTAGTTTTATCTACTCAATTACTAATACTTCTGCTGCTATAACACTATTATGTCTTGCTGCAATGCCTTTTTTTACGGCTTTATTGGGTTTCCTTTTTTTGAGAGAGAGAATAAGCGTGAATGTTTGGATTGCCATAATTCTTGCAACTGTTGGAATAATAATTATTGCATTAGGTAATACTGGAAAAGCATCTTTATTGGGGTTTGTATTTGGGATGACATCATCAATAGGTTTTTCAATATTTTCCGTTACTTTACGATGGAGAAAAGAGACACCTAAATTTACTACTGTTGCTGTTTCTGGACTTTTCTGTTTTGTTATTGCCTCAATATTTATCTTGAGTAAGGATCAATTATTTTTTTCTACAAGCTACAACGGTACTTTATTTTCATTACATGGAGTATTAGTTTGCTTTGGATTAATATTATATTCTATTGGCTCTAGAGCTATCCCAGCAGCTGAATTAACTTTATTATCTTTAACTGAAGTTATTGGAGGAATTTTTTGGGTGTGGTTACCAATTTTTGGTATAAATGAAATCCCATCTACAAATACAATAATTGGTGGGTTTTTTCTTTTTATATCTATCACTTATTACAGTTTGGTCATGAGGACTAATAGAAGATTTATAGCGCTGAATTAATAAGTAGTTTTAATGATTAAAGAAAAAAAAATTGTCAATAGTTGGAATGAATGGGATCCACTTAAGCATGTAATAGTAGGTAGAGCAGATGGATGCTGTATACCAGCTCCAGAACCAGCATTAGATGCAAAAGTACCTGAAGACTCAGACATGAAGGGTGAATATGGTCCTCGTACAAAAGAAACTGTAGCTAGAGCCAATGAATTATTAGATAACTTTGCATCAATTTTAGAAAAAAGAGATATAAAAGTTGATAGACCGATTTCGATAAATCATAATCAAAAAATATCTACTCCTGACTGGGAAGTTAAAAGTATGTTTGGATGTATGCCTGCTAGAGATATAATTTTGACTGTAGGAAATGAAATGTTGGAGGCCACTATGAGTTATAGATGCAGATGGTTTGAATATTTAAATTATAGACCTTTGATTCAAAAATATTTCAATGAGGATAGAAATATGAAACATGAAAGTGCACCTAAACCAAGGCTAACAGATGCTGACTATAGAAAGGATTACTTGTCTGATAAAATAGGCGTTCAAAAAAGGTTAGATTGGACTGAAAAGAAATATTTTGTTACCACAGAGGAAGAACCTCTTTTTGATGCAGCTGATATTTTGCGTTTTGGAAAAGACCTAGTTGTACAACACGGTTTCACCACAAATTTAAAAGGAATTGAATGGTTAAAAAGACATTTTACAAATCACAGAATACATACTGTAAATTTTCCTGGTGATCCTTATCCAATTCATATTGATGCAACATTTGCTCCAATTAAAGAGGGAATTATAATTAATAATCCTCAAAGACGATTACCTAAAGAACAAAGAAAGTTATTTGAAAATAATGGTTGGCAAATCATTGATGCTGCTCAACCAGCTCATAATGAACCACCACCATTATGTTATTCATCTGTTTGGCTCTCTATGAATGTTTTAGTTTTAGATCCTAAAACGGTATGTGTTGAAAAAAGTGAAAAATATCAAGCTGAACAACTTGATAAGTTAGGAATGGAAGTAATCCCTGTTGACCTTAGAGACGCTTATGCTTTTGGAGGAGGCCTACACTGTTGCACCGCAGATGTATTTAGAGAAGGAGAGCTTAAAGATTATTTTCCTAAACAATAACTTTGATAATTTTTGACAATTTAAATTATTATAAATTTGGCCAATTTAAGCTCTAAGCATTGATATACTTAGTTTTTTTTCGTTTTATCAATATCGAAATTATCTAACGCTCTAGTAAGTTCTTTTTGCTTAATTTTTTCTGTATTAATTGATCGATTTTTTAATCCGTAATCAATCGAATTCTTTTGATTTTCTAATTCATCAAATTTTCTCATTTTCTCTAATTCAATTTCTCTTAATCTTTGATCTCTTAAAATTTCCCTTTGTTCTTTTAACTTCTTTTCTCTATCAAATTTTTCTTCCCATTCTTTTATTTTTATGTATTCAAATTCTTTTTTTTTGTCCTCTTCCATTTTTAAAATTTTTAACTCTTTTGCTTTTTTTCTCTGCTCTTTAAGCTCCTTTTGTCTTTGCTCTTCCTCTCTTGCTTTAAGATCTATATCTTTCCTATTTTGTTCTTCTTGACGAATATCCAATTCTTTTTCTCTAATTGTTAATTGCTTAGCAACTTGAATTAAGTGCTCATCTTTTTTTACCAATCTTTCCGCCTCTATTTTTTGTTTTTCCTCTAATGAGTTTATCTTTTTTTCTCTTATCTTAAAATCTTCCTCATTCATTTTAATTTTATTGCTTTCTTTATTGAGTTTTTCTTCCCAATTTTTAAGATCTTTTCTTTCTTTTAAAATTTCATTTTTTTCTTCTAATTTCTGTAGCTTGATTAACCTAATTTTTTGAAGTTCTTTATTTTTTTTATAATTTGCGAATGCTTTACCAATTGATTTTGTAGTCAGACTTGCAATTTTCCCAAGGCTATTACTTTTGGGAGTTTTTTTTGTTTTAATTTTTTTTCGAGGCATTTTTTTTTAAAGTTTATTTCACTAAATATAAAATATTTTTCAATATAAATTTTGATTTAACAGTGAAACTTGTTTACATTAGATACAACCTGAAAGTGTTATTTGAATGACTAAAATAGTTATTGTCTAACTTTTTTCGTTATTTTTATATCTTTTTTTATACTCAACACCTTTTCTCTCCAATATTTCTTTAACTTTATCGGAATAAGGCTCTTCAATGTGTTCTGTGTTTGGATTAAGCTCTATTCCAGCAGGTGTAATTGTCTGAGGCATTGCGACAAACTGAGAGTCTGGATTTTCTGCAGTTGGTCTCATTTTCATTCTATAAACTCCAAATACTCCAATTACCGTGTGAAAGAAAAATAAAAAAATAAAAAAACCATTTGGACCAACTATATCCATAAATATAGAACATAAGAAAGGGCCACTTATTGCACCCAAACCAAAAACAAACTGTAGACCAGCTCCGGCAGCTACAAATTTATCTTTTGAAATATAATCATTTGTATGTGCCAAAATTAATGAGAACATTGGCAAACTACAAAAAGAAAAAATAATAAAAGAAATATAAAACAAAGTCTTACTAGTTGCTAGTCCACCTGGTAAATACATTTGCCTAGAAACAATTATAGATATTATTGCAAATATAGCAGCACCAAACGTAGACATAATAATAACTTTTCTTCTGTCGTATAAATCTGAAATTTTTCCTATGGGAAATTGTGCAATCGCACCTGAAATTGCTAATAGAAATGTAACTATTGATATTTCTAATATAGTAAAATTCATCGAAGTTGCATATACTGCTAAAAGAGTGAAAACAGCAGATTGAATTGTTCCATAAAAAAAAGAACTTACTATTCCAAAAGGAGATGCATCATATAGATTTTTCAAAGACATTGCTTTAATTTTTTTAAAAGTAGGAGGTTTTTGTTTTGTTAACAATATTGGTAATAAAGCAGCAGATGTTATTACAGAAATCAGAATAAATGGTTGAAAGTTCTTAGGGCTATTGAAATTGAGCAAAAACATACCAATGCCAATCGATCCATAAAGTATGACCATATATATTGAAAGTACACTCCCTCTGTTTTTATTACTTGATCTATCATTTAACCAGCTCTCTGCGACTGTATAAATACACACCATACTTATTCCTGTTAAGACTCTTAACAAAAACCATATGAATGGATTTACAAGAACCGAGTGAACAAGAATAACTAAAGAAGCTAAAGATGCAAAAGCTGCAAAAACTCTTATGTGACCTACTTTTGAGATGATACTTGGAATAGTTGCAGCGCCCATAAAATAACCCACAAAGTATCCTGACATCATGAAGCCGGTTGAAGTTAAACTGAACTCTTCCTGAACTGCTCTAACTCCAAGAAGAGATCCTTGAAAACCATAAGCCATCATTATAAAGCCCATTCCAAGAAATAATGCCCACGAGTTTTTTAAAACCTTATTCATAAATTTGGTGTAGTTATTCGCGATGTATTATTAAATCAAGTCTTAATTGTGACAAGCTTAAGCATTTCTAAGCTTCAAAAATGAGTGAATAGCTATAGTAATTATTATAACAACTCCACCCAACAAAGTTTCAACACTTGGTTGTTCTTTAATTATCAGCCAAACCCACATTGGACCTATTATAGTTTCTAATAAAAAAAACAAATTAACTTCGGCAGCAGGTATAAATCTTGGCGCTATAGTTACTAGGACAAATGGTATAGCCACACATAGAATGCACATTAAAGGTACGATGATTAGATCTTGATTTATAAGTGCAAAATTTTCAACAAATAATAAAGCAAAGGTTGCCACAAGCATTTTTCCAACAACTGCTGCTGGCACTAAATTTTTTGATTTTGCTGAGCGTATAGTCACCGCACCTACTGCTAATCCGATAGCAGTAATGAAACCTAAAATATCTCCATAAAAATTTCCCACTTTAAGAGAGTCAAAAAAAATATAAATTACTGACAGAAAAGTAATGATAATTGATATGAGCGTTTTTTTATCTGGAGGTTCTTTTAGAAAAATTGCACCTAAAATAGCTGATAACATAGGCGCAGTAGCAATCATTACTAGAGTATTTGCTACGTTTGTATTTTGAATTGATACAACGAAAGTAATATTTGTTATACTAAAAGTGATGACATAGATTATGCCATGTATACCACTCGTCATAAGAATTTTAAAAAAATTTAATCTGTAAATTAAAAACATTCCAAAAAAAACTGCAAAGAAAGGTATAATTCCTCTGTAAAAAACAAGTCCCCAAGTATCTATACTGGATAGTCTAATAAATAATGAATCAGGAGTAATAAATATTACTGCAACAAATGCGAGTAAAGAACCTTTCTGTTGATCAGTCAAATTTTTCAAGCTTTAAGTTCTTTCCAAAAAGTTTTAGCTAAATTAATATTTGATAAATCATAAAATGTTTTTAATCCAGTAGGTGAGGTGACGTTAATATCTCCATTTAACTTTTGATCAATAAAATCAATTCCGGCAAGAAAAATATTTTCTTTTCTTAAATTTTTGGCAACTAATTTAGATATTTTTTTTTCAATCTTTGTTAACTGAGTATTTATTGGTTTTGCTCCTTTACTCATATTACTTAAGAATGATCCTTTTTTTGGAATTCTTGATATAGCGCCCATAACTTTACCATTTATTAAAAAAACTCTTTTATCTCCTTTATTTATTTTTGGTAAATATTTTTGACAAATTACGTATTCGTGTTGTTTAATAAATTTTTTTATAAATTTAACACTCAATTTGTTTAATAAATGAATGTCATTTCCACCAAAGCCATGAATTGGTTTTAAAATCACTTTCTTATTTTTTTTAAAAAATTTTTTGATTTCATTAATATTTTGAGAAAAAATAGTTGGGGGCATGTACTCTAAGTATTTGATAGCATAAAGTTTCTCAGAAATTTTTCTTATAGAGCTAGGATCATTTATAATTTTTACCTTATCTTTAATAGTTTCAAGAATATAAGTTGTTGAAATATACTTGAGATTAAATGGAGGGTCTTGTCTAATTAAAATAAATTTACAATTTACGAGATTTAATTTACATTTTTTTAATATTTTGAAAAATTTTTTTTTACGATAATTAAATTTGACAAAAAAACCCTCTGCTATAACCTTTGAATTTATGACCGATAAATTTTCAGGTTCATAATAAAAGATTTTATAATTTTTACTCTGAATTTCATGAGCTAAAAAAATGGTGGTGTCTGTATCAGGATTAATTTTAGAAAAATGATCTCCTTGAATAGCTATAATTTTACTTATCATATAATTCGCTTAAATCTTCATTTTTAGAAAATTTATTAATCATATGATCTGCGTTTGTTATTTTATTATCAATAATTGTTTGTAAATGATTTAAGAAAATAGCCTCATTTTTTTTGCTTTTATTGAGTTTGTCTCTTTTTTCCAATCCCTTTCTTGATATACTCAATAAGTTTGATGCCCAGTAGAGAAGATCTTTACCCATTAATTGTGTATTAAAACCCTTTTTTGGTACTTCTAGATACGCATTGATTATTTTATTTTTCTCCCACTTAGAAACAACTTCAAAAGTTTCATTAATATTACCATATAATATTCCAACATTAAATGCTGGACCGGCACATAAACAATCCCAACCACATGTATCCATAGATCTCATTTCAATATATTTCTTTAATCTATTTTCTGTGAAGATCGTACTTAAATGTATAGATAAATCATTTTCATCTGGCATTCTATTTTTGATTTCATTAATTTTACCATTCATAAAATCTTTAAAGATATACTTTTTGCCTGATACATATTTTTCATTATCATTAATAAATAAAATTGGAAAGTTTATTACAAAATCAGCATATTTCTCAAAATCTAATTCTTCAAAGAAAATTTTTGGTAGACCACCTCTAGCAGTGTTTTGCCAAACCCTAGACCTATATGATAAATAATTACTTTTCTTTTGCTCTACAATTGAAGAGTTAGCAAACAAAGCAATAGTGATGGGAACGATTGAATTAACAATCTTAAATTTTTTAATGAAATCATTTTCAGAGTCATAATCAATATTAATTTGTGTCCCACAAGTTCTATACATCATATCTAGGCTTAATTCTCCACCTTCTGGCATACTCTTAGTCATTAATTTATAACGTTCCTTTGGATTATTTGGAATCTCATTTAGCCTCGAAATTGGATCAAAACCAGCACTCACAATATTTATGTTTAGTTTTTTTGTTACTTGTCTTAATTCAAACAGATAGTCCTGAGATTCTGCACACGCTTCATGTATATTATTTAATTTGTCTCCAGATAATTCAATTTGATTTCCGGGTTCAAGTGTAATATTTTTACCTTTTTTATTTAAACCAATTATATTGCCTTTTTCAGAAATTGGTTTCCAGCCAAATTCCACTAAGGCGTTAAACATTTCTTTAATTTTCGTATAGTTAATTCTTTTATTATTATTTTTATTGAATAAAAATTTTTCATGCTCGATTCCAATTTTGAAATTTTTAGAGTCTTTTATTCCAGATTTGAAATATTCGATTATTTTTTCTTTCGAGGTAATCATTAGTATCTCTTAATAATACTTTATGAATAGATTTAAAGTAAAGAATATGGCTTTCTAGAAAAAATTTTTTTTACCATTGGCCTAAAAAATTCTAAAGGAAGTGATTTATAGTTTGGGTCAAAGGAACTTTGATCGTATTTTTCACAAAAATCAATAGTGGCTTGGTAATATTTATGATCTTTATATTCGTCTCTCTTATTTCTATTACCTCCTAAGTGGTGAGCATAATAGTACATTTGAAATTCCCCATGTTTTTCTATTATCCAATGAGTTTTTTCTGAGACATAAGGTTTTAAAATTGCAGCAGCGTACTCGGAGTGATTCATTGGTGCTAATTCGTCTCCAATATCATGTAATAAAGCAGCAACTACCATCTCTTCACTTTCTTTATTTTTATAAGCTCTAGTCGCACTTTGAAGAGAATGTTCTAATCTGGAAATTTGATAACCCTCTAAAGTTTCAGTGAGATTAGACATAAATTTTAATATTCTTTCGGCTGTCTTATTTGCAAAATCCTTTTCGTATTTATCTAAAAAAAGGTAATCCTCCTTAGTTCCCTTTTTCATCTCTGTAAAACTAACTTTTTTCATAATCTAGTTGTTTGATACCGTGCTTAGTAAAGATAATTGAGTAATCTTGCTATCACCAAGTTCATCAACAGGTTTAATTGGGTAGTCACCTGTAAAGTAATGATCAGTTAATTGAGGATAAGTTTCATTTCTCTTGTCAAAGCCAATAGCTCTGTATAAACCATTTATAGATAAGAACTTTAAAGACCTAGCCCCAATATATTTGCAAATCTCATCATTTGATTTATTTGCAGCTAACAATTCTTTTTTAGTTGGTGTGTCAACTCCATAAAAATCTGGGTATTTAATTTCTGGACAAGCTATTCTCACATGGACTTCTTTTGCGCCAGCATCATAAAGCATTTTAACAATCTTAAGAGATGTTGTTCCTCTAACTAAAGAGTCATCTACTAGAATTATTTTTTTATTTTTAATTGTTGTTTCATTAGCGTTTAACTTTAGTTTAACACCTAAGCTTCTAATTTTCTGACTTGGCTCAATAAAAGTTCTGCCCACATAATGATTTCTTATTAATCCATGTTCAAAATTAATCTTTAATTTTTGGGAAAATCCTAAAGCTGCTGCATTTCCAGAGTCCGGAACGGGCACAACGATATCTGCATCAATATCATTTTCTTCAGCAAGTTCTTTTCCTAAATTTTTTCTATGTTCATAAGCGGTTTTGTTATTTATAAGACTGTCCGGTCTTGCAAAATAAATATATTCAAACACACATGGTCTAATTTTTTTTGGGGGAAAAGGTTTGATACTTGATAGTTGATTATTTTCTATTAAAACAATTTCACCATTTTCTACTTCTCTTATAAATTTTGCTCCAATAATATCTAAAGCACAGGTCTCTGATGCTAACACATAGCTACTTCCTAATTTGCCTATTACTAGTGGCCTAATTCCATAAGGATCTCTAACTCCAATTAAAGAAGTTTGAGTTAACATGACTAAAGCATATCCACCTTGTATTTGAAATATTGCATCTACAACCTTATCAATTGTTTTAGATCTTTTTGATTTAGCTATTAATTGAACAATAGTCTCAGTATCTGAGGTAGTATAAAATATTGCGCCATCTTCAACTAGTTTATTTCTTAGATAAATTGAATTCGTTAAATTTCCATTGTGGGCAACCCCGATACCACCAGCATTTGTATCAGCGAAAAAGGGTTGAATATTTCTTAGAGTATTATTACCAGTTGTACTATATCGATTATGACCAATAGCATAATCACCCTTAAGATTATTTAGTACTTTTTCTTTATTAAAATTATCACCAACTAAACCAAATCTTTTTTCTGAAAAATATTTTTCGCCATCAAAAGTAACTATACCACATCCCTCTTGTCCACGATGCTGTAGAGCGTGAAGACCAAGCGCAGTCAAAGCTGAAGCATCTTTAGCATTGCTTATACCAAATACACCACATTCCTCTTTAAATTTTGAGTTAAAGCTCTTCAATTTTTTCTTTTGAGTCTTGATAACTTTTTTCATTAGGAAATTCTTTTAATAAATAATTACTACCTTTTTCTAAATATGGAAAGATGTATGATTTATTTAAATTAGTCGGCCATTTATCATAGTTATAGACTATGTGTATAGCTGAAAATAGGCAAATAGCTATTATATATGATCTTACAAATCCAAAAAAGAATCCAAATATAGAGTCCAATGTTCCAAGTCCTGTATACTTAATTGCTTTACTTATCCCTTTACTAATAAGCAATACAAGAAATATTATAATTACAAAAATCAGAATGCCCAAAACAATATCTAAAATATATTCACTATCAATTATATCTTTTACGTAAGGTTTTGCCTTTGGAAAAATGATTAGTGTCATGATATATGCAAATAACCATTTGCTCATTGCCAAAATACTAAGCACAAATCCCATTCTATAACATTTGACTAGTGACAAAATTGTTAAAATTAAGTAAATTAAATCTATAATTGATATGGAATTGTAAAATTCCCTTAAAATTTCAATCATAAATAATTATTTTCCAAAAGGTTTTATAAAAAGTATTAAAGATGGCAATAAGGTCAAAACTGATACCATCGCCAACAACATAGCAAGACCTGTAAAGATACCAAAGTAAATTGTTGGAATAAACTTAGATAAAACCAATATTGAGAAACCAAAAACTATTGTCACTGAAGTATTCAAAATAGCTTTACCTACTGTAGCATGACAAGTTTTGATAGTCGATTTGTAATCCCTTAAAATATTAAATTCCTCCTTAAATCTATAAATGTAATGGATACTATTATCTACAGCAATACCAATAGTAATTGCGGCTATGGTAATTGTCATCATATCTAACGGGATTCCTAACAGACCAATTATACCTAATATAAAAAATGCAGCTATAAAATTTGGTACAACTCCAATTAAAGATAATTTAATATTTCTAAAAAGAATTAAAAACATTGCAAATATACCAATCATGACTAAACCTAAAGTCAATATTTGGGACTTAAAGAGACTCTGAAGTAAATTGTTGAATAAAATTAAAACACCTGCAAGCTTGTATTCGTTTTCCTTTAATCCAATTTTATTTTTGAGGTCGTAGTTAATCTTTTTTAATAAATCATTTCTTCGCAAATTTTCTTGTGAGTCAATTATTCTTAGACTAATTCGAGCTTCATTATCATTTATAGAGATGTACGGATCAACAATTTCTGTTTTTATATTATCAGGTATCTTAGAATACAGTACGCCCAATTCTAAACTTCCTAGTGGTTTATTGTTGTTGAGCATTGTTGCAACATCAATTATTGAGGAAAAAGATAAAACCTTACCTATCTGTGGAAGACTATCTAGATAATTGTGCACCGAGGCTATTTTATCTATTTTGTCTTTAGTAAACCAATATTTCTCTTTATCGTTTTCATTATCGTCCTCCCAATCCTCAAACTCATCATCTTCCTCATTTTTTACGTCCTCTTGCTTTGGAAATTTTAAAATTACTTCTAATGGTGTAGTTCCACCTAGTTTTTCATCTATCAACTTCATGCCTTTATATATTTCAGTTTTTTTATTAAAGTAGTTGATAAAACTATTTTCAACCTCTAGACGGCTTATTCCTATTAAACTTATAATTATTATTATTCCAGTAACAATAAAAATTGTTATTTGATTGTTTTGTGAAATCTTTGAGAAAAAACTAGTTATTTTTGACTCTTTATATTTATCTGAAGAAATATTTCCCTCTGGAACAAAATTAATTAGTGTAGGGAGTAATGTGAAAGTAATTATGAAAGAAGTTATCAATCCAAAGGTCATCATCCATCCAAAATCTATAATCGGTTTTATTTCACTAAATATAAGAGATAAAAAAGCAATTATTGTAGTAAGAGCTGTATATAAAATTGGCCAAAACATCTTTTTTGTAGTCAATAAGATTAGGTCAAAAATATTTTTTTTAGGAAAGCTTTCTCTTAACTGTAAAAAACGGGTGCTCATATGAATATTCATTGCCATTGTTAAAATTAACATAAGAGCTATAAAGTTTGACGAAATTACTGTAACTTTCCAATTAAGCAATCCAAGTATCCCCATCATTATTATGACAGAAAAAAAACAACTGCTTATTGGAACAATAATCCAAATTAATTTTCTAAATACAAACCATAAGGTAAAAACAATAAATACAAAAACACCCAAACCAAAAACTATAATGTCACTTTTTATAAACGTCATCATGTCATCAGCAATCATTGGAATCCCACCTAAAAAGATTTTTCCAACATTTTCATAGCTTTTAATTACATTTCTTATTTCAACTATGTTTTTATGGTTTTGTTTTTTTATGTCATCTTTAAAGTCTTCTATTTCTTTTTTTGTCTTGTTTTTGATGTCTTTTAGTTCTTTGCTTTTTTTTAAATTCACAATGATCCCGCTAGTTTTACCGTCTTCGCTAATAACAAAATTCCTAAATACAGGACTATCTAGGATTTCTTTAAAACCCCTCTCTCTATCTACACCCTCGTCTTTGAGGGTTTTAAAATTCTCTAATCTTTCCTGTAGAGATTCATCAGAACTATTCAAAAGTGGTATATCTAAGAGAGTGACAACACTGTAAACCCAATCTAAACTTTGAATTTTATATTTTAAACTCAGTAAATTATTTATTGAGCTTTCTGATATCATATCCTCATTAGGGGTATAAGTTAGAACTAAAAATTCTTTTGATCCGTACCTATCAGTAATTTCTCGTAGATATTCTAAATCTGGATCACCCTCTATTAATAAAGTTTCTGAAGAAGCATCTAATCTAAAATCTTTTGAATAATTTCCAAAACTCACTAAGGTAACTATTAATAAAAGAAAAACTATTTTTGGGTTTTTGAGAATAAGATTTTGATATAAACTAGCTATCATTATAGCTCTTTTATATTTTACTTTAACTAATTTGAGTATCCTTAAATTTAGTAAACATTGCCTCAAATTCTAACATTATATTCCCAGTAGGACCGTGTCTCTGTTTGCTTATTATTATTTCGGCTAGGTTTGATACCTCATTCATTTTAGCCTGCCATTCAGCATGTTCTACTGTTGCAGGTCTAGGCTCTTTTCGCTCAAGGTAGTAAGCCTCTCTATAAACAAACATTACAACATCTGCATCTTGTTCAATTGAGCCAGACTCTCTTAAATCTGATAATTGAGGTTTTTTATCGTCTCTTTGTTCTACTGCTCTTGATAATTGTGAAAGCGCTAAAACTGGCACAGATAACTCTTTTGCTATTGCCTTTAATCCCTGAGTTATTTCTGAAATTTCTTGGACTCTTCCATCTTTATTGTTAAAAGTTCCTTTCATTAACTGAATGTAATCTACAACAATCATATCTAGTCCAAATAATCTTTTAATTCGTCTTGCCCTATTACTCATTGCAGCGATATTAATTGCAGGGGTTTCATCTATATATAATGGTAGCTCAGAAATATTCTTTGAAGTTTCTATAAATTTATCAAATTGATCATTTGAAATTCTCCCTCTCCTTATATCATTTGATTTGATTCTTGATTGTTCTGCTAATATTCTAGTAGATAATTGTTCCGATGACATTTCTAATGAAAAAAAAGCAATAGAAGATTTTTTTCCATTTTCTAATAATTTTTGTGCTGCATTAAAAGCAATATTTGTAGCGAGTGCGGTCTTTCCCATTGAAGGACGTCCAGCTATAATAATTAAATCTGATTGATGTAAACCTCCAAGTCTATCGTCTAAATCTCTTAATCCTGTTGGAACTCCAACAATACCCTCTTCATTTTTATAAGCGGCAGATGCCATTTCGATAGTTTGTTTCATAGCCTCATCAAATTTAACTAGTGATGAGTTGAATGATCCGTTTTCAGCAAGATCAAATAATAATTTTTCAGAATTTTCTATTATATTTTGACCATTGGTATCCAAATGATTTTGTTTAGCTGTGTCGATAGTTTGCTCAGAAATTTTGATTAATTCTCTTCTGACAAACATATCATATATGATTTTAGAATATTCAATGGCTTGTCTGGTTGATGTAGAAAATTTTGTAATTTTAATTAAATATTCTGGAATGTTTAAATCATCTTTTTCATTTTCAAAATAGTTCTTTAAAGTAATAGGATTAGCTAATGTTCCCTTATAAATTAAATTTTCAATAGAATTGAAAATTTTTTGATGCATTGGATCATAAAAATTTACACTTGATATGATTGTATTTATTTCATCAAAAAGTTCATTAGAAACTAATATAGAGCCAATTACAGCTTGTTCAGCTTCAATATTATTTGGAAGTTCTTTGATATTATCTTTTACAATACTAAGATTTCTGTCCATTAATAAACATATCAAGGTTTTGATTTATAATAAATTAACAAAATAACTTGGGGAGAAAATTGTATAATTATTGAATAGCCTCAGATGATTCAACATTTATCATAATGTCAGCATCAACTTCTGAGTGTAAATATATTTTTACTTTAAATTTACCCAAAGACTTAATCTCAGTGATTGGCTGTATCATTGATGGCTTTATTTCAATTTTATCTTCTTTAAAAATTAATTTAGAGATTTCTGTAGGCTTAACTGAACCATAAAGCTCATTATTTTCAGTACTTAACTTTTTTACTGTGTATTGTTTCTTATTAATTTTTTCAAAAACAGATTTTGCGATTTGTTTTTTTTCGTTATCTTTTTTCGAAAGTTCTGTCTTGATTTTTTTAACTTCAGAAATATTTTGTTTTGAAGCGTAGAGAGCTTTTTTGTTAGCTATTAAATAATTCCTAGCAAATCCTCTTTTAACATTAATGACTTCACCAATAGAACCAATTCTTTTAATATTTTCTAGTAAAATTACTTTCATTATAGCAGCGCAAGATTTCTTGCTCTTTTAATTGACAAAGATAACTCTCTTTGTTTTTTTTGGCATACATTTGTTATTCTTGAAGGTAAAATTTTTCCATTTTCAGAAATATATTTTTTTAATAATTTTATATTTTTGTAATTTATTTCTGGCGCACCTTTAATTGAAAGTGGACATGCTTTTTTAAATTTATATTTATTTGGTTGAAAAATACTTAGTTTAGCAAAATTACTTTGCTTACCTTTTTTATTATTACTTTGTTTTTGTCTTTTAGGCATAGTTGATTTTAATTATCTTTTTTTTTCTCAATATCTTCTTTTTTTGAACTAAAATAATTAGCATCTAAATCAAATTTTTTTACTTTAACTGTTAAGTATCTTAATAATTTTTTATCAATAGACTCGTTTTTTTCTAATTCATCTATCATTTTACCATCACCTTTAATTTTAAAGTGTATGTAGCTTCCTTTTTTATTTTTTTTTATTAAATATGATAAATTAATTAAGCCCCAATTTTCAGTTTTAATTATTTCACCTTTATTTTTTTCGACTATTTTTGAGTATTTTTCTGTTAATAGTTTGATTTCGTTTGGCGATGTATCTTGTCTAGCTATGATTGTATGTTCGTATAAATTCATGTTTATTTTTTATAAAAAAAGTGGATATACTATTATAATAATTTAATTACAATAGCTAAATAACTTAAAAATAAAGAATTTTAAATGTTTTCAGTAGTTTTTCCAGGACAGGGCTCACAAGAAGTGGGAATGGGAAAAACCTTTTATGAAAAATATAATTTGGTTAAAAATTATTTTAAAGAAGCAGACGAAACTTTAAACTTTCCATTATCTAAACTAATATTGGAAGGCCCAAAATCTGATTTAGATTTAACTTTTAATACACAACCAGCAATTTTTTTGATAAGTTATTCAATCTTTAATGTTATAAAAAAAGAGTTTGATATTAACTTAAATAAAGCTAATTTTTTTGCTGGACATTCTTTGGGAGAATATTCAGCATTATCTTGTGCTGGATATATAAAATTCTCTGATACTTTGAAAATTTTAAAAGCAAGAGGAGATGCAATGCAGAACGCAGTACCAAGAGGTATTGGAGGAATGATTGCAATTTTAGGAACTAATATTAAAAAAATTGAGGATATAATATCTGAGAACAAAGAATATTGTAATTTCCAAATTGCAAATGATAATTCTGAGGGTCAAATAGTAGTTAGTGGAAAGTTAAAAGATTTAGATATTTTAACAGGAATTTTAAAATCTATGAATATAAGGAATATTAAACTTCCAGTAAGTGCTCCATTTCATTGTGAATTAATGGGCAATGCCACAAGAATTATGAGAGATGAAATAAACAAAATTGAGTTTGACGAAGGTCATAATATTTTGATGTCTAATGTAACAGCTGATACAGTAAAAGATATTTCTGTTATAAAAGATTTATTAATTAGACAAATTGAAAACAGGGTTAGATGGAGAGAAAGTGTAGTTAATATGATAAACAATGGAGTTAAAAATTTTATTGAAATTGGGCCAGGTAAAGTTTTGTCAGGATTAATAAAAAGAATTGATAGGAAAGTAAATGTTAAATCAATTAATAGTGAAGAAGATATTAAAAATTTAGATATTTCATGATAAGTTTAAAAGATCAAAATATTATAGTTACGGGAGCCTCTGGAGGTATAGGTAGTTCAATTGTTGAGTGTCTTTATGAGGCTGGTGCAAATATTTTAGCAACTGGTACAAGAACAGAAAAATTGGATCAGTTAAAAAGTAAATTTAGTAAAATAAAAACATTGCCTTTCGATATTTCTAAACACGATAAAATTGAGGGTTTTATTGATGATGCAAATGAATTATTAGGTAACAATTTAAATTGTCTAGTTAATAATGCAGGTATTACTAAAGATAATTTGGCGATTAGAATGAATTTAATGGAATGGAATAAAGTTATTGATTTGAATCTTACATCAACATTTTTAATGAGTAAATTTGCAATCAAAAAAATGTTAAAAAATAAATCTGGAAAAATTATAAATATCACCTCAGTAGTTGGTCATACTGGAAATTTAGGACAAGTAAATTACACTGCCTCAAAAGCAGGCATCGTTGCGATGTCTAAAAGTTTATCAATTGAATACTCAAAAAAAAATATTAATGTTAATTGCATTTCCCCAGGATTTATTGAGACTGCCATGACTGAAAAAATTGACGAAAAATTTAAAGAATCAATTATATCAAAAATACCTTCTGGTAGATTGGGAAAAGCAGAAGATATTGCAAATGCTGTAATTTTTTTAGCTTCATCTAAATCAGACTACATAAATGGCGAGACAATTCATGTTAACGGTGGTCTGTATTTAGGTTGACAAAAAAACAATTTCATCTATGAACAAAATATAACTACAAAGGATTAATATGTCTGACGATATTTCAAGTAAAGTAAAAAAAATAGTTGCTGATCATTTAGGAATAGATGAAGCAAAGGTTACAGATGACTCTAGTTTTATTGATGATCTAGGTGCAGATAGCTTAGATACAGTTGAATTAGTAATGGCTTTTGAGGAAGAATTTGGTTCAGAAATTTCTGATAGCGAGGCCGAAAAAATATTAACAGTTGGTGATGCTGTTAAATTTATTGAAGGCAAAAGAAATTAAAAAAATTTAATGCCATTAAAAAATGATGGGATAATGGTGATTTTATCATCTCCATCAGGCGCAGGTAAAACAACCCTTGTAAAACTTTTATCCAAAAGAAAAAATTTTAAAATTTCCATTTCTCATACAACTAGAAAACCTAGAGAGAGCGAAGAACAAAATAAAGATTATTTTTTTGTCGATGATATCGAGTTTAGTAGACTAATTCAAAATGAAGAGTTTTTGGAATATGCAAAAGTTTTTAACCATCTTTATGGTACAAGCAGATCTCCCGTAATTAGCAACCTTCAAAAAGGTAAAAATGTAATTTTTGATATTGATTGGCAAGGTGCAGATCAAATAAGAAATAAAAAATTAGACTACAAATTGATAACATTTTTCTTATTACCCCCTAGTAAAAAAATACTTTTTGAGAGATTGTCCAATAGAGACATGAAGGATAAACTAATTGCTGAAAATAGAATGAAAGAATTTAGCAGAGATGTACTTCATTGGATTAATTATGATTATGTTATTATCAACGATAATTTAGAAAATTGTTATAATAAAATTGCAAGTTTAATTGATGCTGAAATAAATAATGGACCTAAAGATTATGATAAAGAGTATATTAGAAAGCATATTGAAAAGTTAACTTCTTAACTTTTCATATTCTCTCACAATTTTACAATATGTTTCTAATGATAGATTTTGTGGTCTCAAGTTTAAATCAAGCTTTAAATTTTCTGATATGTCTTTATAATTTACAAATAATTGTTTTAATGGATTTTTAATTTTTTTTCTTTTTTGGTTAAAAAATATTCTTGTTATTTTTTCCAAATTTTTACTTTCTTTGATTTTAAAATAATCCTTTTTAGGAAAAAAATGAACTAATGTACTATGAACTTTTGGTTTTGGATAAAAACAATTTGGACTAATATCGAAAACTTTTCTAATATTCATTTTCCAATTAAGAAAAATTGATAGTCTTCCATAATTTGTGTCATTAATCTTAGAAATAACTCTATCAGCAACTTCTTTCTGAAACATTAATATTAACTCTGAAAACCAAAAATTTTTCTCTAATTTTAATACCCAATTACAAACTATTTTTGTTGAAATATTATAAGGCAAATTGCCAAAGACTATCAATTTTTTTTTAGAAATATTTTTTTCATTTACTTTAAGAATGTCTTCGTTTCTTATTTCAATGTTATTTTGAAATTTTAATTGAAGTTGATCATATAAAATTTTATCCTTTTCAATTAATATTATTTTACTGGGTTTCTCTCTCAAAATATATTCTGTTAAATTTCCAGTGCCAGGACCTATCTCTAAGACATCCTTATTTGAAATCTTTGAAATAGATACTATTTTTTCTATAATATTTTTATCAATTAAAAAATTTTGCCCCAAACTTTTTTTTGGTTTAATTAACACTTATTTATCTAGAAATTTAATTGCCTGAATTAGGCTTTCAGGGTTAGATTTATTTTTCAAAAACATTTCCAAATTTGGTCCATGATCCGGAGAAACTCTTATAAATGGAAGTCCTAAAGTGATATTAATAGCATTAAAACCAAATATTGATTTAATAGGAGTTAAAACTTGGTCATGGTACATACCTAATATAACATCAAATTTTTTCATTTTGTCCTTTAAAAAAATTGTATCTGCAGCGTAGGGGCCCGAAACTTTAAATTTTTTTTTTGATAAATACTCAATAGTTGGTGCAATAATTCTTTCCTCCTCGCTTTTGTAAAAATTACTTTCACAATGTGGATTTAAGCCGGTTATACCAATTTTAGGCACCACATTAAATTTTTTCTTATAAAAACTAGATATTTGTTTTACATGATTTATAATTTTCTGTTTATTAATATATTTATGAACTTTTTTTAACGGCAGATGTGTTGTAAGAGGGCTAACAGCCAAATTTTTGTTATAAATTAGCATTACTGTATTGCCTTTACTTTTGGTCTTGAAGTCTAAGTACTCAGTAATACCTAAATAGCGACGTTTTAAAATTTTTTTTTTATTAATTGGACCATTAATTAAATTAATTTTATTATTTTTTTTTATTAAGGCCAAAGCTATTTCGAATGATTCATAGATATACTCCGAGATAAATTTTTTATGAAAAGGGACATTAATTACATTTATTTTTTTATTATTTAAGTTTTTAAAATTTAATCGATTTAAATCTAATTTATTAAGTTTGAAATCATATTTAAGATCTTTCATTTGCTCTAATAATATTCTTTCATTAATGATTAAAATTAGAGGATTTTTGAACTTTTTTTTTTTTAAAGATTTGAAATATAATTCTAAGAAAACACTTTTTGGGTCTCCAGCAACAATCACTATAGGTTTAAAATTTTTCAACATATGCTTTATTTTCAATTTCTTTATAATAAATTATCGAATATTCATTTAGTATTCTATTTTTTTCAAACGCAATCAGCCTTTTCATTTCTTTGTCCTTATCAATCTGGGTACTAGTCTTTTTTTTGTCATTTACTTTAAGAAAAATTATACCCCCTGTAGTAATTATTGGCTTCGAAAAATCTCCTATATCTAAGTCTTTAATATCTTGAAAAATTTTTTTTGATATTTGGTTTTGGTTTACCCAGCCTATTTCTCCACCTAATTTTGAACTTTCTGATATACTATAGATTACTGCCGTATCTTTAAAACCAATACTTTCAATTGATGCTATGATTTCTTCTGATTTGTTTTTTATTGCTTCTCTATTTTTTTCAAAAAAAACTATTTCAGATAAATTAAATGTTAAAATTTCTGATTTGTCTTTTATTAATTTTTCTAAAACACTTTGAATTTTATCTGAGTCTATTTTTACCAAATTTCTATACTTATCAAAAATAAGTTGGTTCCAAAATTGTTCAATTATAAACTTTTTCTTGAGTTCATTAATTTCAATATTTTTAACTTTCAAAAAATCTTGAAATTCTTGATTTGATTTATAACCTATTTTTTCTCTAAAATTTGTAACTATTCTATTAATATTTTCAGAATTAATTTCTTCCTCATAATTAATTTCATAAAATTTATCTATTTCATCTTTCTTTATTATTTCTCTAATTAAAGATTTTTCAGCATTTGAGAAAAGTTGCTTATCATTTAATTGATTTAAATTTCTATTGAGTGAAACCAAATAATTAACCTCCTCTGAAATATCATAATTGGTAATCACACTGTCGTTAATTTTATATAAAATTTTAATTTCAGTTGAAATACTAGCTGTAATTAAATGAAGATATATTATCAAAGTATATGCAAAAATTATTTTCATTTTTTAGAAACCAGGTGTCGAGATCGTCGTGAAGGGGGTAAAAGTCAGAGAGAAAAATATTTGTTCTGATGGTTTTAAATCTCGGTCTTGATAATATTCTTTATTATATTCAATACCAGCTATCAAGCAATCATTTTTATACTCATAGACTAAATTATAATACTCTGTTAAATCTGTTTTTCGATTTCTTCTAGTATTGTAGGAAACAGAATTTTTTTCATTAAAGTTATATCTTATATCACTAAGTAAATAACTATCAGAACCAATATCATCATTCTCCTCAAGAAAGTCAAATGAAGTAACAAAATTATTTACACTTAGTTGCGTTTCAATTTTAGTATAGTTTACTGTTTCTAAATTATTATCAAACGAGAAATCATAATTAATATTAAATTTATCATTAGGTTTGAAATCAAAATTTCCAACTATATCAGACGACTTGGTTTGCATTTTTGAAGTAAGGGGAAGTCTTTTATCCTCAGTGTCTCTAAATATTTGTCCTAAACTAAATTCTAAAAAGTCTTTATTTTCTTTAGTTTCTAAATCGTAATCAAAACCAAGAGTAATAGATTTACCTCCTTCTAAGGAGTCGTTTAATCCTAATCTGTTTTTTGAGAAAATGTTAGTAATATTAATCTTTCTATCTAAATCAGATAAATTTTCGGATTTATTAGGACTATACCTGACATTAATTTTTGGACTTAGATCTCCGTTATAATTTTTATAATTTTTTTTTAGAGGAATAGAAGAGTTAAAAATAAAACTGGAAAAATTTTCAGACTGAGTCTCATTTTTATACTTATTTGAGTTTTCTCCTTTCTTTAAAGAATTTTTAAATTCAAGCTCATAATTTGAAATTGTCCCAAATTTTGAAAAAAAGAAATTAGACTTATAAATCAAGTCGTTAATTAAAAATGACTCACTAACATTAGTATTTTTTTTTTGACTTGACCCAGAAATTTCATAATTCAATCTCCCCTTACTATCAGAGTTGTTATTCAATAACTTAGATATGGTAAAATTTGGCAATATGTATTGGAATTTATCTGAGTCTTTTTCCTTTGTTAAATCTTCAAAAGCGGCTACCTCTACAAATATATTTAAATCTTCACTAGTTCCATCAAATTTTAAGTATGAATTTAATAAACTTTGATTGTTGGTATCTCTAGTTTTACTTTTTATATTATCACCTTTAAGATATGTATCACTCGATGTTTTTTCTAAATTTAATTCAATTTCTGAAAAATCAAAATTATTTTCAAGAACATGTTTTGTATTCGAAAAAAAATGTGATTTTGTAGAAACATCTAGTTTTTTTAAACTAATGTCAGATATATGACTTGTATTTTTTTCAACCTGTCTATATTCACTTTGAAAGGAAAAATCATCATTAAAATAAATTCTTGGAGTAAAAGTAGTATCTTTATTATCAGAAATTACTTTATAATAAGGTATACTGATTGATCCTCCACTAGTAGAGGAAGTTAATAATGAAGGAGTTAAAAAACCAGATTGTCGTTTAACGGTAGGATCTGGATGAAAAAATTTGGGAAAATAAAAAATTGGAACGTCATAAAATTGCAACCAAGAATTTTTATAATTTATTGATTTTTTTGTTTTATCATGCTTTATTTCCTTAGATTTTAAACTCCATGGCGGGCAATCATTTCTTATTTTACAAGCAGTAAAAATACCATTTTGTATAATGGATATATCGTTTTCTGACATTAATGAACTTCCCTTCAATCTAGCATTTTTTCCTAATTCTCCCTCAGCAAAATAAATTTGAATATCTTTAGCGGCTAATTTTTGACTTTTCAAATCTATGATTGCATTGTTAGATTTATAAATATTGGAATCTTTATCGATTGATTCCATTTGATTCGTTTTGAGTGTTTTATTTTTAATTGAATAATTGAACCCATTGAGCTTAATCACATTGTTAAATTTATCCTTAATTATCGAAGGTTCGTTAGATTGAATCTGAGATTTGGATCTAAAAAAAATGATATTCTTGCCTGTAATTATGTGTGAATTATTTATATCTATTTTTGTGTTAGTTCTAGATACAATTTTTTCTAAAAATTTATTGTATATAATTTTGTCACTCCTTATCTCAAAATTTTGAATTTTATCTAAAATTCTAACATTGGTGTCTAATTCTAAAATTTTAGTTTTTTTATTATATTTAGATCTATCAGCAAATATTTCTAATCCATCAGAAGTAGTAGCTTTTACACCATCCTTGGCTATAATAATGTTATTCTTTTCAATCTCAATTGATTTGCTCTCGAATCTAAAGTCTTCAAATGCAAAAGTATTAACTTCAGAGATATATAAAAAAAAAATCGGAATTAAAAATTTTAATTTATTTTTCATTTATTCTAATAATTCCTATTAAACAAATTATACTTAAAGTTAAAATTGGTATCCATATTGAGACTAACAATGGAATTTTTTCATTTTTTCCCAAAGTTCCAAAGAAGAAGTTTATATAATATATAATTACCGATAGCAGTATACCAACAATGATATAGAAAAGCTTAGGTTTTTGAAAATGCATATTTAACATTAAAATAGCAGATAATGCTGTAATTATTGTTATAAAAAAGGGATAAGCAATAATTCTTTGTAAGTGATAATCTATTTCAGTAGTTGAATAATTGATTGATAAATAATTTTTCTTTAATTCAAATAAATTCCAAATTGTAAGTGAGGCAAGATTTGAAAAAAGATTGTTTATTTCTTCGTAATTAAAATTAGATAAAAAACTCATTTCGTCTTGTGTTTTTATACTATTATTTTTATCAATAATCCTCACATCATAAAGACTCCAAGTATTTTCTTGGATATTTACTTTTTCTGCCTTGATATTATTTTGAAACTCGAAATCTTGATTCAGTTGAATAATATCTACATCATTCAAGGTGTTAATTGTAAAACTCTTAGCATTTATAAAATTGATTTCATCACGAATTTCGTCTTTGATCCATAATCCATTCTCAGTAATAGTTGCTAAATATTTATTATCTTTTGTAAAATTTTTTTTTATATCTAGGTAATTGAATTTCATGATTGCAGAAAAATTATAAAATATGATAACAATAAAAAGTCCAATAATCAGCGAAAGCAAAGTTATTAATTTGAGAATTTTAATATTATCTAATCCATTACTTTTGAAGGTGTTTAGTTCACCGCTATCAAGTAATTTTATAAACAATAGTTGTGAAGATAGTAAAAAAATAAAGGGAAAAATTTCGTATATTAAAGAAGGGACATTTAATAATACTAGATAAATTGGATAGAAATATTTAACATCAAATTCTGAAAAAAAATTAATTTCTTCTAGTAATCCCATAATTAATCCTAAGATTAAAAAAACGAAAGTGATTTTGCACACTATCAATATAAATTCTTTAATAAGATATTTTTGATAAATTTTTAAAACCATTTAGATTAAAATTTTTTATTTTTATTTAAAAAAAATAAATAAGAAGTTAATAATAGAATAAAGGGTAAGCATAATGTTACAATCCCAGCATTTATATTAATACTAATTGTGTTAATTGAAATTTGTGAGAAAATAATAACAATTATTCCAATTAAAAAAACTTTTATTTTAAAGTTTTTAAACTTGTCATTATTACTTGATTTCAGCACAACTAAAGATGCGATTATGCATAATATTGGGACATATATTGGAAGAATTGTTCTTTTATAAATTTCTTGAATTAAATTTTTCAAAAATGATTTTTGACAACTTAGTTTATCAATAAAAGTTTTTTTACTCATATCTAAATTAAGTTTTTTTAAACATTTTATGATTGTGCTACTTTTTGTTTCTTGAATTTTAGGCGTAATAGTTGTTTTAGTTTTGTATTTATTTAAATTAAAATTTGATTGTTCAAAGTTAAAGGAAGTAAATTTTTTATCTTTGCCATAGTTTATTATTATCCCATCATCAAGACTTAGATATTTATTTTGATCGTTACCAACAATGTTTCCAGATTTAGAAATTATCAATTGTGAACTTCCTGAAATACTTGAGTCTTTGATTAATATTTTTTTCATAGAAAAGTTTTTTTTTTCATCAAGAAAAATTGTTAAATTTTCAACGGTATCAATAAATTTTTTAGGTTTTATAAGCGAAGGAAAAAAATCAAGATTTGAGCTTCTTATAAATGATCTAGCTTTATCTTGAGTGAAAGGAACTATATAAAAAGATAATATTAAGGAAAAGAAGGCAAAAATTATTGATAAAAAAATTAACTTATTAAGAAATTCAATTTTGGTTATTCCATTCACCCAGAAAATAATAAGTTGATTTTTATCTTCATAAACTCCTAGAATGTAGTAAAGAGAAAGAAAAAAAGATAACAACAAAAGTTTACTGTATATTTTTGGGATATTTAAAATAGCATAAGAAAAATAAGTAGCTATGCTATGCCCATCTTCTGAGATGATATCTACAAAATTTACTGCTTGAATAATCCATACAATTAAAGTGAGAGTTAATGAGCATATCAAGAAAAACAGAGTTACTTCGTTAAATAGATTATTAAATATTGTTTTTTTCATTGAATTTAAAAGTTATAACTCTTATATAACATTATCACGCATAGATTGTATAAAAATTTAAAATAAATACAATTTTATGCAATAAAATGATTAATCTTTAAGAAATTTTTAATATGTCAGTAACAATTAATTATAAAAATAATAGTCTTAATAAAACCTCAAATAACCTAGTCTTATTCATAGATGATAAGTTTAATTTAAATCATTTAAAAAAATATATTTCAAAATTAGAATTTACTTATATAAATGATTTATTAAAAGTAAGAGATCTAAAAAGTAATCTATTTGCCTTTAAATTAAGTTCAAAAAAAAAAATTGTTTTAGTTTCAGTTAAAAAAAATATTACTTCTTCGGATATGGAAAATTTAGGAGCAGAATTTTATAAAACAGTTAATCATGGAAAAAAAAGTGAATATTTTGTGAATACTGATAGCTTGATTAATAAAGATAAAAATTTTATCGGTTATTTTCTTCATGGATTAAAACTAAAATCATATGAGTTTACTAAATATAAATCAAAAAAAGAGACAAAAATTATAACATTAAATGTTATTGGAAATAAAAATACACTAACAGCTGGACAGAAATTAAAATTTAAAGCTTTAGAAGAAGGAACTTTTTTTGCAAGGGATTTAGTTTCTGAGCCTGGAAATATTTTACATCCAGATGAATATGCAAAAAGATTAAAATCACTTAAAAAAAATGGTTTGAAAGTAACCATATATAATGAAAATAATTTAAAAAAATTAGGTATGAATGCTTTACTTGGAGTAGGTCAAGGCAGTGTGAGAGGATCATATCTAGTGACTATTGAGTGGAAAGGAATAAAAAATAATTCTAAACCATTAGCATTCATTGGAAAAGGAGTGTGTTTTGATACAGGAGGTTATTCCCTTAAACCAGCAAAATTTATGGAGGACATGACATATGACATGGCAGGCTCAGCTGCAGTAGTGGGTTTAATGAAAAGCTTAGCTATAAGAAAAGCAAAAGTTAATGCAATAGGAGTTGTTGGGCTCGTTGAAAATATGGTTAGTGGAAATGCCCAAAGACCAGGAGATATAGTAAAATCTTTCAGTGGTAAGACCATAGAAATATTGAATACCGATGCAGAGGGTAGATTGGTTCTAGCGGATGCTATTACTTTCACTGAAAAAAAATTTAAACCTAAATTTATGATTGATTTAGCAACCTTAACTGGTGCGATTATAGTTTCATTAGGTTCTGAATATGCGGGACTTTTTTCCAATAATGACAAATTATCAAAAGAATTAATTGATGCGGGTAATAAAGTTGAAGAGAAACTTTGGAGAATGCCATTAAATAAAAATTTTGATAAATTAATCAATTCTAAAAACGCAGATATGCAAAATATAAATTACGTTGGAGGAGCTGGGTCTACTACAGCTGCTCAGTTTTTACAAAGATTTATTTTAAAAAAAACACCTTGGGCTCATCTAGATATTGCTGGAATGGCGTTCTCTAAATATGGAGGTGCGTTAAATTCTGGTGGAGCAACTGGTTATGGAGTAAGACTGCTAAATCAACTTATTGAGGATTATTATGAATAATTTAGAGGAGACATTATCTATCATAAAACCAGACGCAGTAGAAAGAAATTTAGATAGTGAAATTAAAGAAATTTTTAAAAGCAAAGGTTTTTTAATTAAAAAGGAAAAAAAAATTCAAATAGAGAAATCTGAAGCGGAAAAATTTTATAAAGTGCATGAAACTAAGGCATTTTTTGACGATTTATGCACTTATTTATCATCCGGACCTATCGTTGCTATGGTGCTTGAAAAAGAAAACGCAGTTTTAGATAATAGAGAATTGATGGGGGCAACCAACCCAAAAGATGCAGCTGAAGGGACTATCAGAAAAAAATACGGTATTTCTATTGATAAAAATTCAGTTCATGGCTCTGATAGTGTTGAGAATGCAAAAATTGAAATAGACTTTTTTTTTAAAGATTAAATATTTTTAATATTGCTTTTGGGTAAAGCTTATGTTCCTCAATTAAAACTCTTTTAGCAAGTTTTTTTGGTGTATCGTTTTTTTTAATCTTGATCTTCTTTTGAATTATTATCTTTCCATTATCTAACTTTGGTGAAACGAAATGTACTGTGCACCCAGTATATTTTTCTTTATTTATTAATACTCTTGTGTGTGTATTTAGACCTTTATAATTTGGTAAAAGAGAAGGGTGAATATTCAATATTTTACCTTTAAAGCTTTTGATAAAATTTCTTGATAAAATTTTCATAAAACCAGCAAGACAGATTAAATTAATTTTTTCTTCTTTTAAGACTCTAATTAATTTTTTTTCATCCGTTTTTTTTTTAAATGTTAAAATTTTTTTTTTTATTTTGAATATTTTTGCAAACCTTAATCCTTTTGACTTAAAATTGTTAGAAATTATTAGGTCTATCAAGATTGGTGATTTTTTTGTTTTTGAAAATTGTATAAGATTTTTTAAATTACTTCCCGTTCCAGAAATAAAAACTGCAGTTTTAATTTTTTTATTTCCAGTTAATAGAGCCATTTAGTTTTACTTTATTAAGTCCTTTTGTGACCGACCCTATAACGTATGGTTTATATTTTTTTGTAAAAAAACTTTTAACTTTTTCTAAGTTTTTTGGATTGATTATTAAACAAAAGCCAACACCGCAATTAAATGTTTTAAGCATTTCTTTATTAGAAACATTATTTTTTTTTATCCATTTAAAAATTTCATGTGTTGTTATTTTACTTAAATCAATTTCAATATTTCGGTTATTAGGAATAACTCTCATTAAATTATCGACCAGGCCACCTCCTGTAATATTTGCACACCCGTTTATCAAACCTTTATTATTAAGTTTCAGAACTTCTTTTACATAAATTTTTGTTGGTTCAAGCAAATGTTTTTTTAATCTAATATTTTTTTTTAAGTTTATTTTATTTTTTTTTAATATATATCTTACAAGTGAATAACCATTTGAATGAAGGCCACTAGAGGGTATTGCTAAAACTAAATCATTTTTCTTAATTCTATTTTTATTCAAAATTTTTTTTTCATCAACTAGTCCGACTGCAAATCCAGCGATATCGAATTTATCTTGTTCAAATGTGTCTGGCATCTCGGCGGTTTCACCACCTACTAATTCACAATTAGAAATTTTACATCCTGTGTAGATACCTTTAATGATCGATTTTAATTTTTGAATAGTAATTTTATTAATAGATATATAATCCAGAAAAATAAGTGGTTTTGCCCCTTGCACGATAAGATCATTTACACTCATTGCAACTAAGTCGATACCAATAGTATCAAATTTGTTGAGTAAATTGGCTATTTCTAATTTAGTCCCAACACCATCTGTGCAAGCAACTATCTTAGGTTTCTTAAAATTTTTAGGAATATTTGTGATCGATCCAAATCCACCAATATTAGAGAACTTTTTTTTGCCTTTATCTTTTGCATTTATTGATGATATGAATTTTACAAATTTATCAGCAACCGAAATGTTTACTCCACTTTTTTTATAGGTTAGATTTTTTTTACTCATTAAAATTTACAAATATGAAAAATAAAGTCTTATCAATTAAATCAACGTTATATCTGATTATATTAATATTAGCTTTATTAAAAATTTTTTTTTCCACAACTTTTTCTCACGCCAAAAGCTTTGATATAAAAAATATTGAAATTTCAAAGAAATTTAATATGGATTTCCAGAAAACAGATGTATTAAACGAAGGCTTTAAAATTGCTTATCGACAATTAATTTTTAATATTACAAAATCAAAGGATCAATTTAAGTTAAAAGACTTATCTCTTATTGATATTAAAACTATGATAGATAATTTCTCAATTAAAGAGGAAAAATTTATTGATAATATCTATTATGTTAATTTAGATGTTTCATTTAATAAAAAAAAAATTTTTTCTTTTTTATAAAAAAAAAATATTTTTCCTTCTCAACCCAAAAAAAAAAAAGTTTTATTTATTCCAGTTATAATTGAAGAGGATAAAAAGAATATCATTTTATTTTCTGAAAATATATTTTATCAAAATTGGTTTGGTTTAAATAATAATCAAAATCAATTAATTTATGTGTTACCAACAGATGATTTAGATGATATTCAAATAATAAAATCAAATTATGAATATTTAGAGGATTATGACTTTAAAGAAATAATAAATAAATATTTTTTAGATGATTATATAATTTCTTTGATATATAAAAATGATAATGATTTAAAAGTTTTATCTAAGATAAAATTATCCGATAAAATGGTCTTGGATAATAAAGTTTTTAAAAACTTTAATGAAAAAGATGTACAAAAAACTATCGAGGAATTAAAATTGCTTTATGAGGATTATTGGAAAAGAGAAAATCAAATTAATACCTCAATTAAACTACCTTTGACAATTGCTATTGATATTTCTAAAGACAAAAAAATTGAAGATTTTGAAAAAACAATAGATAAATTCGATTTGATATCCTCTTTTAATGTGACAAAGTTAGATAATATTAAAATCTATTATAAAATAATCTTTAACGGAAACCCTCAAGCATTTATTAATGAAATGCAAATGTTAGGATATGATTTAGATATTAAAAATAAGATTTGGATTTTAAAATGAACAATCTCAATCAATTAATTTTAAATTTTGATTATGATCAAAATTTTAAAAACTTAGATTTTTACGTTTCGAAAAGCAATATGAACGTCTTTAATTTAATAAATAATTGGTCAAAAAAAAATGAAAAATTTCTTAATATCATCGGCGAAAAATTTTGTGGTAAATCTCATCTTATAAATATTTTTTTAGAAAAAAATAAAGGTCTTAAGATTGATTCAAATAAATTAAATGACGATTTTTTAAAAAAAATAAAGTTTTATAAAAATATTATTTTAGAAGATTTAACATTAAATATAAATGAAAAATTGTTTTATAGTTTAATTAATATTGTTGAGGTTGAGGATAAAAATTTAATAGTAACATCTGATGTGTCCATTGTTAAGTTAGATTTTATACTTTCTGATTTGAAATCAAGATCAAAAAATTTTACTCTTGCAAATATTGAAAATCCTGATGATGATTTAATTTTTGCTTTACTACTAAAAAATTTATCTGATAGACAAATATCTATTGATAAAAAATTAATTGACTACATAATAAAAAGAATAGATAGATCCTATAGTAATATATCGGATTTCATATATAAAATTGACGAATTAAGTTTAAAAAAAAAAAAGTCTATTGATTTTAAGATTATAAAACAGGCACTTGAGGATTAATTGAATAAGTACAGAAGTCATAATTGTAATGCTTTAAGAAAAAAAGATGTAGGTAATGAAGTTTTACTGTCAGGTTGGATTAACAAAAAGCGTGATCACGGTAATTTACTTTTTATAGATTTAAGAGATAATTATGGAATTACTCAGTGCATAATTGATAAAAAAAATCCCCAATTTAATGATCTTGAAAAAATTCAATTAGAAACTGTGATTAGGATAAATGGAAATGTAATCGATAGGTCGAGTGAGACGATTAATAAAGAAATTGATACAGGTGAAATAGAAGTGTCTATAAAAAATTATGAGATTTTAGGTAAATGCAAAGAGCTACCATTACCTGTTTTTAGTGATCAAGAATATGCTGAAGAGATAAGACTAAAATATCGTTTTTTAGACTTAAGAAGAAAAAAAATTCATGAAAATATTTTACTTAGGTCTAATGTAATTTCATTTATAAGAAATGAAATGAATAAAATGGGTTTTTTAGAATTTCAAACACCAATTTTAACTTCATCAAGTCCAGAAGGTGCAAGAGACTTTCTAGTACCGAGTAGATTAAATCCAGGAAAATTTTATGCTCTTCCACAAGCTCCACAACAATTTAAACAATTAATAATGGTTTCAGGTTTTGACAGATATTTTCAAATTGCTCCATGTTTTAGAGATGAAGATGCACGAGCCGACCGTAGTCCTGGGGAGTTTTATCAATTAGACTTAGAAATGTCATTTGTTGAACAACAAGATGTTTTCAACGTAGTCGAGAAATTATTAATTAATACTTTTAAAAAATTTTCTAACAAAAAAATTATAGCAGATAAGTTTCCTAAAATTTCATACTCTGATGCATTATTAAAATATGGTAGTGATAAACCTGATTTAAGAAATCCATTAATTATTAATGACATTACTGAAATTTTTATGAGAGATGATATATCTTTTGACTTATTCAAAAAACTAGTGAAATCTGGATCAAAAGTAAGATGTATTGTCACTAAAAATACGAAAAATAAACCGAGAAGTTTTTTTGACAGTATTGATAAATGGGCAAAAGAACAAGGCGCTTCCGGACTAGCCTATTTTACTTTTGAAGAGGGAATTTCAGCAAAAGGACCAATTGGAAAATTTTTTTCTAAAGAGGCTTTAGAGGAGATAATGAAAAAAACTAAAGCAAAAATAGGTGATAGCATTTTTTTAGCATGTGAAAAAAAAACTGAAGTAGAAAAGATCACCTCCTTAGCAAGAGATAAACTTGCTGAAAATTTAGAATTGATTGACGAAAATACTTTTGCTTTCTGCTGGATAGTTGATTATCCAATGTATGAAAAAGATGAAGTAAGTAATAAGATCAAATTCAGTCATAATCCATTTTCGATGCCACAGGGAGATCTAAATCAAATAAATTTTGAAAAGCCATTAGATATTCTTGCATATCAATATGATATTGTCTGTAATGGTATAGAACTTTCATCTGGAGCCATAAGAAATCATATACCAGAATTGATGTATAAACTCTTTTCGATTGCAGGATATAATAAAAAGGAAGTGAATGAGAAATTTAGTGGTATGATAAATGCCTTAAGTTACGGTGCACCACCTCATGGAGGAATAGCCCCTGGAATTGATAGAATTGTTATGCTCTTAGCCAATGAAAAAAACATAAGGGAAGTAACAATGTTTCCAATGAATCAAAATGCTCAAGATTTGATGATGAATGCCCCATCAGATATAAGCGAAAACCAGTTGAAAGATCTAAACTTATCTTTAAAGTTAAAAAAATGATTTATTTTTTTCCTTTTAGACTAATTTTAACATCAGACAGATCTACTAAATTTTTTTTATAATTGTTTCTAACAAAACCTTTGCTAGTTATGTCTTTAACAATTTTCAAAAAATTATTTTGGTCATCTAAGTTTTGCTCACTTAACAAGGAATTATCTGAAGTTCCAATCGCAGGTGTATGGGCAAGATCTTCGCGGTTTTGATAAGAAATAGCTAGTTCCCTAAAAATATAATCTAAAATAGATGAAGCGGTCAATATCCTATCATTACCGTGAACTTTTCCAGAAGGCTCAAACTTTGTACCTACAAACGCACTTATAAATTCATCTAATGGAACTCCATATTGGAGACCTAAAGAGACTGCTATAGCAAAATTATTCATCAATGCTTTAACCAACTCTCCTTCTTTACTTGTATCAATAAAAATTTCTCCAATTTTACCATCCTCATATTCTCCAGTATGTAAATAAACTTTATGGTCACCAATTGTAGCTTTCTGTATATACCCTTTTCTTCTATCTGGCATACTAAATCTCTTGCCATTATTTTCTAAACTTGTTTTTTTTGATTTAATAATATTTTCTAAATTATTCTTTTCGTTCTTTTGACTATTTGGAGAAATCTCAACTTGATTATCAAGAATTTTATTATTTTTTGGATCTAAATTTTTTGTTTTTCTATTATCGAGCTTTACATCCAAGACTTCAAATTTTCCATCATCTCTCTTTTCAAGATTTTTTAACTCAGCTTCGTTTATATTGTCTAAATAATGATTAACTTTAAACGTACATGTATAGTAAGTTTCGACTAGATATTTTGCCATTTGACCTCAATTTATTAATTTATTTTGAATTGAATCAAATTATTTATATACAAAATCAAATTTTAGTCTAATTTATTTTATACAATTTTGAATTGAACATTATTAATTTTATATGTTGACATTTTTTAAAAAAATTTTCGTCTGGTGGAATCAAGATACTTTTGGAACAAGAATTCAAACAATTTTTTCTGGAAAGCTTGTAGGTAAAGATAATTTTGGAAATAAATATTATGAAAATAAAAAAGGAAAAAGATGGGTCATATATTCAGATGAAATTGATGCATCTAAAATTCCAGTTGAATGGTATTCATGGATACATCATACTCCAAACAACTTACAAAATAACCAAGAGCCTGATAAACATAATTGGCAAAAACCTCATCAGCCTAATTTAACTGGAACAAAAAAGGCTTATTATCCAAATAAAAATAATAATGAAATTTCAAAAAAATACAAAACTTGGAAAAGTTAATTTTCTAATTTATTTTTTATTAGTTTTTTTTTTATTTACTCCAAAACTAATTTCCTCAGATAGAGATACGATTATTAAAAAAAATACAAAAATTAAAATACTAGACAAAATTAGTTCAAAAAATATTTCGGTAAATCTTACTAATGGAGTAAATTTTAAGTATTCTGATTTACAAATTAAAAGTATAAAATGCAAACATTCTGAATTTGACGATGATCCAGAAATTATTGCTTATGTTCAAGTAAAAGACCTAAGTAATAAAAAAAATGATGAAGTATATGTTTTTAATGGCTGGATGTTCTCATCTAGTCCCTCGATTAATCCTTTTGATCATCCCGTTTATGATATTTGGCTAACTGGATGTAACTAAATTATTTTTTCATTATCGAGCCAACTAACATTAAAATCGGATTTTAAAAATTTACTATGATTTAGTAGTTTTTTATGAAGAGGAATTGTTGTCTTAATGCCTTCGATTACAAACTCGTCTAAAGACCTATTCATTCTCTGAATTGCCTCAATTCTATTTCTACCGTGACAAATAAGTTTGCAAACCATGCTATCGTAATAAGGGGTTACTTTAAGTCCTTGAAATATTGCTCCATCTACCCTTGTTCTAAATCCAGAAGGTTGATGACACATTCCAATGGTTCCTGGTGATGGTTGAAAATTTTTGCTTGGGTCCTCTGCGTTTATTCTACATTCTATTGCATGGCCTCTAGGATTAATATCACTTTGTTTAAGAGCTGTTTCACCACAGAATGCAATCCATATTTGTTCTTTAATAATATCTATACCTGTCACCATTTCTGTCACAGGATGTTCGACTTGAACTCTTGTGTTCATCTCTAAAAAGTAAAACTTCCCATCTTCATAAATAAATTCGACTGTGCCTGCACCCCTATAACCAATTTTGCTTACCATATTCACAGTTTTTTCAAAAAGATCTTTTCTTATTTCATCATTTAAAACTGGACTGGGCGTTTCCTCAATTAATTTTTGATGTCTTCTTTGTACTGAACAATCTCTTTCATATAAATGTACTGTTCTATTTTTTCCAGATAAAATTTGTACCTCTATATGTCTTGGGTTCTGAAAAAATTTTTCTATATAAACTTGATCGTTACCAAAATATTTTTTTGCTTCTGATTTTGCTGTTGAAAAAAGACTTTCAAATTCTTCCTCTTTTTTTACTATTTTCATACCTTTTCCACCACCACCACCAGCTGCTTTAATTAAAACAGGAAACCCAATTTTTTTACATAGTGCCTTTGCTTCAGTGATATCATTAATACCTCCTTCTGACCCTTCAATAATTGGTAATCCATTTTCTTTTGCTATTTTTTTGGCTTGAATTTTGTCGCCCATCATTTCTATATGTTTTGAGGATGCACCAATAAATTTAATTTTATTCTCCTCTAAAATTTTAGCAAAATTAGCATTTTCGGATAAAAATCCATATCCTGGATGGACTGCCTCCGCGTTCGTTAATTCGATGGCTGATAATAAAGCTGGAATATTTAAATAACTGTTTGCAGGTTGATGAGATCCTATACAAACACTTTCATCTGCTAATTTTACGTGCATACTTTGCCTGTCCACGTCTGAATGAACTGCTACTGTAGAGATTCCCCATTCTTTACAAGCTCTAATTATTCTTACTGCAATCTCGCCACGATTAGCGATTAAGATTTTTTTAAACATTATTCCAAAATGATTATTGTTTGACCAAATTCAACTGGTTGACCATCTTCAACACAAACCTCTTTAACAATTCCATCTGAAGATGAAGGGACATGGTTCATTGTTTTCATTGCCTCAACAATCATAACAGTGTCACCTTTTTTAATTTTTTTTCCAACTTCAACAAATTTTTTTGCTCCAGGTTCGGGAGCGTGATAAGCGGTCCCTATGATTGGTGATGTTACTTTAATTCCAGGTTTATCTTGAATGTTTTCCTTTTTATCTTTTAAAATTTGATCAAGCTGTGTATTTGAAGATGGAGATTGATTACTTATTTGAAAACTATTTTTTGAGACTTTTATTTTTGTATCTTTGTCAGTATATTCTAGCTCTGTAAGATTAAACTCATCAAGATAATCACTTAATTCTTTAATTATTTTTTTGTTAATTTTCATTTTTTAAAAGTTTTTGCATTGAAATTATGGCTAAAATATAACCATCACTTCCCAAACCAAAAATTCCTCCTGTCACAATATCGCTAATAAGAGACTTGTGTCTAAATTCTTCTCTTTTATAAATATTAGATATATGAAGCTCTATTATAGGTTTTTTAAATACACTCAAGGCATCCCTAATCGCAATTGAGGTATGGGTAAAAGCTGCAGCATTGATAATTATACCATCAAATTTTTTGATTGAATTTTGAATTATATTCACTATCACACCTTCAATATTAGATTGAGCAAATTCTATATTTAAGCCTAATTTTTTTGACTCATTTATACAATTTTGTTTTAATTCTGTATAAGTAATTGATCCATATTGAGATTGTTCTCTTTCTCCTAATAGATTAAGATTTGGACCATTAATAATAATAATTTTATTATTCATTTAACTCTTATATACGATGAAAAAAATAAAAAAAATAAAAATTAAATTAAATGGAAAAGTGAAGCAAATACCTAAAGATTTTAAAATTGATAAGCTAATAAGTGATTTAAAGATACCAATTAAAAAAGTAGCCATAGAATTAAACCAAGAAATTTTAGATAAAAAAAAACTGAATAAAATAAAACTCAAAAAAAATGATAAAATTGAAATTGTGCATTTTATTGGAGGTGGTTAAAAAAAATGAAAGATCAATTTACAATCGCAAAAAAAAAATTTAGATCTAGGTTAATTGTTGGCACTGGAAAGTATAAGGATATGAATGAATGTGCTAAAGCTGTAAAATTATCTGGAGCTGATATTGTAACTGTAGCTGTTCGAAGAGTTAATATTTCAGATAAAAAAAAACCTCTTCTTATGGACTATATTAATCCTAAAAAAATCACTTATTTACCTAATACTGCAGGGTGTTTTAATTCAGAAGAAGCTCTTAGAACTTTAAGACTTGCAAGAGAAATTGGAGGATGGAAATTGGTTAAGTTAGAGGTTCTGGGTGATAAAAGAAATTTATTTCCTGAAATGATTGAGACACTTAAATCAACTGAGATTTTAGCAAAAGAGGGTTTTAAAGTTATGGTCTATTGTAACGATGATCCCTTGATGGCTAAGAGATTAGAGAATGCAGGTGCGTCTGCAATAATGCCATTAGCAGCACCCATAGGATCAGGCTTAGGTATTTTAAATACTGTAAATATCAAGATTATAAGAGAACAAACCAATTTACCTTTAGTAATTGATGCAGGCTTAGGACAAGCATCAGATGCAACAATTGCAATGGAATTGGGCTGTGATGGGGTATTAGTGAATACTGCAATCGCTAAAGCAAAAAAACCATTTACCATGGCTTTGGCTTTTAAAAACGCTGTATTAGCAGGAAGACAGTCTTATCTTTCAGGTAGAATTAAAAAAAACTTAATGGGAAAACGTTCCTCACCAGTTAAAGGTATTATTTAGCTTTTTTAAAAAATTTTTTTTTCTTAAACGATTTTCTTTTAAATTTTTTCTTATCTTTAAATTCAATTATATTTCCACTTACTTTTTGTTTATCAAGATTTTTTAATTTTTCAAAGTGTTCTATTAATTCTAATGTTTTTTTTGATTTATTCTTAAAATCGATAATATATTCAGGTATGATTAGTTTGTTGTCAATTATAATATCTATTTTAATTTTATTTTTTTTTTCAAAATAAGTTAAATTTTCAATAAAGTTTTCTTTTAAAAAATTTGAAATTTTTTCACAAACTTTTAACTCAACAAATTTCGCTTTATTTAGAACCGCTTTAATTTCAACAATTTTTAAAATCTTTTGGGCAAAAGACTCATCTGTTAAAGAAACTTTCCATTTAATTGCACTTTCTCTCAATCTTTGTCTTGACATTTCTAGCAAGCCAAAATTACTTATTCTACCAATTTGAATTCTAGCTCTATCTAATCTACATCTCTCTTTAAGTTTTCTTTCAACCAATTTTCTATTGCCATAATTGAGCATATCTATGAAATCAATTATGATTAATCCAGATAAATCTCTTATTTTTATTTGTCTGGCTATCTCCTCAGCTGCTTCCAGATTTGTATCGAGCGCTGTACTTTCTATATTTTTTTGTTTTATAGAACTACCAGAATTGATATCTATTGATACTAAGGCTTCTGTAGGGTTAATAACAAGATATCCTCCAGAATTTAATTTTATCTCTGACTCAAAGATCTGATTTAATTTTTGGTCAATATTTTCATTTATGAAAAGAGGTATTTTGCCTCTATATTTTTTTACTTTTTTAACATGTGATGGAATTAACATTTTCATAAATGACTGGGCTTTTTTGTAGCCTTCATTGCCCTCAACTATAATATTTTTGGTATTTTCATCGTACATGTCTCTTAAAGTTCTTTTAATAATTTCACTTTCCTGATGAATAAGTGATGGTGCTATAGAGTTTATAGCTGTATTTTTAATTTGGTCCCATGTATTTTTCAAAGTCTCAAGATCATGGTTTATATCATTTTTTGTTTTATTGCTTCCAGCTGTTCTTACTATCAGACCCATTTCTTTGGGTATTTCGATTTCATTTAATATAGTTCTGATTTTTTTTCTTTCTGCAGGATTAAATATTTTTCTAGATATACCCCCACCCTTTGGAGTATTAGGCATAAGCACTATATATTTTCCTGCTATAGAAATAAAAGTACTAAGTGCAGCACCTTTTTGACCCCTTTCATCTTTTATAACTTGCACCAGAATTACTTGATTGGGTTTAATAACTTCTTGGATCTTATACCTTTTAAACTTAGGTCTATTTTCATTTTTAATTTCTAAATTTTTTTCCTGCTCCTCTTTTTGATTATTTTTATTATCTTCCTCAATTTTTTCCGGTGGCTCTACAGGATCATTTGCCTCTAATTTACCATCAGCTAAATTTTCATTGTCAATCGCTTCAACTTTTTTTGATAATTCCTCTCTGATTTTTTCTTCCTCAAGTTTAATTTTTTCTAAATCGCTTTGAGGTATTTGGTAGTAATCAGATTGAATATCATTAAAAGATAAAAAACCATGTCTCTCTCTACCAAAATCTACGAAAGCAGCTTGAAGAGAGGGTTCGATTCTGCTGACTTTTCCTAGGTAGATATTATTTTTTATTAAATTATTTTTTAAACCTTCATATTCATAATCTTCAATATGATCACCTGATTTAAGAACAACCCTAGTTTCATTTGGATGCGATGCATCAATGTATAAATTTTTTTCCATAAAATTTGAGATAATTTTTTTGTTGAATTAATTTTCATAAAATTTTGTGTTTTAACGCCTTATATTTAACAAATTCCTTTATATAATGGAAACAAAATGAGTAAGTTTTTAAAAAATATAATTGTTGTAATTGCCAGTTCTATACTACTCTTAAGCGTATTGATATTGGGTATTTTATGGAGTTTTTCAAATAAAATTCCAGATTATAAATTTTTAAAAAATTACAAGCCCCCTGTTTCAAGTAAAGTCTATTCAGGTGATGGAACATTAATGGCAGATTTTTCTAGAGAAAAAAGAATTTTTGTACCTTACGAATCTATTCCAACAAATGTTATACACTCTTTTTTGTCGGCAGAGGATAAAAATTTTTTCACCCATCCTGGGGTTGATGCTAAAGGAGTTCTAAGAGCGATAATTAAGAATGTATCGAATATTATTAATTCAAAAAGATTAGAGGGAGCTTCTACAATTACTCAACAAGTGGCTAAAAATTTTTTATTAACTAATGAGGTTAGTATTAATAGAAAAATTAAAGAGGCTATACTGGCTTTTAGAATTGAAAGGGCTTTAACAAAAGAAAGAATTCTGGAATTATATTTAAATCAAATATATTTAGGAGGAGGTGCTTACGGAGTAGCTGCAGCCAGTTTAGAATATTTTGATAAATCTATTAAAGATTTGGAATATGAGGAGTCAGCTTTGTTAGCTGCTCTTCCAAAGGCTCCAAGTAGATATAATCCTTATAAAGATATTAAACTAGCAAAGTTTAGGAGAGATTTAGTTTTGAACAACTTATTAGAAAATGGGTATATTGATAATCCATATTATAAAAAACTAATAAATAAAGAAATATTGTTAAGAAAAAAAAAGAAAGTTTTTTTAGAGGATGCACAATATTTTATTGAGGATGTAAGAAAAAAAATTATTGAGGATTTAACCTATGATAAAGTCTACAAGCAAGGATTTAATATAAACACTCCAATTGATTTGAGATTACAGAAAATCGCAACGATTTCATTAAGAGAAGGTTTATCTTCATATGATAAAAGAAAAGGATGGAGAGGTCCTTTAACTAACATAAAAGAATATAAAAAAAATTGGTTTAAAAATTTAGAAAATTACAGATTAGAAAAGTCAATTGATTGGAAGCTAGCAATTGTAAAAAAAATTGACAAATTTTTAACTACAATTGAAACAGAAGATAATGAGAAAGGAAACATTAAGTATAATGATATATCTTGGACGAACAAAGAATTTAATGAGATTTTTAAAATAGGTGATGTAATTTATGTTCAAAAAATTGATGATAATTTTTTTAGCTTAAAACAATTACCAAAGATTAATGGAGCAATAGTCGTAATGGATCCTTATACAGGAAGAGTGTTGGCAATGAGTGGTGGTTTTAGTTTTAAACAAAGTGAATTTAATAGAGCTACACAAGCATTAAGGCAACCAGGTTCTGCTTTTAAACCCTTTGTTTACGCTTTAGCATTAGAAAATAATTATTCTCCATCCACTTTAATATTAGATGCCCCGTTGGTTTTAGATCAGGGAGAGGATCTTAAACAATGGAAACCTGAAAATTATGGAAAAAAATTTTATGGACCCTCTACCCTAAGAACAGGTCTTGAAAAATCTAGAAATTTAATGACAGTTAGAATTGCTCAAAATCTTGGAATGAACAAGATAGTAAATTTTTCTAAGCAATTAGGCATTTATGAAAATCCAGACGAGCTCTTGTCAATATCTCTAGGTTCAGCAGAAACAACTTTAATTAAATTAACATCAGCTTATTCTGCATTTGTAAATGGTGGTAAACTGGTAAGTCCAATTTTAATTGATAGAATTCAAGATAGTGAAGGGGTAACAATCTTAAATAATGAAATTAGAAAATGTAAAAATTGTGATCAAATATCTTACTTAAGTGATAATTATCCGGAAATAAGTGATAGTTATAAACAGATTTTTTCATCTCAGACAGCTTATCAAATGACATCAATTTTAGAAGGCGTTGTATTAAGAGGTACTGGAAAAAAACTAAGAGATCTAAATTTGAACATAGGTGGTAAAACTGGGACTACAAATAAAAATACTGATACTTGGTTTATTGGATTTACCTCAAATCTTGTTATAGGTGTTTATGCTGGCTCTGATAACCCTGAACCTTTAGGTAAGTACGAAACTGGAGCTAAAACTGCATTGCCAATTTTTAGAAGTTTTGTTGAGAAGACTGTATTAAAATCAGAATCAAGACCTTTTAAAGTACCAGAGGGAATAATTATGATGGTTGTAGATCCACAAACAGGACAGAGAGTAAAATTTTCTACAAAAAATACTATTGTCGAAAATTTTAAAAAAAAAGATATTGCTAATAACAAAGTTTTAAATACTAATATAAATATTGAAGACTCAAATAATATATTTAAATTTTATTAATGGACAATACAATACCAATTTATATAGAAGAGATTGAAAAAATAAATTTAAGAGTTAAGGAGTTTCTTTGAAAAGAAAAGTATTTTTGAGAAACTAAAAGTCTTAAATGAAAAAATGTTAGAAGCAAATTTCTGGCAAAATAAATCTAAATCAAAAAAAGTCTTAAAAGAAAAAAAGTTGTTAGAGGAATTAGCTAATTCGTACAAAAGCTCTGAACGAAACTTAGAGGATTTTAAGGAGTTATATAAATTAGCAATTGATGAAAGTAATAATGATTTATTAAAAGAATTAATAAATAATTTAAAACAATTAAAAACAGATATAAAGAAAACTCAAATTAAATGTTTTTTGTCTAACGAAGCAGACTCTCTTGATTGCTATATTGAAATTCACGCTGGAGCTGGCGGCACAGAAAGTCAAGATTGGGCTAGTATGCTTAGAAAAATGTATTTTAAATGGGCAGAGAGTAAAAAATTTAAATATGATTTGATAAGTGAGCATAAGGGAGAAGAAGCTGGAATAAAATCTTCCATAATTAAAGTTGAAGGTGATTACACCTTTGGTTGGTTAAAAAAAGAATCTGGTATTCACCGATTAGTAAGGATTTCTCCTTTTGACTCAGGCGCTAGAAGACATACAAGCTTTGCGAGTGTTTGGGTTTATCCTGTTGTTGATGAAAATATCAAAATTGACATTTTGGATAAAGATTTAAGAGTAGATACTTACAGATCGAGTGGAGCAGGTGGACAACATGTTAATACAACTGATAGTGCGGTTAGAATAACTCATTTGCCCACTAAAATAGTTGTGCAATGTCAAAACGAAAGATCTCAACACAAAAACAAAGAAACATGTTTAAATATGCTTAAAGCTCGACTTTATGAGTATGAAATAAAAAAAAAAGAAGAAGAGAGTGAAAATTTGGAGTCATCAAAATCTGAAATAGGCTGGGGACATCAAATAAGATCTTATGTTTTACAACCTTATCAACTAGTAAAAGATAATAGAACAAATTTTGAGAGCACTAATCCCAAAAAAATTTTAGATGGTGAAATTGATGAATTTTTAGAAAGATCTTTGTATCAAATTTAATGACAAAAGTTATTTTAAGATTATTTGCGATAATATTTTTTTTGGTTTTAAGTTTTGTCGGATATTTCAGTTTAATTGGTTTTGAAACAAAAAGCTTTAATAATCAAATTAAAGAAAATTTGAAAAAAGTTAACTCAAAATTAGATGTTAAAATAAACGATGTAAAAATTATTTTAGACTTATTTAACTTAAAAATAAACACAAAGACATTAGGCCCAATTATTTCCTATGACAACAAATCAATTGACTTGGAAGTAATTAAATCTGAAATATCTTTATTAAATTTAATAAATAACAAATTTAAATTATCAAATTTATTTGTTTCGACAAAATCGATTAAAATCAAAGAATTAATTGGATTTTACAGGTCTATAAATAAAAATAACAAAGCTGAACTTTTTATATTAGAAAATTTTATAAACAAAGGTTATCTGATAGCAGATATTGTCTTAAATTTTGACGATCAAGGTAAATTAAAGGACAACTTTAAAATAAACGGTTTTGTTAGAGATGGCTCATTAAATATATTGAATAAACAAAAAATTGATAAGATTAACTTTATCTTTGAGTTAGAAAATAAAAAGTTAGATTTAAATGATCTTAAATTGTCATATTCAAATTTAGATTTTACTTCAGAAAAGATTGAAATTGAAAATAGAGATAATTTTACCGAGATAAAAGGAAAAATTAATAGTAATAAAATTAGTTTATCAGAAGAATCGTTAAAAACCTTTTTGGAACCTTTTTCAAAATTAGACTTAAAAAATTTAAAGTTCTCATCTGAAAATAAATTTTTGATTAAAATGAATAATAAATTTAAAGTCTCAGATTATGAAATTAAATCCTCGTTTGATATTGATGAATTGTTAATAAATAGTGATATAAATTTAAAAGAAATTTTTCCTAATTTAAAATCAGAAATTAGTTTTAAAGACCATCAAACTGAGATTACTTTTAAAGACAATAATTTTTTGTTAGAAGGAAATGGTGAACTTTTAATCCAAAAAAACTATGATAAAGCTTATTATAAAATTGAAAAAAAAGGTGATGAATATTTATTTGATACTAGGTTAGATTTTATAAAAAATCCTATTAATCTTAATCTTTTAAACTATAAATCGGGTGATAATTCCACGGTAAGTTTAAAATTTGACGGTAAATACGATAAGAATAAAACTTTACATTTAGAAAATATTAAATTTGAAAATAA
>CACMOQ010000005.1 GCA_902615445.1 uncultured Pelagibacteraceae bacterium | reverse complement strand
ATGGCCGAGCAATCTAGTAATGTTATAAAATTTTTGTTTGGTATGGGAGTTACAGTTACAATTAATCAGACCTTGGCAGCGGACACAGCTGAGTATTTGGTAAAAGAATTTGGACATAACCCGATAAGAGAGGAAAAAGCTGAAGAAATTATAAATAAGATTAAAGCTGCAAGAACAGAAAATCTTTATAATAGACCGCCGATCGTCACTGTTATGGGCCATGTGGACCATGGTAAAACTTCAGTGCTAGATGTTTTACGAAGTACAAATGTCGTTTCAGGAGAGTTTGGAGGAATTACCCAACATATCGGCGCCTATCAAATTGAAAATCAGTCAAATAAACTGACTTTTATAGATACACCCGGACATGCTGCATTTACAGAGATGAGATCAAGAGGCTCAAAACTTACGGATATAGTTGTATTGGTCGTGGCGGCGGATGATGGAGTTAAACCTCAAACTGTGGAGTCTATTAGACATGCTAAAGCTGCTAATGTTCCAATAGTTGTTGCAATTAACAAATGTGATCTTCCTGAGGCCGATCCACAAAAAATTAAAAATCAATTATTAGAGCACGAATTAATTGCTGAAGACCTCTCAGGAGATACTTTGATGGTTGAGATATCTGCTAAAACTAGATTAAATTTAGATAAACTACTTGAGGCAATCATTCTTCAAGCTGAAATTTTAGATTTGAAAACAGATTTCCATTCAAAAGCCACCGGTATTGTTTTAGAATCAAAAATTGATGTAGGCAGAGGTCCTGTGGCAACAATAATCGTAACTGCTGGTACCTTGAAAAAAGGAGATTTTTTCGTAAGTGGTTTGAGATGGGGAAAAGTTAGAGCTATTATTAATGACAAAGGTATAAGTATTGAGGATGCTTCACCATCAACTCCAGTTGAAATTTTAGGAATTAATGGTGCAGCAAAAGCAGGAGACGATTTTATTGTCCTTAACAATGAAAAAGAAGCTAAAAATTTAAGTCAAAATAGATCTCAGGAAAATAAGGATGGAAAAAATCCTTTAACTTTTGCAACTCAAGATTCAGCATTTTCAGACAACTCTACAGAGGAATTGAATCTAATTATCAAATCTGATGTACATGGATCTTCTGAGGCAATAAAAAATGCTATAAGTCAGATTAAACATGATGAGGTAAAACCAAAAATAATTTTATCAGATATTGGAATGGTCACAGAAACAGATGTCACTTTAGCTAAAGCCTCAAATGCAGTTTTGATAGCATTCAACGTTAAACCAAGCAAAGAAGCAAAAAAATTAGCAGAAGCTGAGAAGATTAAAATTTCGTCGTATAATATTATTTATGAGGTATTAGATTATATAAAATCAAAAATGTCAGGCTTATTAGCTCCTGATATACAAGAAAATATAACTGGAACTGCTCAAATACTGGAGATATTCAAGGTTTCAGGAGCAGGTAAAGTAGCAGGCTCTAAAGTCACAGAAGGTGAAATCAGTAGTAATTCGGAGTTAAGAATAATTAGAGATGGGAATATAATTTTTACAGGAAAAGTAGGATCATTATTTAGAGAAAAAAACCAAGTAAAGCAAGTCAGTAACGGTCAAGAGTGCGGAATTACCATCAAAGATTATGTTGATTTTAAAAAAAATGACACATTAGAAGCGTTTAGCGTTACTTCAAAGGAAAGGTCAATATAATGGCAGATAAATTAGGTAAACCAATAACACAAAGACAACTAAGAGTTGGCGAAATGGTTAAACAAGCTTTAAGCATGATTTTCATTAGAAACGAGGCTAAGGTACCAAATTTAGAGACTAACACAATTACAGTGACGGAGGTAAGAATGAGTCAAGATTTAAAAATAGCCAAGGCTTATGTACTTCCGCTTGGAGGAAAAAATGCTGAAGAAAGTATTAATATTTTAAAGGAGTACTCATTTTTGATAAGGAAGATTTTATCCCAAAAAGTTGTAATGAAATTTTTACCAAAATTACTTTTTAGAAAAGATGAATCATTCGAATATGCAGAAAAGATAGAAAATTTAATAAAGCAAAGTAATAAATAGGAAAATATATATGAATAAAAAAGTCAAGGAACTAGCAATGCATGAAAAAGATACTGGATCTTCAGAGATCCAAATCGCGTTGTTAACAGAAAAAATTGAAACTCTCTCTAAGCATATTAAGCAATTCAAAAAAGATAAACATTCATCTGTTGGATTACTTAGAGCAGTCAATAGAAGAAAAAAATTGTTAGATTATCTTAAAAAAAACAAGATAAATTCTTACAAGAATGTCCTGTCGAAATTGAATTTAAGAAAATAAAAGTCAAGATAGATAGAACGGAATGAAACGAAATGAACGAAAAGAAATGGAAATGAAATGTTTAAAGTATACAAGAAGGAAGTTGAAGTAGCAGGGAAGAAGATAAGTTTAGAAACAGGAAAAGTAGCAAGACAGGCAGACGGAGCAATCATCGCAACATGTGGTGAGACAGTTGTTTTAGCAACAGTCGTAGGAGCAAAAAAAGTAAATCCAGACATGGATTACTTTCCACTATCTGTGAATTATCAAGAAAAGTATTATGCAGCAGGAAAAATTCCGGGTGGATATTTTAAAAGAGAAGCAAGACCAACTGAGAGTGAAACATTAATCTCAAGGCTAATTGATAGACCGATCAGACCATTGTTTCCTGATGAATTTAAAAATGAAGTTCAGTTATTGCCAACTGTAATTTCTTACGATAAAGAAAACGAAGCAGACATTCTGTCGATTATCGCATCGTCTGCAGCTTTAGCTATATCAGGAATGCCATTTATGGGTCCTGTGGGAGCTTCTAGAGTTGGATATATTGATGGTAAATATGTTTTAAATCCCTCAAAAGCTGAACTTGAAAAATCAAAATTAGATTTAGTGGTTGCTGGCACAAAAGATGCTGTGCTTATGGTAGAGTCTGAGGCGAGCGGATTAACTGAAGAAGAAATGTTAAATGCAGTTAAATTTGGTCATGAAGGTTTTGTTCCGGTAATTCAAATGATAGAGGAATTGGCTAAAGAATGCAGAAAACCTGAATGGACTGTTGAAAAGAAAGACTTATCTGAAGTTAAAAAGAAACTTGAAGAAACTTTTACAGAAGATCTTAAAAAAGCATTTGCTACTAGAGACAAACAAGACAGATCAAATCAAATTTCAGAAATTACCGATAAAGCTAAAAAACTTTATGAGGAAGATGAAAACTATACTGATCTTGATGTGAACTCTGAACTAAAAAATCTTGAAAAGACAATTGTCAGAACAGATATTTTAAAAAATAAAAATAGAATAGATGGTAGAGGACTATCTGATGTAAGACCTATTTCTTGTGAAGTTGGTATTTTACCTAGAACGCATGGATCTGCTTTATTTACCAGAGGAGAAACACAGGCAATAGTTACAGCTACTTTAGGTACATCTGATGATGAACAAAGAATTGAAAGCTTAGATGGATTACAAAGAGAAAGGTTTATGCTTCATTATAATTTCCCCCCATTTTCAGTTGGAGAAACAGGAAGAATTGGAACTGGTAGAAGAGAAATAGGACATGGTAAATTAGCGTGGAGAGCTATTCACTCGTCATTGCCATCAAAAGAGTCATTTCCCTACACATTTAGAGTGGTTTCTGAAATTACAGAGTCTAACGGTTCATCCTCAATGGCCACTGTTTGTGGAACTTCACTTGCATTAATGGATGCAGGAGTACCAATTAAAGAACCAGTTGCAGGTATTGCAATGGGTTTAATTAAAGAGGGTGATGATTTTAGTGTCCTATCAGACATTTTAGGTGATGAAGATCATTTAGGTGATATGGACTTCAAGGTCGCTGGAACCAAAGATGGAATTACCTCTCTACAAATGGATATCAAAATTACAGGTATAACATTTGAAATAATGGAACAGGCATTAAGTCAAGCCAAAGATGGAAGAGTTCATATTTTAGGAGAAATGAATAAAGCATTATCAGTTTCAAGATCTGAAGTTGGAAAACATACACCAAAAATGGAAAAGATAAATGTCGATAAAAAAGATATTGCAGCTGTAATTGGAAAAGGTGGTGCAACAATAAGAGAAATAGTTGAAAAATCAGGTGCAAAAGTAGATGTAAATGATGAGGGTGTAGTAACAGTTGCTGCTCCAGATGAAGCGTCAAGAAACACCGCAATGCAGATGATTAAAGACATCACAGCAAAAGCTGAATTAAATAAAATATATTCAGGTAAAGTTATGAAGATTATGGAGTTTGGTGCATTTGTCAATTTTTTAGGAAAACAAGATGGACTTGTTCATATTTCGGAACTTGCAGATAAAAGGGTAGCTAAAGTTACTGATGTTGTGAAAGAAGGTGACGAGGTTAAAGTTAAAGTAATTGGATTCGATAGAGGAAAAGTAAAACTTTCCATGAAACAAGCTACTAAGTAAATAAATTTTTTTTAATTAAATTTAATTTTATGAAGAATATAAATATATATATCATTTAATAATCTGTAAAAAAAGTTATAGTTAATGAATTTGACATTTCTTGAAATTATTAAATAAGAATTCTTTTTTCTTTTGAATAACCCTCCATAATAGTAAAATATTTCATTAACTGAAGTTTTTTCACCATCAAAAAAACTTTCAGATAATTTTAGTATATTTTTTAAGTTAGTATTTTTTTGCCAATCACCACTATTTTTTTTAATTTGATAAAAATCATCAACAATTAATAATTTAATCAAATTGTTTTTTTTTTTTAAAAAATTTAATTCTTCCTCTAATGGACTATCGTCTATCTCTAAATGTCCATGAGCATCTAAAAAGATAAAAATATTATTTATTTTATTCTTAAAAACTTCTTCTAAACCATTTCTACTATCAGCATGAATTATGTGTACAGAATTATTATTTTTAAATTTATTTCTAGTATTTTCTACATAGTTTATATATTTTTCAACTCCAATAATATTTTTGAAACCTATCTCCAAAGATTGATAAATGCTATAACCCTGATGAACACCTGTTTCTACATAATTTATTAATTCATCTTTGTTAAAATTTTTGAAAATGTTTTTTTTTAAAATTCTTGTTATAGGCATAACCCAAAAAAGTTTATATTTTTATATATTATTTACTTCGTATAAGAAAGAAATTAACCTTGGATTAAAAACTATTTAAAAAGAATAATTAGAAGAGTAAATAATTCACCCTGTAGGTTTTTAAAAATATCGATATTTATTTTAATTGAATAAGACTATTCAATAAAATTCTTTATTATATTAAGTTATGTTCTTAGGATCTGGCATCCCAACCTTATTATACCCAGCATCTACATAGTGAATTTCACCTGTAACACCATTTGCAAGATTACTTAATAGATACAATGCTGAGTTACCAACATCATGAATATCCACGTTTCTTTTAAGAAATGAATGGTCCTCATTCCACTTATATAAGAATTTTGCATCACCAATAGCTGAAGCTGCTAAGGTTTTAATAGGTCCAGCGCTTATGGCATTCACTCTTATGCCTTTAGCACCTAAATCTCTAGCTAAGTATTTTACACTAGCCTCTAAAGCCGATTTGCAAACACCCATCACATTATAATTTGGAATAGCCTTAGTTGACTCGTAAGTTAAAGTTAGAAGACTACCATCTTGCTTCATTACTTTTGAAGCTTCCTTTGCTACCTCTGTAAATGAAAAACATGAAATTAACATACTTCTTAAAAAGTTTTCTCTAGTTGTATCTAGATATTCACCTGATAATTCTGATTTATCTGAAAATGCGACTGCATGGACTACAAAATCAATTTCACCCCATTGAGATTTAATATTTTCAAATAATTTTACCACCTCTTCTTTTTTTTCGACATCACAACAGAATGTAACTTTTGAATTTAATTTTTCTGCTAAAGGAATAACTCTTTTTTTTAAAGCATCTCCTAAATATGTGAAAGCGAGTTCAGCACCAGCCTCAGCTAATTTTTGTGAAATACCCCACGCAATAGATCGTTCATTGGCAACACCCATGATCAATCCTTTTTTACCTTTCATTAAACTCATTAATTAAACCTTTTCAAAAATTAAAGCAGCATTAGTTCCACCAAAACCAAAACTATTAGACATAACTGTGTTTAATGTTATTTCAGTTTCTGTTTTTGCAACTATTGGAAATTTTTTAGCTTCTTCATCCATTTCATTTATATTCGCTGATCCAGCAATAAAATTATTTTTCATCATAATTAAACAATAAATAGCCTCATGTACTGAAGCAGCCCCCAATGGATGACCCGATAAAGATTTTGTTGAACTTATTTTTGGAATATTTTCTCCAAAAGTATCTTTCACTGCATTTAGCTCTGTGATGTCCCCAACAGGAGTAGAAGTCCCATGAGTATTAATATATTCAATTTTATTTTTAGCTGTTTCCATAGCCATTTTCATACATCTTACAGCTCCCTCACCTGATGGAGCTACCATATCGTATCCATCTGAAGTTGCTCCATAACCAGTTAATTCAGCGTATATTTTAGCTCCTCTAGCTTTAGCGTGTTCGTATTCTTCAAGGACCAGAACTCCAGCTCCTCCCGCAATTACAAATCCATCTCTTGTTTTATCATAAGCTCTAGAAGCTGTTTCAGGAGTTTCATTGTACTTAGATGACAATGCAGTCATAGCATCAAACATAGCTGTCATGGCCCAGTGTATTTCTTCACTCCCTCCAGCAAAAACAATATCTTGTTTTCCCATTTGAATTAATTCCATTGAATTGCCTATACAGTGACCACTGGTGGCGCATGCAGAACTCATTGTGTAGTTTGTTCCTTTAATTTTAAATGGAACTGCTAAAGTCGCTGATGCCGTGCTTGCCATGGTTCTTGGGACTATAAAAGGACCCATTAATTTTGGAGTTTTTGCTCGTGTTTTGTCTGCTGCTAAAATTACATTTTCAATTGAAGGCCCTCCTGAACCCATAACTATTCCAGTTTTAAAATTACTTACTTCTTTTTCCTCTAGGCCAGAGTCTTTAATTGCCTCTTTCATTGCTATGTAATTATACGCAGAACCTGAACCCATAAATCGGATTGTTTTTCTATCTATATGATCTTCAAGTTTTATATTAGGCTTGCCATGCACATGACTTTTTAAATTATGTTCTTTGTATTCCTCAGCAAATGAAATTCCAGATTTTGAATTTAATAATGATTGATGAACCTCTTCTTGATTGTTCCCTAAACAAGACACTACTCCTAATCCTGTAATTACGACTCTTCTCATTATTTAAATAATCCCACTTTTAAATTATCTGCTGAATATATTTTTTTTTCATCCGCTAAAACCACTCCATTCGCAAGCCCAACTGTTGTACCTCCAGGTGACATAATTTTTTTCATGTCAATTTCATATTTCACTAATTTTACATCTTGTAAAACTTCCCCTGTAAATTTTACTGTTCCAACACCCAAAGCCCTTCCTTTTCCAGGATTTCCAATCCAGCCTAAATAAAAACCCACTAATTGCCACATAGCGTCTAAACCAAGACATCCAGGCATTACAGGATCCTCTTTAAAATGACAATCGAAAAACCAAAGATTCTTTTTTATTTCAAGTTCTGCTTTTAGTAATCCTTTTTTAAAAGCACCCTCATTATCATTAATTTCTGTTATTCTATCAAACATGAGCATTGGTGGAAGCGGTAATTTAGCATTTCCTGGTCCAAACAATTTACCTTCTCCACAATTTATAAGTTCATTGTATGAGTAGGAATTTTTTTTCATAAAATTGAGTACTCTTATTTACTTGATTTTACCACTATATAATATAAATTTAGCAATAGTTTAGAATAATTTTAATTAATAATACAAATTAATTGTGAAATATATTGAAAAATTAAGAAATTCTGGATTACGTCCTACCAAACAAAGACTTCAGATATGTGAGGTACTATTTAACTCAGAAAAAACATTTCATTTTACCATCAACGAGCTGGATCAGAAAATAAAGAAACAAGTAAGTGATAAAATTTCTCTAGCAACAATTTATAACACTGTACACGCTTTTGAAAAAAAAGGGTATTTAAAACAAATACCTATAAACTCAAATCAAACTTATTTTGATACAAATATTTCTGACCATCATCATTTTTATGATTTAAAAGAGGAAAAATTGATAGACTTAGAAAATGCTGATGTAGGTCCAATTAACATTTTAAAAAAAATCAATGGAAAAAAAATTAAATCCGTTGAGGTTCTAGTAAAGTTAGAAGACTAATTTTTGTTGTTATAATTCAAGCGTCATTTTAAACCAATTGACACCTTTTTAGAATCATTATAAACTAGAAAAATCTAATAAACATGGGGGAATAAATGAGTACTGAAAATTTTAAAGATAAATCTTTTAAAGCCAATCAAATGAGCAAATGTCCATTTACTGGAGCTGGAACACCCGCAAAGTTTTCTGCAGGAAGAGGTCAAACAGTAAGAGATTTTTGGCCAAACAGTTTAAATCTTAAGATCCTTAGTCAGCACTCAAACTTATCCAACCCTATGGATAAAAAATTTAGCTATGCTAAAGAATTCAAAAAGCTTAATTATAAAGCATTAAAGAAAGATTTAAAAAAGTTGATGACAGACTCTCAGGAATGGTGGCCTGCTGATTATGGACACTACGGTCCATTATTCATTAGATTGGCTTGGCATGCTGCAGGTACTTATAGAACTGGAGATGGCAGAGGCGGAGCTGGAACAGGAAATCAAAGATTTGCACCACTTAATTCTTGGCCAGATAATGTCAACTTAGATAAAGCTAGATTACTTTTATGGCCTATCAAAAAAAAGTATGGAAGAAAAATTTCATGGGCAGATTTATTTATACTTGTTGGAAATGTAGCTTTAGACTCAATGGGTTTTAAAACTTTTGGTTTTGGAGCCGGTAGAACTGATATCTGGGAACCAGAGGATGATATTTATTGGGGCTCAGAAAAAGAAATGTTAGGTGTGGAAAGATATAGTGGAAAAAGAGATTTAGAACAGCCGTTAGGAGCTTCACATATGGGTTTAATATATGTTAATCCGCAAGGCCCTGACGCTAATCCAGATCCAAAACTTGCAGCACATGATATCAGAGAGACATTTGGAAGAATGGCTATGAATGATTATGAAACAGCGGCATTGGTAGCCGGAGGACATACGTTTGGTAAATCACACGGGGCAGCTTCAGAGTCATTTAAAGGTCCTGATCCTGAGGCATCAAAACTTCAAGATCAATCAACTGGATGGAATAGTGGATACAAATCTGGAAAAGGTGTTGATACAATAAGCAGTGGTATTGAAGGTGCTTGGACTCAAAATCCAATTAAATGGGATATGGGTTATTTAGATTGTTTATATGGACATGAGTGGGAGTTAACAAAAAGCCCAGCTGGTGCTCATCAATGGACGCCTAAGAAAAATGGTCAGGAGATTAAAATGGTTCCTGATGCTCATCAGAAAGGTGTGCTTCATCCACCAATGATGCAAACGACCGATATCTCAATGAAAGTTGATCCAAGTTACGGACCTATAACAAAACATTTTCATCAAAATCCTAAAGAGTTTCATGATGCATTTGCTAGGGCTTGGTTTAAATTAACTCACAGAGATATGGGCCCTAGAGTTTGCTATCTTGGAAGTGAGGTACCAAAAGAACAATTAATTTGGCAAGATCCAATTGATAAGCCTAAATACAAACTTAAATCAAAAGATATTAAAGATTTAAAAAATATGATTTCTAAGTCCAAAATATCAATTTCAGATTTAGTTTCTACTGCATGGGCATCAGCCTCTACTTTTAGAGGATCAGACAAAAGAGGTGGTGCTAATGGCGCAAGAGTATTGTTGGAACCACAAAAAAACTGGAAAGTAAATAATCCAAAAAAATTATCAACAGTAACCAATGCTTTAGGTAAAATAAAAAGCAAATTTGATAATAAAAAGAGAAGCGTTTCAATGGCAGACTTAATTGTACTAGCCGGAGGTGTTGGTATCGAAATGGCTGCAAAAAAAGGTGGTTATAAAGTTCAAGTTCCATTTTTGGAAGGAAGAGGAGATGCAAGACAAGATCAGACCGATATCCACTCATTTAGTCTACTTGAACCGAATGCAGATGGTTTTAGAAACTATTTAAATGGAGGAGCTTCGAATGTTTCTGCAGAAGAAAAATTGGTAGATAAAGCCCAATTGATGGGCTTAACTGCACCAGAAATGACCGTACTTGTTGGTGGAATGAGAGTATTAAACACTAACTATGATGGCTCGAAACATGGTGTTTTCACAAATAGACCTGGTTCTCTTACAAATGATTATTTCGTAAATCTTTTAGATATGAATACTACATGGAAAGAAGAGGATAAATCGGAACAAACATTTGTTGGAAAAGATAGAAAAACACAAAAAACAAAATGGAAAGCAACAAGAGTTGATTTAATTTTTGGTTCAAATTCGCAATTAAGAGCTTTAGCAGAAGTTTACGCATCTGAAGATTCAGGTGATAAGTTTGTAAAAGATTTTGTTGCTGCGTGGGTAAAAGTAATGAATTCCGATCGATTTGATTTGAAATTGAATTAATTTTTAAATGTGAGATAATAAAATGGTAACAACAAATTTTGAGGACTTTTATGAGGTTCCTAATCTTAATTTTGATATTTCAAGACTGAGAAATGATTTAGATAAAATTTTAAAGGCTAAAAGGTTTAATTCTCCTGGCGTTACACATTTTGGTGCTATTTCTTTAAACCAAATTCCCAATGATAAAAGTTCTATAGAAGGAAATAATATAAGAGGAAAATATTGGACAATTGCAGACGAAACTGGAAAAGAGGTCTCTAGAGACGTCGATATAGATGAGTCCAAATATACTCAATTAGTTCCTGAATTCGAAAATACATATTTTAAGGAAGTTTACGAGATATTAAGAAAGAAGTTTAAACTAGGTAGAGTTAGACTTTTGTTAAAAGAACCTAGATCAACATTGAGCTGGCATAAAGATCCTGAATGTAGACTACATGTGCCTATAATAACTAATAAAGGTTGTTCAATGGTTATTGAAAATGTTGCAAAACACCTTCCAGCTGATGGAAAGGTATGGATAACAAACAACACCAAGTATCATAATTTTTTTAATGGTGGAGAACAGGCGAGAGTGCATTTGGTTGCTTGTGTGCTTGAAAGTCCGTTTAAAAAATAATGGAAATAACTACTGGCATATTCAAAACTGCTGGACAAATTTACTCTAATAATAAGGGTTCAATTTTAAGAACCATAATTTATACAATTGGACATTTTGCGATCGCTATTACTGTTCTAATGTTAGTAGCTGAAGTTTCGTTTATGATTGCACTTACAGACGCAATAGTAGAGCCGATTGCAAATTCTGTTTGGTATTTTATTTTAGATAAATGGTGGGCAAGTAAATCAAAAAAATAAATAAAAATTTTTACTTAATTGAATAAACTTTGATACTAGTTATCATTCTCAAAAAAAATCTGCTAATGATAATTATTCTCAAATTTTTTTATTGAATTCATTTTTTCTGTAGTTATTTTAATTACATGCATATCGAAAACTATAACTGTAAAAAATGTGGATTAACTATTTCATCAACTTGTTCTAAATGTGATAAAGTTGTTGATGTAGAAATTCTTGATGATGGATGTATAGTCCAAAAAACTAAATGTGGAGATTGTGCGAATACACCAGTAATTAAAGATATCTGCGTTCAACAAAAGTAATAAAATTTATTTAGGTAGAGGTTACTTTACTTCTCCCCACAAATTATTATTTTCTATCCAACCTTTGTAATTATCAGTTTTAACCTTGCACCAATAGGTTTGACAATTTTGAACTATCAAAACTCTACCTTTTTTAATTTTCGCAACAGGTTTTGAAAAGATTGTAGGTTTATCAAATAAGATTTTGTCGTTTAAGGAAATAGTGGCACTAATAGGCTTTAATTGTGAGGAATGTATCCATCCACTATTATTTTTTAAGTCTATAATTCTTCTCCAATTATCTTTTTTATCAATTTGCTTTATAGGTAAATCTATTTTCTTGTAAATAAATTTTACAGAAGATTCAAAGCTTGGACCATATCTTACATTTACCTTATTTTTCTTTAATGATAGAAATACTTCTTCTGATAACGCAGTTGAAAAAAAAATAAATGAGGTAATTATTATAAATATCTTTTTAAACATTTTTAAACTTGTTTAATTTGACTTTTCTAAAATTTAAATTCAATAAGTCTAAAATTAAAATATAACCGTTTAGATCTTTTCCAATATTTAAAATTTTTTTTAAAATTTCGTTTGCTTGGAAAATACCAACGATACCAGCAACAGTCCCTAAAACCCCCTCATATTCACAGTTTAATGTATTATCAAAAACCTTTTCCTCTTGAAAAAAATTTCTTATACATGGTGTTCCCTTTTTTTTGAAATTAAATGTAAAAATATGTCCATCAAACTTACTAATTGCACCTGTAACTAAAAATTTCTTAAATTTTTTACAAAAATCGTTAATTAAAAATTTAGTTTCAAAATTATCAGAGCCATCTATGACAAAATCATATTTTTTAATGATATTTAAACAATTTTTCTTATTTAACTTAATTTTATAACAATCAATGTCTGTTTTTGGGTTAATTTTTTTTAGTTTTTGCTTTGCTGCTAAAACTTTTGATTTTTTTAAATCTTCAGAATTGAAAAGACTTTGTCGATGAATATTTGATAAATCAACATTATCAGAATCAATAATACCTAATGACCCTATCCCTGCTCTTGTTAAATATTCAGCTGCAGGGCACCCTAAACCACCCATACCAACAATTAACACTTTAGCTTTAATTATTTTTTTTTGGCCTAGGACTCCAATGTTTTTTAAGACAATCTGTCTTGAAAATTTTTCTATTTGATATTTATTTAATTTGATACTCATTTACCTGTTGAGCCAAAACCACCTTTTCCTCTTATAGATTCAGGCAAATTATTTACTTCTTCTAATTCCATCTTCAATACAGGCGTTAATATCATTTGAGCAATTCTATCACCATTACTTATTAAGAAATTTTCATCACCATGATTATAAATTATGACTTTTATTTCTCCTCTGTAGTCGCTATCAATTGTCCCTGGTGTATTCAAAACACTTATATTGTTTTTGGCTGCTAAGCCTGATCTTGGTCTTATTTGAATTTCGAAATCTTCAGAGAATGCCACAGATAATCCTGTGGGAACTAAAACAGATTTTTTAGGTTTTAGGTTAATGGTTTCTTTTATAAATGCTTTTAAGTCTACACCTGATGCTCCGTTGGTTTTGTATTCAGGTAATTTTACGGTTGGATCAAGTTTTTTTATTAAAACTTTAACCATTAATTTATCTGAGCAACTATTCTATCTACAATTTCTTCAGATATTTCTGATTTTTTTCTTAATGAAATATTTTCTGTTTTCATTTTTTTATTTTTGTAGAAAATCTTAATTTCATTATGCTCAGCGTTAAAACCACTTTCATCTTTTGAAACATCATTAGCAATTATCCAGTCACAATTTTTATTTTTTAATTTTTCAGCTGCATTTTTTTCTAAGTTTGATGTCTCAGCAGCAAAACCCACAACAATTTTTGGCCTCATAGAATTGTGATTGGATACATAATTCAATATGTCGATATTTTTTTCTAAATTTAATGTTAAATTTTCAATTTTTTTAATTTTCTCTTTTTGTTTAACTCTTAGTTTAAAATCGGCAACAGCAGCAGCAAATATAGCTATATCAGTTGGCAGACTTTTTTGAGTTGCTTTAAACATTTCTTCTGCTGTCTCAACCTTGATTAATTTTATATTTTCATCAACTTTTAAATTTGTTGGTCCAGATATTAGCGTTGTATCAAAGCCTCTTTTATGAAGAGATTTAGCAATTTCATAACCTTGTCGACCGCTTGATTTATTTGTAATAAATCTTACAGGATCTATATACTCATTCGTTGGACCTGCGGTCACTAATGCCTTGAAATTATTATTTTTAATTTTGTCAAACAGAAAATTTTGAATTTCTTTGTATATAACTAAAGGTTCAGACATTTTGCCTTCACCATATTCGCCACAGGCCATATCGCCTATTTCAGGGCCTATAATTTTATAGCCATAGCTTTTTAATTTTTTTAAATTAATTTGTGTAGATTTATGTTCCCACATTCGTACATTCATTGCTGGAGCTAAAAAAACTTGTCTATTAGAAGCTAATGTAACTGTAGAGGCTAAATCATCTGAACTACCTTGGCTAAGTCTAGAGATAGTGTTAGCGGTTGCTGGAGCGATGATTATCACATCAGCCCACCTAGAAAGAGAAATATGATCCATTTCTGCCTCATTTTCTAAACTGAACAAATCATCATAGACTTTTCCTTTAGATAAGGAAGTTACAGATAATGGCGTTACAAACTCTTTAGCATTTTTAGTAAGAATTGTTTTAATTTGAGCGTTATGCTTTTTAAACATCCTTATTGTTTCAAGACTTTTGTAGGCTGAAATACCGCCACATATTATAAAAAGAATTTTTTTATTTAATAAATCTTTCATCATTTAAATTAAAATATTAAAAGGCCCAAAATTACAAGAACTAATATACTAATAATAGATTGGTTTCTAAAAGCAATCATTTCTGATTTTTGAGTATTTAATGCAGTATATGAGTTCGAGTTTTGTGGAATTTGTCCGCTTGCTAAATAAGTAAGAGCCTGGTTAGCTTTATCCATAATTTCAGGAAATTCTGGTAATCTTTTAATTACTTCTGATGTATTTTGTAAAGTTTCATTTAATTTTGTCATTGGATCTTTTGTTTCTCTTAGCCAGCTTTCAAGAACAGGTTTTGAAGTGGTCCAAATATTTGTGTTGGGGTTTAATTTTCTCGCAACACCTTCCACTACGACCATGGTTTTTTGAAGCATTAAAAGCTGTGGCTGAGTTTGCATATTAAATTTTTCAGTGACATCAAAGAGTTGTTTTAACAATTTACCTCCAGAGATATCCTTTACTGCTTGACCAAAAATTGGTTCTCCAATAGATCTTAGTGCTTGTGCAAGATCGTCTATTGGCACTTCCTTTGGAACGAGACCAGCAATTAAATGTACTTCTGCAACTTTACGATAATCTCTTTGAATAAAACCAAATAATATTTCAGCTAAAAATCTTTTACTCATTTTGTCTAGTCGTCCCATTATTCCGAAATCAATTGGAACAATCTGGCCATCGTTGTCTATGAAGATGTTACCTTGGTGCATGTCAGCATGAAAAAAACCATCCCTTACAGCATGTCTTAAAAAGTTTTGAATAATGTCCTCTGCTATTTTTTCTGTATTAAACTCTTTATTTATAAGTTCTTGTGTCTCCCTAATAGATATTCCATCAACCCAATCTAAGGTCATAACGTTTTCACTGGTGTAATTCCAGTAAATTTTGGGAACTCTAAATCCAACATCATTTTTTGTATTTTCGGCATATTCATTTGCTGCAGCTGCCTCAAATCTTAAATCCATTTCTAAATTTGTAATTTCCTTTAATAAAAAAACTACCTCGACCAATTTTAATCTTTTTGTTTTTTTTATAAATGACTCAACCAGAAAAGCAAAAAGCATCATTGCATCTATTTCTTCATTAAATATTTTTTTAATATTTGGTCTTAGAATCTTAATAGCAACATCTTTTAGAACCCCATTGTCATTTATTTGCGCTTTATGTACTTGAGCAATAGATGCTGCTGCAACTGGTTCACTAAGATTGATAATAGAGTCGTAACATTCATTACCTAGATCATTTTTAATAATTTCTTTTGCTTGTAATAATGAAAAAGGAGGTAGCTTATCTTGAAGATTTTCTAGTCTTTTTGAAAGTTCTTCACCAATAATATCTGGTCTTGTAGCTAAAAACTGGCCTAGTTTGATAAAAGTTGTTCCCATTGACTCCAATGAGTCAGACAACCTTTCTCCCTCATCTTTATTTAAATCTATTTGCTTCTTTGGTGAAAAAGAAAAAGATAATATTTTAAACAAAATTTTAATGGCTAAAGGTGGTTCTTTAAATTTTGATACGATATTTAAAATATCAGAATTGGCTATTTTCCTTCCAAGTTTAAAAAGAATAAATAATTTTCTTATCACTAGATTTTCCACCCACTATGAATAGAAACCATCCCTCCAGATAAATTTCTATATGTGCATTTTTTAAAATTATTCTTAATCATTAATTCTATTAATTCCTCTTGATTTAAAAAATTTTCAATACTTTTTATTAAATATTCATAAGGCTGTTTTTCACCAACAATCAATTTTCCCAGAGTGGGTATAAGTCTAGAGTAATTTTTGTAAATTTTTTCAAAGTTAGTGTTTTGAATTTTCGAAAATTCTAAACATAAAAAACGTCCCCCAGGTTTTAAAACTCTATAAGCCTCAGATAGTGCATTGCTTATTTTAGCAGTGTTCCTTAAACCAAAGCTTATTGTATAAAAGTCGAATAAATTGTCGGATAACGGGATATTTTCTGCTCGTGAAATAATCCAATTTATATTTTTGAATTTTGATAATTTTTCTTTTCCTTTACTGATCATTCCTCTGTTTGGATCAATACATGTCACTTGAGAGGATTCATTAACATATTTAAGAAAGAGTCCTGCAATATCTCCCGTACCACATGCAACATCAATCAAATTTTGATTTGATGATGGATTCATCATATTAATTAGATTTTTTTTCCACAATCTATGAACACCTAATGACATAAAATCATTCATCAGATCATACCGATCATAAACTTGATCAAAAACATTTTGGACAAGCCCTTTTTTATTTTGTAGATATTGTTGCATAATTCAAAAATATATATTCAATATAATAATAAATGCCAGAATTACCAGAAGTAGAAATAGTACGACAATCACTTAATAGAAAAATAAAACAAAAAGTGGTCAAAAAAGTAATAATTAGAAATAGAAATCTGAGATCAAAGATTCCAATAAATTTTGCTAAATATCTGACTGGAAAAAAAATAATAGAGGTTAAAAGATTCTCCAAATATATTATTATTTGTCTATCAAATCATAGTTACTGTATTTTACATCTAGGTATGTCAGGAACAGTTCATCTAGTTGAAAATTATAAAAATAGTTTAGTCACAAATACTAGTTTTTATAACTCTCCTCTGTTACCAAAAAAACATAATCATGTAGAGATTTTTTTTGATAGTCTTAAAATTGTCTACAATGATCCTAGAAGATTTGGTTTTTTTGAGATTGCTAAAGATATAAAAATTTTAAAAGAGAGATTTTCTAAACTTGGGCCTGAACCTTTGCAAAATGAATTCAACGTAAAGTATGTTTTTTCTTTTTTTAAGAGGAAAAAAAAGAATATTAAGAATTTTTTATTGGATCAATTTTTTGTGTCTGGTATAGGCAATATTTATGCAAGTGAAATTTTATTTTTAAGTAATATAAATCCAGAAAAAAAAGTATCTTCATTAAATAAAAAGGATTGTGAAAAACTAATATTTAACTCTAAAAAAGTTTTGATTAATGCGATTGAGCAAGGAGGATCAAGTATTAGGGATTTTAAAAACACAGATGGTAAATCAGGAAATTTTCAAAAAAATTTTAAAGTTTATGAAAGAAATGGTTTAAAGTGTAAGCGATCTTATTGTAAAGGGGTAATTCAGAAAAAAAAAATTTCTAATAGGTCCTCTTTTTTTTGTAATATCTGTCAAAAATTATGATTATTTCATTGACCAAAATTAATTCTCAAGCTATACCCCTGCGCTTATGGCTAACACAAAATCAGCGATCAAAAGAATTAGAAGAATATCAAGACAAACCGCAGTTAACAGAGCTAGAAAAAGCAGATATAAAAATGCTTTAAAAAAGATGAATCTTTTAATTGATAGTAAAAAAAAAACAGAAGCACTCAAATTCTTACCCAAGTTGAATTCAGAATTAATGAAAATTGCTAAAACTGGCATTATAAAAAAACAAAACGCTTCAAGAAACGTCTCAAGAATTTCAAAAAAAATTAATTCAATTTAATTTGTATATTGCTGGTTGATTCAACTTAAGGCATACACCCTATATATGTTTTAATTTTATTAATTCACAATATTTTGATTTAGTAAATTTCTAATATATTTTTTTTAGGAATTAATTTTGTAAATTTTGATACATAAAAAATTTTTTTGTCAAAGAATATTTTCGGAAAGATAAAAAAAAACACAATCCTAGATTTTATTTTTTTGTTTTTTTTTTTTAATTATTTGTTGCAATAAACTTATGAATAGTTGTAACTAATATTTCCTCAAAAAATGAATAATACGTTTACAGAAAATAAGTTATCTAATTTAAAATCTGAAAAATTGGATTGGGAAATGGTTCGAACAGATATGAAAAATAAATTAGGTATGGATATTTATGAAAGTTGGCTTAAAAAAATTGTTTTTGTAGAGGAATTTCATAATTACGTTTTATTATCTGTTCCTACAAGATTTATAAGAGATTGGATTACTTCTAGATATTTAGATCAAATTTTACAGTCATTAAAAAATCATAAGAAAGAAATCATAAGAATAGAGTTTAAAATAGACTCACAAAATTTAAAAAATCAAAAAAAAGAGGAAAACTTTAGTCAATTAAAAAAAAGCGAAAATATTTCTTTTATAAAAGAATCTTACCTTCAATATAATAGAATCGACCCAAATAAAACATTTGAAAATTTTATTACAGGATCAAGTAACAAACTTGCTTTTGAAGCTTCACTAAAAGTTTCAGAAAATATTTCAAATTATAACCCACTTTATATTTATGGGGGTGTTGGTATGGGTAAAACGCATCTATTAAATTCTATTGGTTTTGAATTAAAAAAAAATAGCAATGTAATGTTTATTTCTGCAGAAAGATTTATGTATCAATTTGTTAAGTCCATAAAATCTAACGATATGGTAAAATTTAAAGAATATTTTAGAAACACCAACGTTCTTCTCATTGATGACATTCAGTTTATGAATGGTAAAGAGGCAATGCAAGAAGAGTTTTTTCACACGTTTAATGCTTTGAAAGAAAAAGGTTCTAAAATTATTGTTTCTGCAGATAGGCCACCTAACAGGTTATCAAGAATTCAAGAAAGAATTAAATCTAGATTTTCTGGAGGTTTGGTTGTTGACATTCAGAAACCAGACTATCAGCTTAGAAAAAAAATTGTTTTAAAAAAAATTGAAGATTTTAATAATTTATATCCCGATGAAGTTAAAATTACGAAAGAGATTGAGGATTTCATCAGCAGAGAAATTACAGCTAGTATTAGAGAAATAGTTGGAGCAATTAATAGGATTGTTTCTTTTACAAGAATATATAGTAAAACCCCAAATTTATCAGAAGCAAAGGTTGTTCTAAAAGATTTATTAAATCTTAATGAGAATAAAGTCACAATAGATCTTATTCAGACGTTAGTTTGTAAATTTTTTAAAATTAGTAAAAATGAAATGTTATCATCCAGAAGATCTAGGTATTTAGTTAGGCCTAGACAAATAGGAATTTACTTAACAAAAATTTTAACTTCAAAATCTCTTCCAGAGATTGGGAGAGAATTTTCTAACAGAGATCATACAACTATAATTCACTCAGTTAAGACCATTGAAAAATTGAAGGAAAAAGACCCCATGATGGTTGAAAATATAAATAAATTGAAAAATCAAATATTATATAACAATAAAGAAGATGAAATTTAATGTAAACCAACAAGATTTTCAGCAAGCTTTAAATTATTGTCAGGGGGTAATTGAAAAAAGAAGTACACTACCAATCTTATCAAACATACTTTTAGACGCTCAAAATTCAAAACTTACACTAACCGCTACTGATTTAGATTTAATATTTGTCCATCAGATTAAAAATGTTGAAGTTTTGGAGGAGGGGAAAACTACCACAACCTCATCAACTTTATATGATATTGTGAGAAAACTGTCTTCGGGAAAAAAAATTAATCTTACACTTAATGATAAGAGTAAATTACACTTGGAGTCAGAAAAATCAAATTTCAATCTTAATTGTATAAGTTCCTCAGAATTTCCAGTAACCGAAGAAGACTTCAATCAAGATGAGTTTGTTATCAAATCTAAACAACTTCTTAAACTTTTAAATAAATGTAAATTTTCAATTTCAAATGACGAGACAAGACATTACTTAAGTGGCATTTATATCCATAAAACAGAATTTGAAGATAAAAATTTTTTAACAGCAGCTGCAACTGATAGTCATAGAATGTCAATATCTAAAATTAAATTGGATAATGATATAGTCTTCGAACCCATAATATTACCTAAAAAAACTATTTTTCAATTATGCTCTTTGTTAGATAATTATGACGGTGATGTAAAGATTTCTAATGCTAAATCAAAGATTAAATTTGAATTAAATAATAGTGTTTTAATATCAAAGCTGATTGACGGAAAATTTCCTAATTACGTACAGGTCATACCGAAAAATAATCAAAAAAAACTTGAAATAGATTTAAAACTTTTTTTAAGTTCGGTCGATAGAGTAGCTTCAGTTTCTCTAGATAAAAAAGACGGTGTAAAGTTCAGTTTAGAAAAAGATACTTTAAATTTATCAGTAAATAATACAAATAGTGGAGATGGTAAAGAAACATTGTCAGTAAAATTTGAGCATGATTTAGAAATAAGTTTTAATTCAAGATACTTGATTGATATTGCATCTCAATTAGATGGTGAAAAAGTTGAAATATATTTTAATGACAGTGGGTCTCCCGCATTAATCAAAGATCCTAGTGATTTTAATAGTATATTTGTTGTTATGCCTATGAAGGGTTAGTTTAACAAATCAAGTTCAGCATAAATGCAGTTTTCTAGATTTCTTAAAAATTCATCTTTAGATACTCCAGGGCGAATTGGTTTTAAAATTGAAACTGTTATTGTTCTTTTATCTTTTTTACTTCCTCTTTTTGGCCAGACATGCCCTGAATTAATTGCAACTGGTTGGCAAATGATATCCAATTGTTCATAAATTCTAGACACACCTCTTTTAAAAGGAGGACGTTCATGAGGTAAAACCCTTGTTCCTTGTGGAAAGATTATTAATGGTCTTTTCGTATTCATCAATTTTTCAGAAATATTTCCAAAAAAATCTAAATTATCTTTGGCAATCTTATTCCTCTTAATTGAGATAGATCCAATTTTTTTTAAATACCACCCAAAAATAGGGATCAAAGTTAGTTCTTTTTTTAGAATAAATATTGGAGAGTTAAAAATGATCTGCAAGTAAAAAGTTTCAAACATAGATTGATGTGAAGCAGCTATAAAAAACTTTTCATTTTTAATAATATTTTCTCTTCCTTTTATTTCAATTTTTGTATTTAAAAAAAACTTTAAACAAAAACCTGTCCAATAACCCATTAATTTTCCACCGAATAAAACAACCTTTTGAGGAAATAAAAAGGATGGCAAAAATATTATCAAGATAATTATTATTCCACTAAAAAAGGAAACAGAAAATAAAAAGTTTCTAATCATTTTTTCAAAAGCTAGATAAAATCTAAATACTTTTGCCTTTTTTTGATAATCTTAATTTTTGAACCTTTAATCATTAATTCAATAGGCTTTGGTCTTAAGTTATAATTTGATCCTAAAGACATCCCGTACGCGCCTACATCACAAATCACAATTATTTCGTTTTCTTTTAAATCTTGAAATTTTTTTAAATTTAAAAAACTATCTGTACTTTCACAAATTGGCCCAACAAATTCATGATTCTTTTTCAAAATTTTAGTTTTTTTTAATGCAGGCATTATCTTGTGTACCGCACCGTATAAAGCTGGTCTCATCAAATCATTCATTGCAGCATCTAAAATAATAAAATTTTTTTTCTCACTCTTTTTTATGTAAATTATTTTACTTATTAAAGTTCCAGTATTTCCAATTATAGATCTACCTGGCTCAAATATAATTTTAGAATTATATTCATTCAAAAATTTATTTATTGCTATGCAATATTTTTTATAATCTAGTTTTTTTTCTTGATCATTATAAGAAATACCCATACCACCACCAAGATCAATAAACTCAAATTTGTAATTAATTTTTTTTAATATTTTGATGATTGATTTGAGCATTTTTTCATAAGGTTTGTGATCAAGGATTTGACTCCCTATGTGGACACTCAAACATTTTAATTTAATATATTTAGAGTTTTTATAATTGTTTACGAGTTTAATAAAAGTACTGCTATTAACTCCAAATTTATTATCTTTTTTTCCTGTAGAGATCTGACGTAAAGTCTTCGCATCAATATTAGGATTTAGTCTAACACCTATTTCTATTTTCTTTTTTTTTAATTTTGCAATTTTTTCTATTAGCTTAATTTCACTTTCTGACTCGGCGTTAATTAAGAGTATGTTCTTACTTATAGCATAATTTATTTCTTCAAAAGTTTTTCCTACTCCAGAAAAAACAATTTTTTTTGGATTAATACCAGCTTTCACCGCCATCATCAATTCGCCCATAGATACTACATCGGCACCGAGTCCAAATTTTTTGATTTCTTTAATTAGATCCCTATTAGTATTTGATTTAACTGCAAAACATATTAGTGGAGAAAATGATTGAAAACTTTTTTTAAAATTTTCAATGTTTCTTTTTAATTTTGAATAAGAATAACAATATGCTGGTGTTCCATATTTCTTAGCTATTAAATTGACTTTCACATTCTCAATAGTGAGCTTTTTTTTTAGATATTTCATCAAGATATTTTTATGACTGTGCTTTGAATTATTATTTTATTAATAGATTTTTTATATTCTGGATCGCTTTTTTTTCCACAAGAAATCACTAAGTTTACTATTATTATAGCTAAAAATATTTTTATTTTCATTTTTGTTTTTTATAGTTCATTATCATTTTTTTTATATTTACAAAAGATGTTCCACCGTATGAATTTTTTGATTTTATAGAATTTTTTAAATCAAACACCTTTAATACATCTTTTGTTAATTTTGGTTCAATTATTCTGAGTTCTTCAAGAGTTAATTGATCAAGTCTTTTCTTTTTTTTTTCAGCAAGATTGACTATTTTAGCAGTTTTTTCATAAGCTTCTCTAAACGGGATTGAGTAATTAATAACAAGATAGTCAGCCAAATCTGTTGCAGTAATATAGCCAGAGTTAGCAAGTTCTAACATTCTCTTTTTATTTGGACTTATGTTTTTTAGTATTTCATCAAATATTTTCAAGCAATCCGAGAGGTTGTCAAAAGACTTAAAAATTATTTCTTTATCATCTTGAAGATCTTTAAAATAAGATAAGGGCAAACCTTTCAGGATAGTAAGCATTGCAAATAAATTTCCGTAAGAAATACCAGATTTTCCTCTTATAAATTCTAGTAGATCAGGATTTTTCTTTTGAGGCATTATTGATGAGCCAGTTACAATTTTATCAGATAAATTTATTAACTTAAATCCATCTGAACTCCATATGATAAGTTCTTCAGCAATCCTAGAAATATGCATAGAGCATACAGAAACACTAAACAAAAAATCTAAAACGAAGTCTCTATCAGAGACTGTATCAATAGAGTTTTTTGTTGGACTTTTAAAGCCCAATTTCTTTGAGGTATAATTTCTGTCAATATTAAAAGATGTTCCTGTAAGTGCAGCAGCACCTAAAGGATTTTCATCTAAACTTTGAAAATTATTTGTAAATCTTTTTTTATCTCTATTAAATATTTCAACATACGCCATTAAATAATGTGCGAATGAAATTGCTTGAGCATTTTTGAGATGGGTAAAGCCAGGCATAATTGTATCTACATTTTTTTCGGCTAGCTTTAATGAGCTTTTAGTTATTTTATCTATTTTGATGATTAAGTTTTTTGTGGCAGATCTAATCCAAATTTTAAAATCTGTGATCACTTGGTCGTTTCGTGATCTAGCTGTATGTAGATAACCTGCCTCATCCCCTATTAATTGAAAAAGTCTTTTTTCAATATTTAAATGAATATCTTCATATCTCTCACTAAAATCAAATTTTTTTTTAGTAATTTCCTTTTCAATCTTATTAAGGCCGTAAACAATTTTATTCTTAATTTTAAAAGAAATTATCTTTTGCCTGAATAACATTTCTACGTGTGCTATAGATGCAGTTATATCCTCTCTGTAAAGTCTTTTATCTATATTTATAGAACTACCAGCTTTTTGAAAAATTGAAGAGGTATTTGACTTGATTCTAGCGCCCCATATTGCCTGGTTGTTTTTATTTTTTGTCATGATAATTAATTATACCTTTTTAACATGAGAATTTTAATAATATTTATTTTTTTAATTTCTAATTCAGTTGCAAACGAGATAACTAATATAAAAAATCTTGTTATCAACAAAGAATTAAAGAAATATGATGATTTAACATTCTTAGACTCTAAAAAAGAGCAGATAAACTTAAAGGATTTTAAAGGAAAACTAATCTTGCTGAATTTTTGGGCAACTTGGTGTGCCCCTTGTAAAGAAGAAATGCCTTCTCTAGATTTATTAAATAAAAAAGCCAATTTAAATAATTTAAAGATTTTTCCTATAAATGTAGGTCAAGAAAGTGAGGAAAAGGCGATAAATTTTTTTAATGAACTTAAAATTAAAAATTTAGTTACATATTTTGATTCACCAATAACTCTAGCCAAAAAATTTGGTTTAAGAGGCATACCTACAACAATTTTATTAAATAAAGATGGACTTGAGTTTGCAAGAATTGTTGGATCAATAAATTTTGAAAATGAAGAATTTATAAGATGGTTAAGTAATTTTAATTAATTTTTAAAAAAGTACGCAAAAGTCACCAATGCTATAACAGCAATAAATTGCAATAATACCCTTAATTGCATTAATTTGTTGGAATATTTTTTGCTTGATTTGCCTCCTTTGAACAAAGTCCCAATTCCAAGGATAAGAACTATCCCAACTGCCATTAATAAAGTTAATGATATTAATTTAACTAATACTCCAGAAATCATATATTAAATGATTGTAATCTGTTTTTAAAATAAAAAAACACAAATTATATGATATGACATTTTGCCTAAATTCAACAATTATTAAACCAGAAAATAATTTGGAAATTAAAAATGCTATAATTTTACTACATGGCTATGGCGGAGATGGAAAAGATATAAGTATGCTCTCATTAAATTGGAAAAGACATTTACCAAATACTATATTTATTTGTCCAGACGGTCATGAGGCATGTCCAATTAACCCATCAGGCTTCCAGTGGTTTGATTTAACAAAAAATGATTCAAATTATATTTTAGATGAGTCCATAAAAGCTGAAAAAATATTAAATAAATTTATAATTGAAATAAAACAGGAATTTGATTTAGAAAATAATAAAATTTGTTTATCCGGATTTAGCCAAGGCTGTATGATGGCTATTAATCTAGGCCTAACTTCTGATAAAGAATATAATAGCATAATTGGTTTTTCAGGAAAAATTATAGATCAAGAAAATTTAAAAAACAGAAAAAAGGCCTCTACAAATACATTATTGATCCATGGTGATTTAGATCAAGTAGTTCCAGCCAATTATTTGCTTGAAGCAAAAGATTTTTTTATAAGGAATAACATTCAAATTGAAACTCATTTAATTAAAGGCTGCGACCATCATATTCCTATTCAAGCGTCAAGTATAGCGTTAAATTATATTCTTAAAAAATTTAATCTAGCCTAAAGATTGAAATATTTTTTTAATAAGTTATGTTTTCTTGATGAACAAATTAATTGAAAGAGATGTTTCTTTGGAAAAATGCCCAGCATTAGTATTAAATGCCGATTATAGGCCTTTAAGTTATTATCCTTTATCTTTATGGTCTTGGCAGGACACTGTTAAATCTGTATTTTTAGATAGAGTAATTATAGTAAGCACCTATGATAGAGTAGTTAGAAGTCCATCATTTAATATGCAATTGCCAAGCGTTATCGCCTTGAAAGATTATATAGTGCCACAATCACAACCAAGTTTTACAAGATTTAATGTTTTCCTTAGAGATAAGTTTTCATGTCAATATTGTGGGAGTGGGGAAGAACTTACCTTTGATCATTTATTACCTAGATCCAAAGGAGGAGAAACAAATTGGGATAATGTTGTTACAGCATGTTCAGCGTGTAATGTAAAAAAAGGAGGAAAATTACTAAAAAAATCTGGAATGAAATTATCTAGCTATCCTTATCGACCTACGACAGAAGATTTACATCGTAATGGAAAAAATTTCCCTCCAAATTACTTACATAAAAGCTGGATGGATTATTTATACTGGGATGTTGAGTTGGAGGCTTAAAATTTAAACTTTTTCTGAAATACGGATTGCAATCTTTGATCCAGTTTTTATTATTTTATCCATAACCGAATAAAATCCTTTTTTTGTAGCACCTTTTTCATATGCTATATCTTTGTGATGTAGTTCATCCTCTCTAAATTTAATAATTTTTTTCTTTAAGCTTTTTTCCTCTGGACCAAGTTGGTTTATCTGATCTTGATAATGTTCGTCTATAACTTCTTCAACAGAAGCAGTACATAGCATAGCTGCTTTTTTTCCAAGAATTGTAGAGCCAAAACCTAAGCCTAACCCAAGAAGATCCCATAATGGTAAAAATTTTGTTGGCTCAATATTCCTTTTTTTAATCTCATTTTCAAAAAATTGACAATGCTCAACCTCATGTACCTTCATATCTTCAATTGTTTTTTTTAGATTTTCATCTTTTATAATTGTACTCAAGGCTAATAGCTGACCTTCATAAATTTTCACTGCACCCCTCTCTCCAGCATGATCAACTCTAATAAACTCTTCAACTTTACTATTTTTTTTTTTCATATTTAGTGTAAACTTTTGTAAGTGTTATAATAAATAATAAACCAATTACAATATTAATAGTAGTTAGTGATAATCCAAAAATTCTAAATGTCACATCTTTACAGTTGATTATTCTTTTACTTAATTGGTTTAGTAAATCCTCCTTTGTTATATTCTCAGAAAAGTCTTTAGCAGTACAAACAGTGGACTCTTCAAAAATGCCTTGTTCAATCCCTAAATGATATAATGAAATTGTAAAAGAAAAAACAAAAGTAAGTATTAACAATATGATAAAAAATTTTTCGTTCTTTTTTAATATTAATATTATAGATATTAAAATAATGCTTAAACCGTATGGAATTCTCTCAATTAAACATAGGTTACACGGTTGATGGCCAAGAACATACTCAATAAAATATGCGCCAATTAGTGCAGTAAAACTTAGCAAAAAAATTATTTTTAAGTAAATTTCAGATTTTAGATTAAACATGAGATTTAAAAATTAGATAAATTATTAATCCAATTATAACAATCAAAATTCCAATTATTGTAAACCATTTTGACCCATGCTTATTCATAAATTTATTAAATAAATCTCCAAACTTATAAGAAAGATATGACACTATGAAAAATCTTAATCCTCGGGAAATTAAACTTATTAAAACAAATATTAAAAAATTAAAACCTATCAGACCACTTGCAATAGTAAAAACTTTGTACGGAAGAGGGGTAAAGCCAGCTAAAAAAAGCACTCCTAACCAAGCATAAAAACCATCACTATTTATCAAATTTTTTTTGATGTAAGATAATTTATCCTCATAACCATAAAAATTCATAATTTGTGTCCCAAATTCAAAAAAAAACGCCCCAATTAAATAGCCAAGCATACCACCGATAACTGAAAAAATTGTAGTTATAAGAAAGATTTTAATAAAATCATTTTTTTTTGATATCACCATTGGAATAATCATTACATCTGGAGGAATAGGAAAAAACGAACTTTCAATAAAAGAGACAACCGCTAAGTAATATTTAGAACTTTTGTGAGCTGCTAAATCTAAACATTTTTTGTAAAGACTTTTAAACATTTTTTGGTTTTAATATAATTTTAGTTCTTATACTATTTAATAAATTATTAAATAATTGGGGCGAATGGCGGAACTGGTAGACGCGCACGACTCAAAATCGTGTTTCACAAGAAGTGAGAGTTCGATTCTCTCTTCGCCCACCAAATTATGGAATTAAGTAAAATTAACAGTCTAGTTGAACTTTTTTTTTCAAAGTGTGAGGAGATAAACTCTGTTTCTGATAAGCCTTTTTTAAAATGGTTAAAAGATTATAGAAGTGATTTTATAACTTGGAAACAAGTTGAAATAAATATCCAAATATTATCAGAATATTTAAAAAAAAATCTATCTAAAGGAGATAGATGTATTTTATTGTCTGAAAATCGACCTGAGTGGCTTATTTCAGACATTGCCATCATGAATGCTGGCGGGGTAACAGTTCCTTTATTTACAACTTACTCTGAAAAAGATTATGAATATATCATTAATGATTGTAAACCAAAAATTTGCATCGTCTCAAATAATATTCAATTAAAAAAAATTGATAAATTCATTTCAGAAGAAATAAAAGTTTTATCAATAGAAAATATAAATAATCAAATTGATAGTATAGAAAGTATTCTTGAAAGATTTTCTGAAAAAAAAACTTTAGATCATTTGAGCTTCAACCAAAATATTGAAAGAAAAGATCTCGCTTGTATAATTTATACATCTGGAACAACTGGTGATCCTAAAGGTGTTATGCTTAGTCATGGAGGTATTTTATCCAATTGTGAAGGAGCGGAGGATATTTTGAATTCACTAGTTAAAGATAGTGAACCTATTTTTTTGACTTGGCTACCTTTGTCTCATTCATACGAGCATGCTGTTCAATTCGTTCAAATCACATTAGGAGCTAAAATTTATTACGCTGAAAGTTTAGAAAAATTATTATCTAATATGTCAGTTGCTAAACCAACCATAATGACTGCTGTACCAAGATTTTATCAAAATTTATATAACAAGATTTCGATGAATTTTTCAAATCAAACAGGGCTCAAAAAAAAATTAATATCTTCTACAATTTTGCTTGGAATAAAGGATCTAAATAATGAAAATATGAGCTTTAAAGAAAAAATTATAAATTTCTTATGTGAAAAATTAGTAAGAAGAAAAGTCAAAAATCAGTTTGGTGGAAATCTAAAGGCTTTTGTTTCTGGGGGAGGTGCACTAGATCAAAAAATTGGTGAGTTTTTGAACTCAATTGGATTACAAACTTTACAAGGTTATGGCCTTACTGAAGCATCCCCAGTAGTAAGTTGCAATATTCCTGGAAAAATAAAAATTGAGACTGTAGGACCCCCTTTTAAAACAAATAAAGTGAAGATTGCAGAGGATGGTGAAATTCTGGTTAAAGGCGAAAATGTAATGCTTGGTTATTGGAATAAGAAAAAGGAAACGGACGAAGTACTCAAAAATAGTTGGTTATACACAGGAGACATAGGTGAAATTACAAAAGAAGGAAATTTGAAAATTACTGATAGAAAAAAGGAAATTATTGTAAATTCTGGTGGTGACAACATTTCGCCATCTAAAATCGAAAACTTGTTATGCCTTGATGAGAAAATTAAACAAAGTTTTGTTTATGGAGATAAAAAAACTTATTTAGTTGCTTTAATTGTAAGTGATAGCGAAAAAAGTAAAAAAGAAATTGAATTATATATAAATAATCTTAATGAAAGTCTTTCTATCGTCGAGAGAGTAAAAAAAATAAAATTAATTAATGAAGAATTTACAATTGAAAATGGAATGTTAACACCAACTTTAAAATTAAAAAGAAAAAAAATTTTAGAAAAATATAAACAAGATTTAGAAAAACTTTATTAAAACTGCAAAATATTAGCTTATAAAGCGCATAAACATTAACTTTTTTTACATTAAAATTATTTAAAAACTTTTTTAATTTTAATTTTTTTTATTTTACTTTTAATTTTAATTAAATAATTGACATAACGTTCATAAAAAAATAAAAATAAGGTATTAGCGAATCATTTTGATTCGTTTAACTAAAAAGGGAGCTAAAGATGCCTAAGAGAAGAAAAAAAGCAAAGAAGGCTAAGAAAAAAGCTAAGAAAAAAGCTAAAAAAAGAAGAAGAAGATAATAGCTTAGTATTCTTTATTAAAAACGCTTCTCATAACGATTTACGTGTGAGGGGCGTTTTTTTTAATCATCTAATTGCTCAACTTCATCAGATATAGGTCCTTCATCTGAAATTTTAGCATCCTCATTTTTTTCCTCTTTAATTTCTGTTTTATTTTGGGGACTTAAGTTTCTTTTAAGCGCCTTATCTAATTTTTTTTGAGTATCTTCAAGAGATATATTAAGTATAATTTGAAATTCTGATAATATCCTCTCGTAGGCTTTTTCAAATAGTTGTCTTTCTGAATAAGATTGATCAACCATTAAATCATCCCCTTTATTTAAATCTCTTACCACCTCAGCTAATTCATAAATTTTTCCTGAGGAAATTTTTGCTTCATATTCTTGAGCACGTCTACTCCACATCGACCTTTTAATTTTAGGTTTACTTTTTAGAATAGAAATACATTTATTTACTTGGTTGATTGTGGCAAGGGGTCTTAAATGAGATTGTTTATTCACAGGAACCATTCCATTGGCTTTATCTTTTTCAAATTTTATAATGTATGTTTCTACGTCTATTCCGCCAATACTGATTTTTTTGAATTCAGATATTTGACCTACACCATGTTTAGGATAAACCACGTAGTCTTTGATTTTATAATCTCGTTTTGCGGTTTCTTGTTTTTTTACTTTTTTAATTTCTGGTTTTATTTCATTGCTTTTGGGAATCCTTAAGTTATCAGTTTTAGTCTCGGGTTTTTCATTATTTCTTTTTGTAACTGTTTTGGTAATTTTTTTAGTTTTATTTTTTTTTTTATATGGCTTGGATTTAGTTTTATCTTTCTTAATTTTTTTGAGTTTTTTTGTTTTTTTAATTTTTGATTTAGACTTTGATTTAAATGTTTTCTTTAAAATATTTTTCAAACTTATTTTGCTCATCTTTAAATTTTTCATGATCCAAAGGGGGATCTTTTTTTTCGTTAATGTTGGGCCAGATCTCTGAGTATTTTCTGTTTATTTCTATCCATTTTTTACTTTCAGGCTCAGTATCTGCTTTAATCGCATCAACGGGGCACTCTGGTTCACAAACGCCACAATCTATACACTCATCCGGTTTAATTACAAGCATATTTTTTCCTTCGTAAAAACAATCAACAGGGCAAACATCAACACAATCCATCAGTTTACATTTAATACAATTTTCGTTTACTATATATGTCATTATGAGTTATTTTTTATTTTTTCTTTGATATCTCCCATTGTTTTATTGTCAATATATAATAATCCAGCAAGTCGTCTCATTAGGTTTGTTTCATAAATATCAGCATCTTTATTAGAGTAGATAATTCGCCATAATGTTTCTATAATTTTAATTTTGTCATTTTCTTCCATATTTTTTACCTCTTTAGTAAATTCTAAAATTTGATTAGCTTTGTCCTCAATTTTTTTGCTTTCAATAATAATTTGTTTTACGTTTTTTTTATTTGCTCCTAAGTTTAAGAGGGTTTCTTCTATAATTTTTTCTTCTTCAATTGTAAAATTTTCATCAATTTTTGCAGCATGAATTAGTAGTGCTGCTATTTTTATCAAATTATTGTTTTGATTTTTGTTATTTTTGAAAAACATAATTTATCTAATTAAAATTCAAGTCTTTTAAAACTCCAAAAGGTGTCTCTTTTAAAATTTTCTGACTTTGTTTTTTAAAATTCTTTTTAGGTGTGTATCTAAAAAATATATCATTTTCTCTTTCAATTATCTTATAATTCATACATACAAGAAGCTTTTTAAAACTTTCTTTGTTACACCCTAATAAGTTTAACATTTCTGGTACCATTTTGATTTCTTTATCCTTTTCTGATTTTGAATTGATTATTTGCATAAACAATCTTTCTAGAATGTCGATTCTAACATAAATATTATTAAATTTTTCAAACCCACAAAGCAGCATGAAGTTTTTGTTTTTTATTTTGTCATCATTTATAAAATTTAGCCCAATCGTCGGCGGGTTAAGATTAAAATATTTTTGATGATAATTTTTCCACAACAAGGTTCTTAGCGAAACTGGTTCTGGCTTAATTAATTTATGTAAAAAAATATGATATCTTCCAAACCTGACCCCAAGATCTCTTAAAATTTTTCTTTCATTTTGTTCTAGGTTTTTTAAGTAGTCAGTAACTTGATCTCTTTTTAGGACACCATTATTTTCATAAAGTTGATAAGCAAGTGCCTTTATAAAGGAATTTTTTTCCTTTAAAAATTTTAAATCAATAAGACTTTTTAGTGTTGTGTTTATCTTATCTCCAAGCCACTTTGTTAAATAGTTTGATAGTTTTTGCCTTTGATCTTGTTCTAAAATGTCATCTACTATTAATTCAATTTTTGGGTTTAGATAGTCTTTACCTGGAATTAACCTTCCAATTATAAATTTTTGCCAATATATCCTAAAATCATTATTCAGTTCAATTAACCCAGTCTCGACTATGGATTGGATTCTTTTCTCTAGCTCAGGACCTACTGTCTGACGAGCAGCCTTTTTGAGAGATTTAATGTCTGTTTCTAGTGCACCCTTTTTTAAATCAAGTTCTAATTTAAGGCCGTTAATTTTTCCAATGAACTGATTATCAATCATAACATCATTATTTTTCAAAATTTTGGTCTCAAATTCCATATCTTGTTTTAGACCTCTCGCTAGAACACTTGCGCGTTTATCAATAAAAGTTTTTGTAAGTTCTTCATGTAATCTGTCTGAAAGTTTATCCTCTAATAATTTTGTTTTTTCTATCCAAAAATTTTGATTCTCTACCCAATTATTTTTATTCGAAACATAAGACCAAGTTCTTACATTTGCAATTCTATTTGATATAGAATCTACGTTTCCATCTAATTTATCAAGTTTTATTAGCTGAAGTCGCATATATTCATTGGTAATTTTTCCTTTTTCACTATTTAAATATTTAAAAACATTTGAAATTACCTCATAGTGATTACCGTAAGTTTTTTTGACAAAGTCTGGTATTTGACAGCACTCCCATAAAAGTTTCAATTTTCTCTCATTAAATTCAAAATTCTCTAGATTTTTATCTCTCAAGAAAAATTTAAGAGCTTTTTCATCTTCACATTCACGTATCTTTCTTAACCATGCTTTATTAGGTTTTTCTTCAAGAGATTTTAAAAGTACCGAAGAGTTATTAAAATTCAGATGTGAATTACGCCAAAAAAGAAACTGAATTTCTTCAAATTTGTGATTTTCAAGTAATTCAACTTCTTCAGCACCAATTTCTTTACAATCACCAGTTATACCAAAATTACCATCATTTAAATATCTGCCTGCTCTTCCAGCAATTTGACCAATTTCTGATAAACTTAATCTTCGTAATTTTCTTCCATCAAATTTCTTTAAATTAGAAAAGTAGATATGATCAAGATCCATATTTATTCCCATACCAATAGCATCTGTTGCAACTAAAAAATCAACATCATTTGATTGGTAAAGCTCAACCTGAGCATTTCTAGTTTTTGGGCTTAAAGAGCCCATAACAATTGCTGCCCCACCTTTTTGTCTTCTTATGAGTTCAGCAATAGCATAAACTTCTTCAGCCGAGAAAGCTATAATTGCAGTTTTTCTATCTATTCTTGAAATCTTTTTATATCCAGCATATGTAAGTTTAGATAATCTTTTTCTATTAATAAACTCAATATCATCATCCAATTTTGAAATGATATTTTTTATAGTATTAGATCCCATAAACATGGTAAGCTTATTACCTCTTAAATTCAATAATCTGTCAGTAAATATATGCCCTCTCTCATGATCTGCGCACATTTGAATTTCATCAACTCCAACAAAATCTAATTGTTTATCAATCGGCATTGACTCAACTGTGCATAAAAAATATTTTGCATTATTAGGAATAATTTTCTCCTCACCCGTAATTAGAGCAACCTTATCCAAGGAAGTTTTCTTAATTACTTTATCGTATACTTCTCTTGCTAATAATCTAAGAGGGAACCCAATCATTCCATTTTCAAAGGAAAGCATAGTTTCAATGGCTAAATGAGTTTTGCCTGTATTTGTTGGGCCAAGCACAGCTGTAATTTTATTTTTGCTCATTCCTATTTTTAGTATGTCAAAATTTTTATCTACCAGATGTAGTTGGTGTTAAAGAACAAAGATAGACTAAAACATGACCGAATCGGACTATAAAGAGTTCTCATTTTAACTAATAACTTATTTATTCTAGCATAATTAATTCTTATCGATAATTAAAAAGTTTTTTAAGATTTCTTAAGAATTTTCCAAACCCCAGTAGCAGAGGTAATAATTTTATCGTTACATTTTAGTTCACAAAATAAAAAAACCAATGTTTTCGTCTTCTTAAGAATTTTGACATTACCTATTATTTCATCTCCAGTTTTTGATGGCCCAATAAATTTCAAATCTAAAGATATTGTGACGCAAGGTGCATTTTCTGACGATCTATGCGCTGCAGTTCCTGCTCCTGCATCTACTAAAGCTGACAAATACCCACCGTGGGTAATACCTGCTGCATTTAAATGATTTTTGTTAATTGTTGATTTAAATTCATATTCAGTTTCGGAAATATTTCTAAACAAAACTCCACCATTATGCTTCATAAATCCTTGCTGGATGCTAATTTGCTGAAAATCTTTAGACATAATCTTACTTTTTATAGTACAAAAGTTAAAATTAATAGAATAATTAAGATAGTGATAAAGAAATATATCACAGATTTTTGAAGAGATGTTTTCAACAACCAATTTAACATATTCATTATCATTATGGTGCGCCTGCTAGGAGTCGAACCCAGAACCTCCTGGTCCGTAGCCAAGCGCTCTATCCAATTGAGCTACAGGCGCATTTTTAAATTTTATTTATTATTCTATATCATTTTTTAGTATATTTTAATGCTAAGACAAATTTAAATTATTATGAATAATTCATTGAATGATGTTGTAATTATAGAAGCTGTTAGAACACCGATTGGAGCTTATAAAGGATCTTTAAAAGAATTGAGTGCAGATAGGTTGGGATCAATTGTTATAAAGGAAATTCTAAGAAAAAGTAAATTAGACAAAGATGATATTGATGAGGTAATTATGGGCCAAGTGCTTACAGCCGGTGGAGGTCAAAATCCTGCAAGACAAGCAGCAATTAATGCAGGTATAAATATCTCTAAACCAGCTCATATAGTTAATCAAGTTTGTGGATCTGGACTTAGAGCTGTAATCTCAGGATATCAATCAATTAAATTAGGAGAGGCAAAAAATGTAATTTCGGGTGGCCAAGAAAACATGTCATTAGCTCCACATTCAATTTTTTATCGTGATAATAAAAAAATTTCAGAGAAACAGTTGATAAATACAATGATAAATGATGGATTGATAGACGCATTTAATAATTATCATATGGGTGTGACTGCTGAAAATGTTGCAAAGAAATTTAATATTTCAAGGGCAGACCAGGATGATTTTGCTCTAAATTCTCAAAAAAAAACAGAAATTGCGATTAACACAAATAAATTTAAGGAAGAACTAGTCAAAATAAATCAACTTGGTATCAATCTTGAAAAAGATGAGCACCCAAGAAAAGATCTAAATAAATTGGACTTAGAGAAATTAAAAGCAGTGTTCTTAAAAAATGGAACTGTGACACCTGGAAATTCATCAGGAATTAATGATGGCGCAGCTGCTTTATTATTAACGACCTTAGAAGAGGCTAAAAAAAAATCAATTCAACCGTTAGTTAAGATAACATCATGGGCTTCAGTCGGAGTTGATCCAACTCTAATGGGCCTTGGACCAATTGAGGCTGTGCGTAAAGCACTAAAAAAAGCAAAATGGGATTTAAATGACATAGATCTTTTTGAAATTAATGAGGCTTTTGCTGCTCAAAGCATTGCAGTGATACGTGAATTAAATATCGATGAGCATAAAGTTAATGTTAACGGAGGAGCTATAGCATTGGGTCATCCTATAGGAGCATCAGGTGCCAGAATATTAGTTACTCTTATTCATGAGATGATAAAACAAAAAAAGAACAAAGGTTGTGCTACACTATGCATAGGTGGTGGAATGGGCATAGCTTTATGTGTTGAGAGAATTTAAGAATTAATTCTTCTAAATTTCTCTTCGAGCAAAATTTTTTGCATCCAAATTTTAGCATCAATGTAATTGCTTTCTTTTGGTTGCAAGAGCCTATTTAATAACTTTTTAATCATTTTTCTAAAGGATAAATAAGAAGAGTGTCAAAAAATTGAGCAGAATGTGTTAAAAATAGCAATTAAGTAAAATTTTATAGTGTATAAGATCTTAATATCAAATGAGTGAAAAACTATTAGTTCCTGATATAGGCGATTTTGAAAATGTAGAGATTATTGAATTACTTGTCAAAGAAGGTGAAGAAATTGCCAAGAACGATCCAGTAGTAACTATTGAAAGTGATAAATCAAGTGTTGAAATACCTTCGACATTATCAGGCACAATCGAGTCAATTAAAGTTAAAGTAGGTGATAAAGTTTCGAAAGGTGATTTAATTCTGAGTGTATCAGGTTCAAGCGAAAAAAATTCTTCACTGGAAACTATTCCAAAAGACACTGAAAACTTGATTAAAGAGGCAGAGAAATCATTAGAAAAAAAACAAGAGCAAACTATCCATACAAATAATAGTGAGAGAAAAAAATCAGAGATAATCCAAGTAGTTAATGACGGTGATATTGATCCATTAGAAACCAATGAGTGGCTAGAGTCACTTTCTGCAGTAATTGAAAAAGATGGTAATCAGAGAGCTCATTATTTAATAAAGGAATTAATAAATAAAGCTTATATGGAGGGTGCAAATATTCCCTACACACAAAACACACCCTATATAAATACAATTCCAGTAAATGAAGAGAAAAAATCAAATGGTGATCAAAATATTGAGAGAAGAATTAGGTCATTAATAAGATGGAATTCCGCAGCAATGGTTGTACGTGCGAACAAAAAGTTTCCAGAGCTAGGAGGACATATTGGAACATTTGCATCAGCTGCTACACTTTATGATGTAGGTATGAATCATTTTTGGAGAGCAAAAAATAATAAATTTGGTGGGGATTTGATTTACTTTCAAGGGCATAGCGCACCAGGTATGTATGCAAGAGCGTTTCTTGAAGGAAGACTTAACGAAAAGCAATTAGATAGTTTTAGACAAGAAGTCGATCCAGGAGGTCTATCATCTTATCCACACCCTTGGTTGATGCCAAATTTTTGGCAATTTCCTACAGTCTCAATGGGTTTAGGACCAATGTTAGCAATATATCAAGCAAGATATATGAAATATTTAATTAATAGAGGTCTAATTAAAGATGAAGGACGAAAAGTGTGGGCTTTTTTAGGAGATGGGGAAATGGATGAACCAGAGTCTTTAGGTGCAATTGGTTTAGCAGCTAGAGAAAAATTAGATAATTTAATATTTGTAATCAATTGCAATCTTCAAAGATTGGACGGGCCAGTGAGGGGGAATGGAAAAATTATACAAGAATTAGAGGGTATTTTTAGAGGAGCTGGATGGAATGTTATCAAAGTAATCTGGGGTTCTTATTGGGACCCACTATTAGCTAATGATAAAACTGGTCATTTAATCAAAGTTATGAATGAAACTGTTGATGGTGAATATCAAGCGATGAAAGCAAGAGACGGAGCTTATGTCAGAGAAAAGTTTTTTGGTAAATATCCTGAAACTAAAGAGTTAGTTTCAAGCCTTTCAGACAAAGATATATGGAGACTAAATAGAGGTGGACATGATCCTCACAAAGTTTTTGCAGCTTATGATAAAGCCTCTAAAAATATTGGAAGCCCAACAGTTGTGATTGCCAAGACTATAAAGGGTTATGGTATGGGTAAAAGTGGTGAAAGTGTAAATACAACACATCAAACTAAAAAATTAGATATAAACGATTTGATGTATTACAGAGACAGGTTTGATGTTCCTCTAACTGACAAACAAGTACAAAATATTGAATATTATAAGCCAGACCAAAACTCACCAGAAATAAAGTACATAAAAGAAAAAAGACTTCAATTGGGGGGATTTATCCCAGAGAGAACTACTTATGCAAAACCCATTAAAGCTCCTCCAAAAAACATCTTTGACAATATGAAAGAATCAACAGGAGATAAAGAGATGTCAACAACCATGGCATTAGTCAGAATGTTAACAAATCTTTTAAGAGATAAAAATGTTGCTCCAAGATTGGTGCCGATTATTCCTGATGAGGCGAGAACATTTGGAATGGAGGGTTTTTTTCAAAAAATTGGTATTTATGCTTATGAAGGGCAAAAATATGAACCTGAGGACGCGGCACAATTAAGTTCATATAGAGAAGAAAAAAGTGGACAAGTTTTGGAGGAAGGAATCAATGAGGCAGGTGCAATGTCCTCATGGATTGCTGCAGGCACTTCTTACACAAATCATGATATTGAAATGATCCCAATTTATTTATTTTATTCAATGTTTGGTTTTCAGAGAATAGGAGACTTTGCTTGGGCGGGAGCAGATAGTCAATCAAGAGGATTTTTAATTGGTGCTACTGCTGGAAGAACTACTTTAGCAGGAGAAGGCTTACAACACCAAGATGGACATAGTCATTTAATGGCATCAACAATTCCTAATTGTAAGTCCTATGATCCAACATTTCATTATGAGCTAGCAACTATATTTAGAGAAGGGTTGAAAAGAATGCACGAGAATAAAGAAAATATTTTTTATTACATTACAACAATGAATGAAAATTATCCTCACCCTGCTATGCCAACACATAAATCATGTGAAGAAGGTATATTAAAAGGAATGTATAAAATAAAAGAATTTAACAAATATAAAAAAACTAAAATTCAATTTTTAGGATCTGGTACAATCTTAAGAGAAATGATAGCTGGTGCAGAAATTTTACAAACTGAATATCAAATTGATAGCGAGGTTTGGAGTGTGACTAGTTTTAATGAATTAAGAAGAGATGGTTTAGAGGTTGAGAGGTATAATTTATTGAATCCTGAAAAAGAACCAAAAAAATCTTATGTTGAAAGTTGTTTAGGTAAAACTGAAGGTCCTATTCTAGCTGCATCAGATTATATGAGAATGAACTCTGACCAAATTCGACCTTATATAAATAAAAGCTTTTATTCACTAGGAACAGACGGATTTGGTAGAAGTGATACAAGAAAGAATTTAAGAAAGTTTTTTGAAGTTGATAAAGAGCATGTTGTTACTTTTGGGCTAAGTATTTTAGCTAAAGAACAATTAATTGCATCTAAATATGCTCAAGAAGCAATAAAGAAATATAAAATTGATAAAAAAAAACCAATGCCCACAAAACTCTAATGCCAAAGAAAGATATAAAAGTTCCAAATATTGGTGACTTTAAAGATGTAGAAGTCATTGAAGTTTTAATTAAAAAAGGTCAAAAAATTAAAAAGAATGATCCACTAATAACTATTGAGAGCGATAAATCTAGTGTGGAAATACCATCATCTGATGATGGTACTGTAACTTTTTTAAAAGTTAAAATTGGAGACAAAGTATCAGAGGGTGATAAAATTATTGAAATTGAAAGCGAGAAAGAAATTAAAAAAACAAGTGTCCAGGAATTACCAAAAAACCAATTCTCAAAAGAAATAAAAAAAAACGAATTAAAAAAAAGTAATGAAACTAAAAATATAATAATCAAAGATTTTCCTGCAAAAGCTTCTGCATCACCAAAAGTAAGAAAATTTGCAAGAGAACTAGGAGTAAATATTAATAAAGTTCCTGGTAGTGAAAGACAAGGGAGGGTTACTGAAAGTGATGTGAAGTTATTTGTTGCAACCAAATCTAATAAAAATTTCAAAGATCAAGACAGAACTGAAAAAAAAATTGAGCTAGAATATTCACATTCAGATTTTGGAGAAGTAGACATTAAAGACATCCCTAGAGTAAAAAAGTTATCATCTAAATATTTGATGAATTCTTGGACAAAAATTCCTCACGTAACTAATCATGATGAAGCCGATATAACTGAATTAGAGGAATTCAGAACTTCTCTAACGGATATATATACTGGTGAAAAAAAAAAAATTACACCATTAGCTTTCATCGTAAAGGCATTAACCGCATCATTGAAAAAATTTCCAAATTTTAATACTTCAATCGATGAAATCGAAAATGGTAAAATGACTGTTAAAAAATATTATCATGTTGGTATAGCAGTAGATACTCCTCATGGTTTGATGGTTCCAAAATTAAGGAATGCTGATAATAAGAATATTTCTTTAATAAGCACAGAATTAAAAAAAATAAGTCAGCAATGCAGAGATCTTAAAATTGAAAAAAAAGAATTGTTTGGAGGTTCGATGACCATAACTAGCCTTGGAGGAATTGGTGGATCTTTCTTCACCCCAATTATAAACTATCCAGAGGTTGCTATTTTGGGAGTAGGCAGAGCAGAAAAAAAACAGATATTTATGGATGGAAAATTTGTTACACGTACTATGTTACCACTTTCTTTATCGTATGATCATAGAATTATCGACGGTGCGGAGGCAGCTCGATTTAATAATAATTTAAAAGAAAATCTGGGCAAAAATTTTGCCTATAAACTAGCTGTTTAATTAAATAATGTCCAAGAGTGTTTCATTGTTAAGTGCTTTGTTATGCACATTCATTTGGGGAACTACATTCATAGCTCAAGACACTGGTATGGATGATATAGGTCCATTTACATTTAACGCAGTTAGATTTTTTGTAGGTTTTTTAGCAATACTACCTTTAGCATTATTATTTGAGACCAAAAAATTTAAAATAGAGTTTAAAATTGGTTATAAATATTTTGTTATTTTATCCTGTTTAATTGGATTGTCACTTTTTTTAGGCTCGGCATTACAGCAAATAGCTCTAATTTATACAGATGTAGCTAACGCCGCCTTTTTTACAATTTTTTATGTCCCTATAGTACCAATTATTCTTTTTATATTTAAGAGGAACTCATTACATTGGAGTGTATGGCCTTCAGTAATTTTATGCTTAATTGGTGGATATCTATTAACAAGTTTTTATGATGCTACAGTTAGGCTTGGAGATACATTGGTTATTCTTGGAGCATTATTCTGGAGTACGCATATTATTTTTACAGGAATGATCATTGCAAAATACAATTTACCTTTAAGCATCGGTGCTGTTCAAACTTTAATTGTAGCTATATTTTCTTTTTTAATTGGCTCAGTTTATGAGGAGTTTATTATTGAAAATATCTTAAACGAGATAGATTCAATTTTATATGCTGGAATATTATCAGGTGGACTTGCTTTTGTATTACAGATATACGCTCAAAAAAATATTACCCCTGCTCCAGCTGCTATAATATTTTCTCTTGAAGGTGTTTTTGCTACAGTAGCAGCATGGTTTTTGCTGAATCAAATATTAGATATAAATAATTTGTTAGGATGTTTATTTATATTATCAGGTGTTTTGTTTTCTCAATTGGTTCCGTTAATAAAAAGGACTTCTTAAAGATAAATAATTCCAAATAAGATAAGTGATAATAAAATTCTATAAATTACAAAAATATTTAACGAAAATTTGTTAATAAAACTTAAAAAAAATTTAACTGTTATAAAAGAAAATAAAAAGGATAAGATTATAGCAAAAATAATTAAATAATTTATTTCTATTGGTTGACCTATAAGGTCTTTGAGTCCAAGAAAACTAGCACCAGCTAAAGCAGGAATAGACAACAAAAAGGAGATTTTACTAGCATCGACCCTATTAAATTTTAAAAATCTTGCCGCAGTCAAAGTTATACCCGCTCGACTAACTCCAGGTATTAATGCCAAAATTTGAAATAGACCAATAAATATTATTGATTTAAAATTTAAATTTGTAGATATGTTTTTTTCTGTTTTAACCTGGTCTGAAAAAAATAAAATTATTCCAAAAAACAAAGTTGTAAAAGCAATTATTTTTATATTCCTTAAAAGATAAATTAGTTCTGATGTATGCAATATATATCCAAATATTAAAAGCGGTATCGATCCAAATAGAATTAGATTTAGATATTTTTGATTACTATTTAAGTCAAATAAATCTTTTCTGAAATAAAATATTATTGCGATTAGCGAACCTAAATGCAAACTAATGTCTATTAATAAAGAATTTGTTTTTAATTCAAAAAAACTAGAAATTAAAATTAAATGTGCTGAGGAGCTAATTGGTAAGAATTCTGATATCCCTTGAACTGCTGAGAGAATCAATATTTCTAAAAATTCGTTTAACATTTAAGTGTGGTAACTTAAAAAATATTGATTTCAAACAATTCGATTTATTCATATTAGATATGCATTTATCCAAAAACCCAGAATTCAAAGGCAATATTCATCAAATTAGGTAATATATACTGACCTAAATATTTCTTTTACATTGAAAAACAAAGTATATTTTGCTTTAGATTTATAATTGTTATGTCAGATAAAATGCTAAAATTTGTAAAAATAGGTCAACAAAACCCACCTAAAAGGGATGTAGACACAAGGAAATCAGATTTTAATGAGATTTATGGAGATTTTATTAATCAGAAAGCACAAGATCAATCAAGTAGATGTTCGCAATGTGGAGTCCCTTTTTGCCAAGTGCATTGTCCACTAAGTAATAATATTCCAGATTGGTTAAAATTAACAGCAGAAGGAAGACTTAAAGAAGCTTACGAGTTATCCCAAAGTACTAACAACATGCCAGAAGTTTGTGGAAGAATTTGTCCACAAGACAGATTGTGTGAAGGAAATTGTGTAATAGAACAATCAGGCCATGGAACTGTAACGATAGGTTCAGTTGAAAAATATATAACTGATAACGCATGGGAAAAGGGTTGGGTTAAACCAATTGATGTGAAATATGAAAAAGATCAAAGTGTCGGCATAATTGGAGCAGGTCCTGCAGGATTAGCAGCAGCTGAGCAACTCAGACAAAATGGTTATAAAATTACCGTGTATGATCGATATGATCGTGCAGGAGGATTGTTAATTTATGGTATCCCAAATTTTAAATTAGAAAAATATGTAGTTGAAAGACGTACAAAACTCTTAAAGGATGGTGGAATTAAATTTATTCAAAACTTTGAAGTAGGAAAAGATGCGACTTTAGAGCAATTAAGAAAAGAACATGATGCAATTTTAATTGCTACCGGTGTTTATAAACCGAGAGAAATTGAATTACCTGGAAATGATTTAGAAAATATTTTTCCAGCAATGGAGTTTTTGACAGCATCAAATAAAAAAGGCTTAGGAGATAAAGTAGAATTATTCGACAAAGGTATATTAAATGCTGAAGGAAAAGATGTTGTTGTAATAGGTGGTGGTGATACTGCTATGGATTGTGTAAGAACATCAGTTAGACAAAATGCAAAATCAGTAAAATGTATTTATAGAAGAGATAAAGAAAATATGCCCGGATCAGCAAGAGAAGTAGCAAATGCTGAGGAGGAAGGTGTTGAGTTTGTGTGGTTATCTAGTCCAAAAGAATTTAAAGGAAAAAATAAAATTGAAAATTTATTAGTCGATCAAATTAAATTAGGTGAACCAGACGAATCTGGAAGAAGGAAACCAGAAATTATAGAAGGTTCGGCGTTTGAAATAAAAGCTGATATGGTTATAAAAGCTCTAGGTTTTGATCCAGAAAATTTACCCCTTCTTTTTGACGCTCAGGAATTACAAGTTACTAGATGGGGAACTATTAAAGCAGATTTTGATACTATGGAAACTAATTTAAAAGGTGTTTTTGCTGCAGGGGATATTGTGAGAGGAGCTTCTTTAGTTGTTTGGGCTATTAAAGATGGAAGAGATGCTGCATCTTCAATTAAGACTTATTTAGAAAATAATAAATTGGGAAAAATAAAAGTTGCTTAATGGAAAATTATAAAAAAAATTTTGAATTACTAACTAAAAACCATGTTTATTCCTCAGAAATGGAACATGACTCTTGTGGAGTAGGATTTATTTGTTCAACGGAAGGAAAAAAATCTAGGGCAGTAGTTGAATATGGAATTGAGGCTCTCAAAGCTGTTTGGCACCGAGGAGCAGTAGATGCTGACGGAAAAACTGGCGATGGTGCCGGAATTCATTTGGAAATTCCAAAAGATTTTTTTATAGAAAAAATTCAAGTTACTGGTCATGATTATGATAATTCAGAAATTTGTGTAGGTATGATTTTCTTACCCAGAAACGATTACTCATCTCAAGAGAGTTGTAAAACAATTGTTGAGAGCGAGCTGACTAAAAATAATTTTAGTATTTATGGATGGAGGCAAGTGCCTGTTAATCCAAAAGTTTTAGGTGAAAAAGCTCTACAAACTATGCCTGAAATAATTCAGGTATTATTTAAATCAAACGATCAGAATTTGCTTGATAAAAAATTAGAGAGAAAAATTTATGAAATTAGAAAAAGAATAGAAAATAAAGCTTTTGAAATGTCTCTTAACGATTTTTACATATGCTCGATTAGTTCGAAATCTATAATTTATAAAGGTATGTTCCTAGCTGAGGCAATATCTGATTTTTATCAAGATTTAAAGGATCAAAGATTTATATCACGATACGCAATTTTTCATCAAAGATTTTCAACTAATACGGCTCCCAGCTGGAGTTTAGCTCAACCATTTAGAGCAATAGCACATAATGGTGAAATAAATACTTATAAAGGGAATAAAAATTGGATGAGAGTTCATGAAGAAGAGATGAATAGTCCCCTTTTTGAAAACCTAGATAATTTGAAGCCTGTTATTAGAAAAGGAGTTTCAGATTCCGCTGCATTAGATAATGTTTTTGAATTATTAAATAAATCTGGACAACCCGCTCCTTTAGCAAAATTAATGTTGGTACCTGACGCGTGGTCGAAAAAAAATAAGACTCTTCCAAAAAATCATCAACAATTATTTAATTTTTTAAATAGTACAATGGAGCCATGGGATGGCCCTGCAGCCATAGCTGCAACAGATAATGAGTGGGTAATTGCTGCTAACGATCGTAACGGATTAAGACCTTTAAGATATGCGATAACGAAAGATAAACTTCTATTTGCAGGATCTGAAACAGGAATGATAGAATTAAATGAGAAGAAAATTTTATCAAAAGGAAGATTAGGGCCAGGAGAAATTTTAGGTATAAGAATAGAAAAAGGGAAAGTTTTTTCAAACGATCAAATTAAAGATTATTTAGCTAAGGAGTATAAACATTTTAATTCACAAATAATTGATTTAGATGAAAAATTACAAATTAATAGAGAGAAGTTTATTTTTAAAGGAGAAGATTTAAGAAGGAGACAACATACTTTTGGAATAAGTTTAGAGGACTTAGAGTTAATATTACATCCGATGGCCGAGGACGCTAAAGAAGCGACTGGCTCTATGGGAGATGACACTCCATTAGCAGTATTATCTGACAAGTACAGACCGCTTTATCATTTTTTTAGACAAAATTTTAGCCAGGTTACTAACCCTCCGATTGACTCTCTTAGAGAAAATAAAGTTATGAGTTTAAAAACTAGATTTGGAAATCTAGGGAATATTTTAGATTTTGATACTTTAACAAAAGATAATATTTATGTTTTGAATAGCCCAATTTTATCAAATTCACAATTTAGTAAATTTGTAAATTTTTTTGGTAGAAATTCTTTTAATATTGATTGTACTTTTTCAAAAGATGAAAATTTAACTAATGCTATTCAAAGAATACAAAGAGAGTCCGAAATAGCTGTAAGACAAGGTATAACACAATTGATTTTAACTGACAAAAATCTTTCGTTTGAAAGATTGCCAATGCCTATGCTTTTATGTGTTGGTGCAATAAATACTTACTTAATTGAAAAAAAATTAAGGGGTTATGTTTCAATAAACGTGCAATCAGGTGAAGCTTTAGACACACATTCTTTTGCAACTTTAATAGGGGTTGGTGCTACAACCGTTAATCCATATTTAGCTTTTGATAGCTTATATCAAAGACATGAAAAAAAGTTGTTTGGGCAATACAGTTTTGATGACTGTGTAGAGAGATATATCAAATCTGTTAACGCTGGCTTATTAAAGATAATGTCAAAAATGGGTATTTCAGTTTTAAGTTCTTATAGAGGTGGATGTAATTTTGAAACAGTTGGATTAAGTAGAACTATAGTTAACGATTATTTTCCTGGAGTTGTATCTAAAATTTCTGGAATTGGTTTGACTGGTATTGAGAAAAAAATACGACAAATTCATAAAGAAGCATTTGAAACTACGGATACAGTTCTTCCAATTGGGGGAATATATAGGTACAGAAAGAATGGAGAAACTCATCAATATCAAGGTAGGTTAATTCACTTACTTCAAAGTGCTGTCGGTTCTAATTCCTATTCAGTTTATAAAAAATATGCAGACGGAATTTATGATCTACCTCCTATTAATTTAAGAGATCTAATAAATTTTAGAAAAAAAAAATTAGGTCCGTCAATTCAATTGTCTGAAGTAGAACCCATAGAAAAAATATTAAAAAGATTTGGTAGTGGAAGTATGTCACATGGAGCTTTATCAAAAGAGGCACACGAAACATTAGCTATAGGTATGAACAGAATTAAAGGAGCTTCTTGTAGTGGTGAAGGAGGAGAAGACGCGAAAAGATTTAAAGTTATGGATAGCGGAGATAGTGCAAATTCGAGAGTTAAACAGATTGCATCTGCACGATTTGGTGTGACTATAAACTATTTGAATAATTGCAATGAGATAGAAATTAAAATGGCACAAGGCGCTAAACCAGGAGAAGGTGGTCAATTACCTGGATTTAAAGTTACCGATGAAATTGCAAAACTAAGACATTCCACGCCAGGTGTAACATTAATTTCTCCTCCACCACATCACGATATATATTCGATTGAAGATTTAGCTCAATTAATTTATGATTTAAAACAAATAAATCCCAAAGCTAGAGTTGGTGTTAAATTAGTTGCGTCATCAGGTATTGGAACTATTGCAGCTGGAGTAGCAAAAGCTAAAGCAGATATAATATTAATTTCAGGTCATAATGGTGGTACTGGTGCAACTCCACAGACTAGTGTTAAGTATGTAGGTATCCCATGGGAAATGGGTCTAACTGAAGCTAACCAAGTCCTTACTTTAAACAATTTGAGACATAAGGTTACTCTAAGAACTGATGGAGGTATAAAAACTGGAAGAGATGTTGTAATTGCAGCAATGATGGGTGCTGAGGAGTATGGAGTCGCTACTACAGCATTAGTTGCTATGGGTTGTATAATGGTAAGACAATGTCACTCTAACACTTGTCCAGTTGGAGTTTGTACTCAAGATGAAAAGCTAAGAGAAAAATTTACTGGTACTCCTGATAAAATTGTAAATTTATTTACGTTTATTGCATCTGAAGTAAGAGAAATTTTAGCCGAGTTGGGCTTTAAATCTCTAAATGATGTAATTGGTAGAACAGACTTACTTATGCAAGTAAGTAAAGCATCACCAAATCTAGATGATTTGGATTTAAATCCACTGTTTGTTCAAGCTGACCCAGGAAATAATAAAAGATATTGTGACAATGTAGAAATCAATAAGGTGCCCGATACTTTGGACCAAGAAATTTGGCCAGAAATTGAGAAAAGTTTAGATAATTCAAAGAAAATTGATAAAGAGTTTATTATTAAAAATACTAACAGAGCAGTCGGCACAAGAATATCTCATAACTTATATAAAAAATATGGGTATGAAAAACTTGAGGAGAACTTCCTCTCTTTAAATTTTAAAGGCTCAGCAGGTCAATCATTTGGAGCTTTTGCTTCTAAAGGATTAAAACTTAATCTTAAAGGTGATGCCAATGATTATGTTGGAAAGGGATTATCAGGAGCAACAATTTCTATTAAACTACCTGATGAAAGTAACTTAGTTTCTAATGAAAACACAATCATAGGGAACACAGTGTTATATGGATCTACATCAGGTAAATTATTTGCTGCTGGACAGGCTGGGGATAGATTTGCAGTAAGAAATTCTGGAGCTTTTTCAGTGATTGAGGGGTGTGACTCTAATGGTTGTGAATATATGACTGGTGGATCTGTAGTAATTTTAGGTAATGTAGGCGATAATTTTGCAGCAGGTATGACAGGTGGCATGGCATTTGTTTATGATAAATCGGGAGATTTTGAGAACAAAGTTAACCCGGAGTCAGTGATATGGCAGAGTGTCGAGACTGAATATTGGGTAAATTTTCTCAAAAACTTAGTTCTAGAGCACTTAGAGGAGACTAATTCTAAAGTTTCAAAATATATAATTGATAATTTTGATGAGGAAATAAAAAAATTTGTTCAAGTTTGTCCAAAAGAAATGATAGACAAAATTGAAAATCCTATCACTTTTAAATCAAAAGAGAAGGAAGTTAGCTAGTAATTAATTTAATTTCTTTTTTAAGTATTTTTAACCCTTTGTTGGACGATAAACTATGATCTCCATTTTTAATTATAACTAATTTTTTCTTTGCATTTGTAAATATCTTTAATATTTTTTTTGAATAAGATACAGGAACAACCTCATCTTTTTGTCCATGAACCATCGTGACTTTAATTTTTGATCTTATTTTTTTGTTAAAAACTCTATTCTTTCTACCATCACTTAATAATTGAAGAGTAATTGGATAAGTATAATTTCCATGTTTCAAGTAATATATTCCTTTTTTAATTGTTTCTGCTTTCATTTTTTTAGTAAATTTTTTCCACATTAAATTCTCTAAAAATTCAGGTGCAGAACCTATCCCCAAAAAACCTTTTATTTGATTTTTAAAAAATTTAAATTGGTTTAAAGAAATCCATGCACCCATACTTGACCCAATAAAAAAAATCTTATTTTTTTTTACAGTTTTTTTTAGCAATAAATATGTTTCTCTAGTCCATTTAGAAATATTTCCTTTAGTAAATTTTCCGGTTGATTTCCCATGACCTGAATATTCGAGCGCGATAAACCCAAGTTTATTTTTTTTTGCAAAATTTAAAAAAATCTTTGGTTTTCTTCCCTCTAAGTCTGACATAAATCCATGTAAAAAAACAATATAATCACTATTTTTTTGGATATGTTTTAAATATCTGATTTTTTTGGATTTACTTAATCTTAAATAATAGAATTTCATCATTAAAGTTTATTAGTTTTATCTATTATTATATAACCTCACGTAATGTCGTCTAATATAAAAGTTTTACAGGTAATACCAAAATTGGGATATGGTGGAGCCGAAACTGGCTGTTACGATATTGCTCATTATTTACCAGAAAATAATTGTAAATCTTTTATTGTGACTAGTGGAGGCGAACTAATCAAATTTATAAATAAAGAAAAAGTAAAACTGATTAGGTTACCAGTACATAGTAAAAACCCTTTATTGATGTTTTTAAACTCAATTTTTTTAATTGGAATAATTTTGTTTTTTAATATTTCAATCGTTCATGCAAGAAGTCGTGCGCCAGCTTGGTCATGTTTGTTGGCAACAAAATTAACAAAAAGAAAATTTGTAACAACTTTTCATGGAACTTATAATTTTAATGGAAAATTTAAAAAATTTTACAATTCCGTAATGGTGAGATCAGATTTAATTATTGCTGGTTCAAATTTTATTTTTTCACACATAAAAGAAAATTACTCAGAGTTTTTAAAGGCAGACAAGAAATTTCTTGTAATATTTAGAGGAATAAATGTAGATTATTTTGATCAATCTACAAAATTAGAGGATGATGAAAAAAAAATACTTCAAGAATGGGGAATAAATAAAGAAAAAAAAATTATCTTAGTTCCAGGAAGATTAACTGCCTGGAAGGGTCATGAAATGTTTATTCAGTCTTTAAACTTAGTCAAAATAGAGCTTGGTTATGAGGCTTTTCATGTTGTTATACTGGGGAATGAACAAGGTAGAGATTTGTATAAAAAAAAACTTATGAAATTGACAGAACAATATCATTTAACTAACCAAATAAAGTTTATAGATCATTGCAAAGACATGGCTTTAGCCTATAAGATTTCTGATATTGTCATTTCTCCCTCGATTGAACCAGAGGCATTTGGAAGAGTTGCTGTAGAAGCTCAGTCAATGGAAAAATTAATTATTGCCAGTAATATTGGAGGATCAAATGAAACAATTATTGATGGGAAAACTGGTCTATTATTTGAAGCGGGGGATCCGAACTCTTTATGTAAAAGAATAATTCAAGCAGTAACATTAGATGAAAGTTCTTATAAAAGAATGGGTAAAGAGGGCAGAAAAAATATAGCAAAAAAATTTAATGTTGAAAAAATGTGTTTTTCTACTTATTCAGAGTATAAAAGACTATTAAATTAAATGCCTACAATTACTTTGCCAGATGGAAAAAATCTCAATTTTTCGAAAGAAGTTAATGGGATAGAAATCGCTGAAAAAATTAGTAGATCTCTTCTTAAGCGTGCTTTAGTGATGAGTGTTGATGGAGAATTGAAAGATTTATACTTTACAATTAAGAATGACTGTACAGTAAAAATTTTTACGTCAAAAGACCCTGAAGGACTTGAGGTGATAAGACACGATGCAGCTCATATTATGGCAATGGCTGTACAGGAGCTTTACCCAGGAACACAAGTAACAATAGGACCAGTAATAGAGAATGGATTCTATTATGATTTTTCAAGAAAAGAACCTTTTACAAGCGATGATCTTATAAAGATTGAAAAAAGAATGTCAGAAATTATTGATAAAGATATTAAAACAAAAAGAGAAGTTTGGGATAGGGAAAAAGCGATAAGCCATTTTAATAAAATAGGTGAAAAGTATAAGGCTGAGATAATTGAAAGTATTCCAGAAAATGAGGAACTGTCGGTGTATTATCACGGTGATACTTGGCATGATTTGTGTAGAGGGCCACATCTAGTATCTTCAGGAAAGATTGGTAAAGCTTTCAAGCTCACAAAAGTTTCTGGAGCATATTGGCGTGGAGACTCTAAAAATGAAATGCTTCAAAGAATTTATGGAACTGGTTGGGCCTCTCAAAAAGATCTTGAAGAATATTTAAAAAGAATTGAAGAGGCTGAAAAAAGAGATCATAGAAAGTTGGGTAAGGAGATGGATTTGTTCCATTTTAGAGAAGAAAGCCCAGGCTCTGTATTTTGGCATGAAAAAGGTTGGTCATTATTTCAAAAATTAATAAATTACATGAGAGCCAAACAAGATGCTGCAGGGTATAGAGAAGTGAATACTCCAGAAGTATTAGACAGGCTGCTTTGGGAAAAATCTGGCCATTGGGAAAAATATGGTGAAAATATGTATACTTCTCAAACACCTGACGAAAAAGTTTTTGCAATCAAGCCAATGAATTGCCCTGGTCATATTCAAGTTTTTAATCAAGGATTAAAAAGTTATAGAGATTTACCCTTGAGAATAACAGAGTTTGGAAAAGTGCATCGTTATGAACCTTCAGGCGCTCTACATGGGCTTCTTAGAGTTCGAGCATTTACTCAAGATGATGCGCATATTTTTTGCTCTGAGGATCAAATCACAAGTGAGTGTTTAAATGTTACAAATTTAATTTTAGATATTTATAAAGATTTAGGTTTTGAGAATGTTATCCTTAAGTATGCTGACAGACCTGAAATTAGGGTAGGAGACGATAAAGTATGGGATGAAGCTGAAGCATCATTGTTAGAGGCGGTTAAAGCTACAAAATTAAAATACACTATTAACAAAGGTGAGGGAGCATTTTATGGTCCGAAAGTAGAGTTTGTTTTAAGAGATGCAATTGGTAGAGATTGGCAGTGTGGAACAATACAGGTTGATTTAAATTTACCAGGAAGGTTGAATGCATCCTATGTTGATAAAGACGGGACTAAAAAGGTACCAGTGATGTTGCATAGAGCATTATTTGGCTCTCTTGAAAGATTTATAGGTATTTTGATTGAACACTACGCTGGTAAATTTCCATTTTGGATTTCTCCACTTCAAACAGTTGTTATACCTATTTCTGAAGATTTTGAGGAATATGCATTAAAAGTTTCAAAAGAAATTAAAAAGACAGGCATAACTTCAGAAGTTGATTTAAAAAAACATAATTTAAATTATAAAATTAGAGATCATTCGTTAGCTAAAGTACCTCTTTTATTAATTTGTGGTAAAAAAGAAGTTGACTCTAATTCTGTAACCATTAGAAGATTGGATTCAACAAAACAAGAAAATATGGAATTAAAAACATTCTTAAAAAAATACTCTGCTTTAAACAAAGCTTCATCAAACTAAGTGGCAGACTCCAAACAAAATTATTTCCAAAGAAGAACAAAAGAGAGGGGCCCTCGTTTTAACAATAGAATCTCATCACCTGATGTACAGGTAATCACAAGAGATGGAGAAAACTTAGGCATATTAAATACCAATGAGGCTATATCAATGGCAAAAAATCAAGGACTAGATCTAATTGAAATAGCACCAAATGCAAATCCACCAGTATGCAAAATAATGGATATGGGAAAATTTAAATATGATGCCCAAAAAAAAGCAAACTTGGCAAAAAAAAAACAAAAGATTATTTCCTTGAAAGAAATAAAAATGCGACCAGTAACAGAGACCCATGATTATGAGTTTAAAGTTAAAAATGCTAAAAAATTTATAGCAAAAGGAGATAAAGTAAAATTTACTATCAGATTTAAAGGTCGGGAACTTCAGCACTCTCACCTAGGTAACGAATTAATGACTAAAATTAAAGAAGATATGAAAGATATTGGTAAAGTGGAATTACATCCAAAATTTGATGGAAAGCAAATGATTATGGTTATTCAGCCATTATAAGCCTTAATATAGGTTGTAAATTTTATTCATTCTTTGTATAACCTCGCTCAATTATGCCAAAACTTAAAACAAAAAGCTCAGCAAAAAAAAGATTTAAAATATCTGCTAAAGGTAAAGTTATAACGGCTCAAGCCGGTAAGAGGCATGGCATGATTAAGAGAACAAATTCTCAAATTAGAAAATTAAGAGGCACAACTGTAATGTCAAAACAAGATAGCAAAATAGTTAAATCTTACATGCCTTACAGTTTAAGAGGATAAAATGGCTAGAGTAAAAAGAGGGGTTACTAGTAAAGCAAAACACAAGAAAGTCTTGAAAGCGGTCAAAGGTCAGTGGGGTAGGAGAAAAAATACTATTAGGGCTGCTAGACAGGCAATGGAAAAGGCAATGCAATATGCCTATAGAGATCGAAGAAATAAAAAAAGAGATTTCAAATCATTATGGATACAAAGAATTAACGCTGGTGTGAGAGCTGAGGGATTGACATATTCAAAGTTTATTAACGGACTAAACAAATCTGGTATAAAAATTGATAGGAAGATTCTAGCTGAGATAGCCTATGATAGCCCAGAAGCCTTTAAAACTATTGTCCAAAAAGCCCAATCTGCATTAAATTAATCTTCACTATTGTTTTATTTTAGTTAAGAAATAATCTGTAAAGATGTCTGATCTTAAAAAAATTAAAGATGATTTTCTTTTAAAACTAGAAAAAAAATTGAGTTTATCAGAGATAAATGAAATCAAAACCAATCTATTTGGAAAAAATGGTTTAATTTCATCACAATTTAAAAAAATAGGAACTATTTCTGAGAGTGAGAAAAAAAAATTTGCATCAGAATTAAATTTAATAAAAGATGAATTACAAAATCAGATTAATTTCAAAATAAATGAAATACAAAGTGTGGAAATAAATAAAAAACTAGAAAAAGAAAAAGTTGATATCACTTTACCAGAGAGAACTTTTGTTCAAGGAAAAATACATCCAGTCTCACAAACGATTGATGAAATTTCATCTATTTTTTCTGAAATAGGTTTTAGCGTTGAAGAGGGTCCAGATGTTGAAAATGAGTATAATAATTTTACTGCACTAAATACCCCAGACAATCATCCCGCAAGGGATATGCATGACACATTCTATTTAGATGAAAAAAAAGAAAAGTTGTTAAGAACACACACTTCTCCTGTCCAGATTAGAACTATGCTTAAAGATAAACCTCCTTTTAAGATAATTGCACCTGGAAGAACTTATAGATCAGATAGCGATCAAACCCATTCACCGATGTTTCACCAAGTTGAGGGTCTTCACATAGATAAAGATATTACTATGGGTCACTTAAAAGGTTGTCTGAATTATTTTATAAAAGAATTTTTTGAGATAAAAAAAATTAAGATGAGATTTAGACCGAGTCATTTCCCTTTTACAGAACCATCTGCAGAAGTTGATATTGGTTATGAAATAAAAGATGGAAAAATAGTTATAGGTGAGGGTGATAAATGGTTAGAAATTTTGGGATGTGGAATGGTACATCCCAATGTATTAAAAAATGTCAAAGTAGACTCATCAAAGTACCAGGGCTATGCTTTTGGTATTGGTATAGATAGGTTGGCAATGTTGAAATATGGTATCAACGATTTAAGAGCTTTTTTTGATTGTGATTATAGATGGCTAAATCATTTTGGCTTTGACCCTTTAGATGTTCCAACAAATTATAGAGGATTGAGCAGATGAAAATCACCTTTGATTGGTTGAAAAAACATTTAAAGATTAATTTAAAAGAAAAAGATCTTTTAAAACAACTTACCAATATCGGGTTAGAGGTAGAAACTGTTGAAGATTTATCACCAGGGATAGAATTATTCAAAATTGCTAAAGTAATTAAAACAGAGAAACACCCAAATGCTGATAGACTTAAAATCTGTGATGTTGATATTGGAAAAGGGGAGCTTAAAAAAATTGTATGTGGTGCTTCCAATGCTAGAGAGGGATTAATCACTATATATGCACCTCCAGGAGCAATAATTCCCAAAACTCAAACAAAACTAGTTGTTGCTAAAATCAGAGATGTGATTTCTCACGGGATGCTATGTTCTGAGTCGGAGTTGAATTTGTCAAATGAAAGTGAGGGAATTGTTGAATTATCAACTTCTAAATATCAAAAAAAAATCGGCCGCCGTTATTTTTTAGAGTCAAAAACTAATACAATTGATTTATCGATCACACCAAATAGACCAGACTGTCTTGGTGTAAGAGGAATAGCGAGAGATCTAGCAGCTTCAGGTTTTGGAAAGTTAATAAACTTAAAACAAAAAAAAATTAAATCAAATATAAAACATTCTTTAAAGGTAAAAATTAATAAAGAAAAAAATCAAACATGCTCTGCTTTCGGAAGTTGTTTAATAAAGAATGTAAAAAATGCTGAAAGTCCGCAGTGGTTAAAAAATAAGCTTATTTCAGTTGGTCAAAAACCAATTTCAGCCATAGTTGATATTACAAATTACATAATGCTCGATATTAATCGGCCATTACATGCATATGATGCAGATAAAATTGAAAAAGGTTTGATTATAAGAAATTCAAAAAGTGGAGAGGAATTTACAGCCCTTGATAACAAAAGTTATAAATTAGAAAAAGACATGTGTGTAATCAGTGATGCGAATGGCGTTTTAGGATTGGGAGGTATTATTGGTGGAACAAGATCAGGAACAGAACTTGACACAAAAAATATACTATTAGAATCTGCATATTTCAAACCTCGATCAATAAGAAATACTGCAAAAAAATTAAATATTGATACGGATGCGAAGTTTAGATTTGAAAGAGGTATTGACCCACTATCTATCAAAGAAGGATTAAATAAAGCAGCATCTTTAATAAAGGAAATATGTGGTGGCGAAATTAGCAAAATAGATATTCAGAAAACTGAAAATTATAAAATAAACAAAATTTTATTCAATCCAAACTTATTCGAGAAAATATCAGGATTTAAAATTTCCAACAGAGAGATGGTAAAGATTTTAGAGAGTCTTGGTTTTAAAACCAAAAAAGAAGGAAAATTTTTTTCATTAACTATCCCATCGTGGAGACCAGATATTATGCAAGAGATTGATATTGTAGAAGAGTTAGTAAGAATAAGTGGTTTTGATAAAATAAAAATTGTAGACCCAATAAAGGAAAGGACAAGGTCTACTTTAACGAAATCTCAAAAGCTGTTTCATTTTTTGCAAAGATCTATTGCTTCAAAGGGATACTTAGAGGCAATCACATGGTCATTTTCGGACTCAAATTATAATGATCATTTTAAAAGCAAATGTGAAGATATCAGAATTATAAATCCAATAAGCTCGGAATTAAATGTATTAAGAAACTCAATATATTCAAATTTAATTATGTATATGAGAAAAAATTTAGATAGAGGCTTTAAAGATTTGTCAATATTTGAAATCGGTCCTATTTTTTCTGGCCCTAATCCAGGTGAACAAAATACCGTGATTTGTGGTCTATCAGCAGGTAAAAAATCTAGACTTTCTTGGATTGATGAGGAGAGAGATATAGATGTATTCGATGTTAAACGAGATGTAGTTCAAACATTAGTTGAGGCAGGATATAGCTCAGACAAGTTTTTTATAGATGACAAGACACCTAATTATTATCATCCAGGAAAATCAGGTAGATTATTTTTAAATCAAGATAAAGATCATCCAATAGCTTATTTTGGCGAAATTCATCCTAACATTTTAAAAAAAATAGACTTAAAAACAGAGTCTTTAGTAGGTTTTGAAATTTTTATGGATAATTTAAAACTTACTGATAAAACTTTAAATAACCAAAAAAGAAAATTTGAAGTTTCCGATTTTCAGAAATCAGAAAGAGATTTTGCATTTGTAGTAAGCAAAGATTTAAAAGCTCAAGATCTTATTAATGTCATTTCAAATATAGATCAAAAACTTATTAGTAATATAAGAGTATTTGATGTTTATGAGGGTGAAAATATTCCAGAAAATCAAAAATCTATAGCAATTAACATTACGATCCAGTCCAAAGAAAAAACTTTGAATGATAATGATTTAGAAAAAATTAATAATTTAATCATTAAAACAGTTGAAAATAAAACTGGTGCTAAAATTCGATCTTAAAAAATTTAAATGAGCTCCATTGATAATATAAGAAATTTTGCAATTATTGCTCATATTGATCATGGCAAATCAACAATAGCTGACAGAATCATCCATAATTGTGGTGGTTTAACAGAACGAGAAATGAAAGCACAAGTTCTCGACTCAATGGATATAGAAAGAGAAAGAGGTATTACTATTAAAGCTCAAACTGTAAAATTGAACTATAAAGCTAAAGATGGAAAAAATTATGTTTTGAATATAATTGATACTCCTGGACATGTAGATTTTAGTTATGAAGTAAGCAGATCATTATACGCATGTGAGGGATCAATATTGATAGTCGATAGCACACAAGGTGTCGAAGCTCAGACCTTAGCCAATGTTTACCAAGCACTAGAGATTAATCACGAAATAATACCTGTGCTAAATAAAATAGATTTACCTGCATCAGATTTAGAGAAAACAAAAAAACAAATTGAGGATGTAATCGGAATTGATACAGAAAATGCAGTTCCATGTTCAGGAAAAACAGGTGAGGGTATTGAGGATATTTTAGAACAAATAATCAATCAATTACCAGGACCAAAAGGGAATGAAAATGAAAATTTAAAATGTTTATTAGTTGATAGTTGGTACGATACTTATTTGGGAGTAGTAATCCTAGTGAGAGTAATAAATGGTAGAATTTCAAAAAACATGAAAATTAAAATGCTATCTACCAACCGGGATTATATTGTTGAAAAAGTTGGTGTATTTACCCCGAAACCCAAAGATATAGATGAACTAAAAACTGGAGAAATCGGCTTCATTATCACTGGCATAAAAGTGTTATCAGAAACAAAAGTCGGTGATACAATTTGTGATGCATCAAAACCGAATGTTGAGGCTTTACCAGGATTTAAACCAAGTAAACCAGTGGTTTTTTGTGGATTATTTCCAGTTGATAGCTCAGAATATCAAAAATTAAAAGATGGACTTGGAAAATTACAATTAAATGATGCAAGTTTTTCATTTGAAGCCGAGTCATCATCGGCTCTTGGACTAGGTTTTAGATGTGGATTTTTAGGCTTACTTCATCTCGAAATAATCACTGAGAGATTGGAAAGAGAATTCGACGTTAACTTGCTCACTACAACTCCTGGGGTAGTTTACAAAATAAATTTAAATAATGGTGATATAATTAATTTACAAAATCCTTCAAGTCTACCAGATCCAACTTTTATAAAGTATATTGAGGAACCGTGGATCAAAGCTACGATCATTACTCCAGATGAATATTTGGGATCAATTATTAAATTATGTCAGGATAAAAGAGGTATACAAATTAATCTTGGTTATTCGGGTAATAGAGCAGTTTTAAGTTACGAACTCCCCTTAAACGAAGTTGTATTTGATTTTAACGATAGACTAAAATCAATGACAAGTGGATATGCTAGCTTTGATTATGAAATAATTGAGCATAGAGAGGGAGATTTAGTTAAACTTAGTATATTAGTCAATGGCGAACCTGTTGATGCACTCGCGATGATGATACATAAGGATTTTGCTCAAAGAACGGGAAGGGAAGTTTGTGAAAAACTAAAAGATTTGATACCAAGACATAATTTTATGATACCTGTTCAAGCTGCTATTGGTGGTAAAATAATTGCTCGTGAAACAATTAAAGGCTTTAAAAAGGATGTTTTGACCAAAATTCATGGTGGAGGAGCTACTGATCGAAAAAGGAAATTGTTGGAGAAGCAAAAAAAAGGCAAGGCTAGATCAAAACAATTTGGAAGGGTTGAAATACCACAAGAAGCTTTTATTGGTGTACTAAAGATTAATAAAGAAAAATAGCATGAAAACTTACGATTGTTTTTCCTATTTAGATGAAGATTTCTTACTTGATATAAGACTTAATATCTTAAATGAATTTGTTGATTACTTTGTAATTGTTGAAAGTAATAAAACTTGGCAAAATAATCATAAAAATTTTAATTTTGATATTTTAAAATTTCAAAAGTTTAAAGAAAAGATTATCTACGTAAAAATATCAGATATGCCTGAAGGGGATAATCCTTATTTAAGAGAAAATTACCAAAGGAACTGTATCTTAAAAGGTATAGAAAAAGCTGATAAAGATGATTTAATTATTATTTCAGATTTAGATGAAATTCCAAATCCAAATAAAATAAAAGAATTCAAAAAGAGTATGAAATTTGCTGTTTTTAAACAAATGCATTTTTATTATAAAATAAATTTACAAAGTCAACTAAATCCATTTTGGTTTGGAAGCAGAATATGTGTAAAAAAACATTTAAAATCTCCTCAGTGGTTAAGAGATTTAAAGTTTAAAAAAAGACCCTTTTGGAGAATAGACAAACTAAGATTAAACAACATTATTGAAGATGGAGGATGGCATTTTTGTAATCTAAAGAGCCCTGAAAAACTTCTATATAAGTACAAAAATTTATGTGAAACCAATGATCCATACGTATTTAAAGAAAAAATTGATGAAAAATTTCTTAATCTAGAAGAGATAAAAGACAGAGTTAATAATGGTAAAGACATAATCGGAAGAAAAGAAAACTATAAACCTGTAAATTTAAACTACAAATTTCCGAACTATATTTTAGATAATAAAGAAAAGTTCAAAAAATGGATTGTTAATTAAAAATAGATGAAAAAAGATAATATTCAATTAGAACTATTTTGTATTACAAACAAACGAATAAAATTCTTAGAAAATTCGTCCTATAAACTTTGTTGGGTAGGTCAGGAAAAAGCACCTGATGGTTACTTAAAGTGTGATAATAAAATAAATATTTTTTCAAAAGAAAAATATTACTCAGAACTTACTTTTCAATATTGGTATTGGAAAAATAAATTAGATCTCAATAACCCCAATTGGATAGGTTTTTGCCAAAAAAGAAGATTCTGGTCAAAAACAAATCAACAAACATCAGATCATAGTGAAAAAATTAATGACAGAATTTTAGAAGCTCCTAAAAAGGAGTGGGAAAATATCGAAGCAATTATATGTGATCCAATTAGTGTAAATAAAATCAAAAAGATTAAAATGATTAAAAGAGGCTTTAGGTCATTAATTAAAAACCCTTTACCGTTTTTTTTTGAAAAAAAACAATCAATAAAATTTCATTTTGATATGCATCATGGGTATGGAAATATTGATAAAGCAATTGACGTTTTAAATGTTCAAGACAGAAGTGATTTTAAAGAATTCATAAATGATAATTACTCTTTTAATCCACATATTATGTTTATTTCTAAAAGCCATATAATGAACAAATGGTTTGAAGATCTGTTCGCTTGGTTATTTGAATGTGAAAAGATTTTTGGTTTTGAAGTTTTAAAAGGATATGATACCAAAAGGCTGTATGCATACTTAGCAGAAAGATATTTATCTTTTTGGTTTAAAAAGTATACGAAAAGTTTGAATTGGAGATGGGTTTTTTATGAAAATGAAAATTTTTGAGATTTTTAATTTATGATTTAGAAGATGTTTATAAAAAAAACAAAAATAGAAGGCTTAATAATTTTAAAAACAAAAATTTTTAAAGATAGTAGAGGCTCTTTAAAAGAAGTGTACCAAAGAAGGATTTTAAAAAAAAACTTTGTCTTTGATGTTATGTCAAAATCAAAAAAAGGCGTTTTAAGAGGTCTTCATGTTCAGACAAAACATTCACAGGCAAAATTAATAACGGTCACTCATGGTAAAATCTTTGATGTTGCAGTAGATTTAAGAAAAAAATCTCGTACTTTTGGTAAATATTACTCTTTGATTATTTCGGAAGACTCGGATTTTTCCCTTTATATACCTAAGGGTTTTGCACACGGTTTTCTATGTTTGTCAAATAAATGCACAGTTAATTATAAATGTTCGACTTATCGGAATAGTAAAAGTGAAAAAACTTTAAAGTGGAATGATAAAACTTTGAACATAAGATGGCCTGTTAAAAGTCCGATTTTATCAAATAAAGATAAAAATGGCGAAGATTTAAATTTTTTTAAAACATGAAAAAGATAGTTGTAACTGGTGGAACAGGTAGATTCGGTAATTTATTAAAAAGGCATAATACGAAACATAAAATTTTTTTTCCTAATAAAAAACAATTAAACATTTTGAGTATTAAAAGTATTAAAAGTTATTTAGCTAGAAAAAAACCAGATATTTTAATACACCTCGCTGGATTATCTAGACCGATGAAAATCCACGTAATTGATATAAAAAAAAGTATAAATTTAAATATAATTGGAACCGCTAATGTGACCAATGCATGTTCAGAAAAAAAAATTAAGTTAATTTATTTTTCAACTAATTATGTTTACCCTGGTTTAAAAGGAAATTACCGAGAAAGTGATCCTTTGTTACCAGTTAATAATTATGCTTGGTCAAAATTGGGTGGTGAAGCATCAGTTCAATTGTATAAAAATTCTTTAATTATAAGAGCGTGTATGACTGAAAAACCTTTTGTGCATGAAAAAGCTTTCGGAAATGTGAAAACAAGTTTTATGTATCATGAAGATGCAGTTAAAATTTTATTTAAACTTATAAATAAAAAAGGAATTATAAATTTGGGTGGTAAGCCCAAATTTGTTTTTGATTTTGTAAAAAAAGATAAGAAAAATATAAAAAAGATCTTCTTAAAAAAAATTAACAACACTGGAATGCCTTTTGACTCTTCTCTAAATATAAGAAAACTGAATCAAATTATAAAAAAGTAATTTTGAAAAATTCAAATATCACTAATTTTTGTCAGATTTCTTTAAAAGGTAATATTCATTTAATTTTAAAAAATTATCATAATTTGAAAAAATTTTACCATCATCTAAAAATCTATGTTATTTGTCCCTCTAAGGAACTACATTTTTTTAAAGAGGCTCTTTTTCATAAAGAAATAGAAATTATAGATGAAAATGAACTGTTATCAAAAGACAAATTTACAGAAATTTTTTTAGAATACTCAAAAAATATTAATTATAGTTTTGAATTTAGAAAAAGATTAAATTGGTATTATCAACAAGTTTTAAAAATTTCATTTGCAATAGATTTTATTAAAAAAAAAAAGCAAAGTATTGTTATATGGGATGCTGATACAATTATGATAAAAAAAATTGACTTTTTTAAAGATAATCATTCAATCCAATATGGAACCTTTAATGAATTTCATAAACAATATTATATGACAAATAAAAACATTCTGAAATCTTTGCCAAAATATCATTTATCCTTTTTAGTACAGTTCGCCAGCATTACTCCAAACGAACTATCTTTTTTAGAAAAAAAATTATTTAGCGATCTAAACTATGGTAAAGAGACTATGCCTTTAAAAATATCAGAAATAATTTTGTCAAGTATTTTTAATAAACATAAAGAATACAATGGATCAATGTTTTCTGAATTCGAATTAATAGGACAATCAACTTGTTTATTAAAAAACACTAAGCAGAAACCTATATTAACTCTAAGGTTTGGTTTAGATGGCCAATTAAATAAATATCAAATTACATTAATTAGGATACTTAATTTTAAACATATTACGTATGAACATACTCACATCAATAAGAAAAGCTATGGAATGCTTAACAGAAATCAAACATGGTTTGGATTAGTTAAATTAATAATAAAAAATTTATCAAGATTCTATTTAAGGAGTTTGAAACATAATTATATGTATAAGAAATGTTATGAAAAAAACAAAGTCTGATAATACTAAAATATTATGTAATTTGAAATTAATTTAAAAGGAGATGTGTGTGAGTGGTTTAAACAGCACGCTTGGAAAGTGTGTGTACTTTAGCGAGTACCGTAGGTTCGAATCCTACCATCTCCGCCAACAAATAATGCTTAATTTTTAAGCCTTATTCGACTAAGATTTTAGGATTTAAATATTTTAATTAAACAAATTTTGTTAAAAAGTGATATAATTTTTTTTTCCATAATTTTAAAAAATGAAAAAAAAAGCATTATACCAAGCAGACTCTATTAAAGTTTTAAAAGGACTTGAGGCAGTAAGAAAAAGGCCAGGTATGTATATTGGCGATACTGACGATGGAACTGGATTACATCATATGATTTATGAGGTAATCGACAATTCAATAGATGAAGCTTTAGCAGGTTATTGTAAAAATATAGATGTAAGACTTAATTCTGATGAAACTGTTACCATTAGAGATGATGGTAGGGGAATACCTGTTGATATGCATAAAGGTGAAAAAAAATCAGCTGCTGAGGTAATTATGACTCAACTTCATGCAGGTGGTAAATTTGACCACGATTCCTACAAGGTCTCCGGAGGTCTTCATGGTGTTGGAGTTTCTGTTGTAAATGCACTCTCCGAAAAACTTAAACTTGAAATTAATAGAGATGGAAAAAAGTATTTTATTGAGTTTATTAATGGAACTGCAAAAGCAGCTCTCAAAACAATAGGAAAATCTAAAGAAACAGGAACCGAAATTACTTTTTTACCCTCAAAAGAAATTTTTTCATCAATAAAATTTAATGCAAATACAATTATTAAAAGAATAAGAGAATTAGCTTTTTTAAACAAAGGAATTAAAATTACATTTAATGACTTGAATAATAAAAAAGAAAAAGAGCTTGTATTTAAATATGATGGAGGAATTCTAGAATACGTAGAATTTTTAAACGAAAAGAAAGAAAAACTAAAAAATAAAAATGGCAATGACCTTTTTAAAAAAGCTGTTTATGTAGAAGGAAAAAAAGAGAGTATTGAAATAGAGTGTTCTTTAAAATGGAATGCGGGTTATATAGAAGATTTATTCGCATATACAAACAATATTAATCAAAAAGATGGTGGTACACATGTTTTAGGTTTTAGAAGTGCCCTTACCAGAGTTATAAATAAATATGCTAATGAGCACAATCTTTTAAAAAAAAATAAATTAGCAATTACTGGTGATGATATTAAGGAGGGATTATCATGTGTTCTTTCTATCAAAATACCTGATCCTAAATTTTCTTCTCAGACAAAAGATAAATTAGTGTCTTCAGAAGTGAGAACTATAGTTGAGACTGTTATTAATGAAAAACTATCTATTTGGTTTGATCAAAACCCATCAATTGCTAGAATAATATTAACTAAAATTATTCAAGCTGCTTTAGCAAGAGATGTTGCAAGGAAAGCAAGGGAAAATGTTAGAAGAAAAGGTGCCTTAGAACTTAGTGGTTTACCTGGAAAGTTAGCAGACTGTCAAATAGGCAAGCAAGAGGGAACAGAACTATTTATCGTCGAGGGAGATTCTGCTGGGGGATCAGCTAAACAGGGAAGAAATAGAAGCAATCAAGCAGTTCTTCCTTTAAGAGGAAAAATTTTGAACACTTATGTGGAGGAATTAAATATTAAACAAAATGGAAATAAATTGACAGATCATAGAACTAAAGCTTTGTCAAAAATGATTTCATCTAATGAAATTGTAACATTAATTAATGCCTTAGGCCTTGATCCAAAATCTCAGGAGATAGATTTAAAAGATTTGAGATATGGAAAAATTATAATAATGACAGATGCTGATGTTGACGGTTCTCATATTAGAGCTCTGTTATTAACTTTTTTTAACAATAAACCTTTTAATAAATTAATTGAACATGGTTATGTTTATCTTGCACAACCACCTTTATTCAAGATTAACAAAGGTTCAAAAAGTATTTATATAAAAGATGAGAAAGATTTAGAAAATTTTATTTTACAAAATAGTAAAGACACTAAAAAACTAAAAAAAGGCTCCAAAGATTTTCAAAAATTTATTGATAAAGAAAAATCACAAATGAGCATCCAAAGATTTAAAGGTCTTGGAGAAATGAATCCTGATGAGTTGTGGAATACGACTTTGGATCCAGAAACAAGAAATTTGCTACAAGTTCAATATTCAAAAGATTTAAAAAAAGATCAAAGTTTAATTCATACTTTAATGGGAAATGACGTGGCATTACGTAAAGATTTTATCACATCGAACGCGATTAATGTAAAGAATCTCGATATTTAAAAATGAAGTTTTTTGAAACTTCTAAATATTTTTCTTTAAAAAAATCGACTTATATCTCACTTAGGTGGATTGCAATAATTGGTCAGTTATTATCAATATATATTGTATTTTTTTTTCTAGAGTTTTATTTCAATTTCTTTTTATCTAATTTAATTATAATTTTAGGAGCAATCAGTAATTTATATTTAATTTTTTTTTATAAAAAAACTCAATTATCAGAAAGATCGGCTTTAATTTTTTTAATTATTGATATATTTCAGCTGGCAGGTTTGATTTATTTGACTGGAGGTATAGTAAATCCCTTTATAATATTTTTGATAATACCTAGTGTTTTTGCATCCTCAAATTTAGGGCATAAGACTAATTTACTATTAGTCATTACAACCAGTTTTATAATAATTTTTCTCACCTTTTATTCAAAAGACTTGCCAGCTCCATTAAATGAGCATTTTCATGTCGATGATTATTATTATTATTCAATTCCAATTGCTTTAATCATAGCTCTTATATTTTTAAATTATTTTGCAACTTTATTTGGTTCTGAGTCAAGACTTAGAAAAGAAGCTTTGAATAAGATGGAGGAAGTGATGGCAAAAGAACATGAAATGCTATCTTTAGGGGGACAGGCGGCTGCAGCGGCTCATTCACTTGGCACACCTCTTTCAACAATCAAAATTATAACCCAAGAACTTTTAAAACAATTAAAAGATAATAAAGAAGTAATTCAAGATATTGAGTTACTCGAAAGTCAGGTTGAAAGATGTAATCAAATTTTAAAAAAACTGTCTTTAAATCCAAATCAAGAAGATGATTTCATTGATGAGGACTTAACAATGAAAGAGTACTTAAAAGAAATTATTTTCTCATTTCAGGAAACAAGCTCTAAAAACTTTATTTTAAATCTTGATCAAGACTCTAACTCAAAAAAAATTACAAAATCTATTGAAATTGTTTACGGTCTGAGAAATTTTATTGGCAATGCAAATAAATTCAGTAAAAGTAAAATATTTATCACACTTAAAAGTAACAACGAATTTACTGAAATTATAATTGAAGATGATGGACTAGGATACCCAAACGATATAATTTCTAAAATAGGAGAGCCTTATTTGAAATCATTTAGGAAAATAGAAAAAGAAAAAATCGGTCTTGGCCTGGGTCTGTTTATAGGAAAAACTTTACTTGAGAAAAATTTTGCGACATTACAATTTAGAAATTCAAAAACTAGAGGAGGGGCTGAAGTTTTGATTAAATGGAAAAATAAAGATTTATTTAATATTTAGTTTAATTCTTTTTTAGTTTTAAAAAGTGTACTCAATTGTGTAATCATCACATCGCCTAATTCATTTACATCAGTAATTTTAATAGCTTTATTATAGTATCTAGATACATCGTGGCCGATTCCAATAGCTAGAATTTCAATATCAGATTTTTCTTCAATGAATTTTACTGTCTTCTTTAAATGTTTTTCAAGAAAATCACCAGAATTTACTGACAAAGTAGAATCGTCTACCGGCGCCCCATCAGATATTACCATTAAAATCTTTCTTTCTTCCCTTCTTTTTCTCAAACGATTATAAGCCCAGGTAATAGCTTCTCCATCGATATTCTCTTTTAATAAACCCTCCTTTAGCATTAATCCTAAATTATTTTTTGCCTGTCTCCAGTGAGTGTCTCCCCCTTTGTAAATAATGTGTCTCAAATCATTTAACCTACCAGGAGTTTTGGGTTTGCTATTTTTATTCCATTTTTCTCTACTTTGACCACCTTTCCAGTTTTTTGTTGTAAAACCTAAAATTTCTACTTTGACAGAACATCTTTCTAATGTTCTTGATAAAATGTCTGCGCATATTGCTGCGATCGTTATAGGTCTCCCTCTCATCGAGCCAGAGTTGTCGATTAGTAGTGTAACTATTGTGTCTTTAAAGTCTAAATCTTTTTCCTTTTTAAAAGATAATGAATTAAAGGGATTCATAATAATTCTAGTCAGCTTGGAGCTATCAAGCAAACCTTCCTCTAAGTCAAAGTTCCATGATCTGTTTTGTTTTGCTAAAAGTTGTCTTTGAAGTTTATTTGCTAGTTTTGTAACAATGTCATGAAATCCTACAAGTTGTTGGTCTAAATTTTTTCTTAGTTTTAATGAGTCTTCATCATTTTCTAAATTTTCAGCCTTAACTATTTCATCAAATTCGTTTGTGTAAATTTTATAATCAAGATTAAGATCTTTAATCGTTTTTTTTATAATTTGTTCAGAATTTTCTTGATGTAAATCAATATCATCTAACTGATCATCTAAATTATACTCATCTGCATTATAGTCAGAGTCCATAGATACTTCAGTTTCGTCTTTAGGGCTAGAGTCTTTTTTATCCTCTTGATCAGATTTGTCATTTTCATTTGAGGGTGTATCATTACTGTCATTATTTTGTTCTTCTTTATTTTCATAAGTCTCTTCAGTATCAAAAATATTCATATTTTGTAAAATTTCAGAAAATTTGGAACCATATATTTCCTGATTTTCTAAGTTTTTATTAAGGAAATTGAAGTGATCTTTTATTGATTTGTCAAATTCCTTTTCCCAAAAACTTAATTTTTTTTCTGAGATAGAATTTAATTTAATTTTTTGAAAATTTTTAAGCAAGTAGAGCTCAAAAGCCTCAGAAACTATGACATCTTCTTTTGTATTAATTTTTTGGTCTTTTTTTACATTTATCGCTTGACAATAATGTTGGTTCAAATTTTTTTTTATTCCTTTTAACATTTTACTTCCTAATAACTCATATCTTGTTTTTTCAGCTAATGTATAGAGTGATTTGTATGAGGGATTTTTTGGAAGATTGACTTTAAACACATCCTTGTTTGAGAATTTTTTTTCTAGAGCAAATGAATCAGATTCAGCCCTTAATCTAATAAAATCTTTCGGGCTCGATAAATCATCTAATTTCAAAACCTCTGAGTGACTATTATTGATATTTGTTTTTTTTGCATTCTTGATCTCTAAATCATTAGAGATCACCCTTATAGTTGAGGTTAACGCTTGCCTCATTTTTTCTTTAAAAGAGGATAATTTTATAGCCATTTAAATTTGAATATTAACCAATGACTCTGGCAATTCTTCACCAAAACATCTCTGATAATACTCGGCGATAGTGTTTTTTTCTAAATCATCACATTTGTTTAAAAAAGTTACTCTAAAAGCATAACCAGAATCTTTGAATATCTCCATATTTTCAGCCCAATGTAAAACTGTTCTTGGACTCATTACCGTAGATATATCACCTGCAATAAAACCTTTTCTTGTTAAAGTCGCTACTTTAATCATGTTAGCTACATATTCCTTACCTTTTGGGTTATCAAAATTTTTATTTTTTCCTAATATTATTTCCATTTCTTTATCAAGGCTTAGATAGTTAAGCGTCGAAACTATATTCCATCTATCCATTTGACCTTGATTTATTTGTTGAGTTCCGTGATATAAGCCACTAGTATCTCCTAATCCGACGGTATTCGAAGTTGCAAATAGTCTGAAAAATTTATTCTGCTTAATTACTTTGTTCTTATCAAGAAGAGTAAAACTACCTTCAGATTCCAAAACCCTTTGAATTACAAACATTACGTCTGGCCTTCCTGCATCATATTCATCAAAAACTAGAGCAACTGGATTTTGAATAGACCAAGGCAATATTCCCTCATTAAACTGAGTTACCTGCTTTCCGTCTTTTAAGACAATTGCATCCTTACCAATCAAATCAATTCTAGAAATATGACTGTCTAGATTAACTCTTATACACGGCCAATTTAATCTTGCAGCAATTTGCTCTATGTGAGTTGACTTTCCAGTTCCATGATATCCTTGAATTAAGACTCTTTTATTAAAAGAAAAACCAGAGATAATTGCTAAAGTGGTATCTTTATCAAATATGTAATTTTTATCTATTTCTGGTACGTACTCCGTTTTTTTTGAAAAAGCATCAACCTCCATTTCAGAGTCAATTCCAAATGTTTGTTTCAATGATAGTTTAATATCTGGTTGTATATCTAAGTTAGGGGTCAATTTTATCTCTATATGTATTTTTTAGTTGTGTGTAAGCTAAAGTGATTAGTTTTAATTTTTCCTCAAATTTTTTGTTTCCAGAATTCATATCAGGGTGAAATTTTTTGACAAGTATTTTGAATTTGTCTTGAATTTTTGGCCACTTAATACCTACAGAAACGCCTAAAATACTAAATGCTTTTATGTCTTTATGATCAAATTTAAATTGACGCATATGATTGTATTCACTTTTAAATTTATTTTTATCTAGTTCATCCTTTAGAGTATTACTCCACAAAACTTTAAAAAAATTGTCTGAAGAGCTAAAACTTTGAGTAGGTTTATGCCATATCATATCTGACTTAAGAAAATTGATTACTTGTTGATCGTTCATTCCAGAAAAATAATTCCAATTTTTATTGAATTCTTTAACATGTTGTAAACAAAGTAGTCTAAACTTTTTACTGTTATCCTTTTCAATAGGGGCTTTATATTCGCCTATTTCATTACAATTATTCCAATCACAAATGTTTTTCATGATATAATAATTATACTTATGGATATAAATAATTTAATATCAATAATAAAAAAAAAAATTTTAGCAAATATAATATGTGAAAATCTAAAAGTTGAAGATAAAAGTTTTTTACACAAGAATCATGTAGGTAATAGTAACAATAAATTTCATATCAAACTATCTATTAAATCAAAAGAATTAAAAAAAATGAATAAAATTGAAAGTAATAAAAAAATTTATAAAATTTTAAATGAAGAGATTAATAAATCAATTCACTCATTACAAATACTAATTGATTAATTTTTCTCTCATAAATAATCTTATTTTTCTTTCACTAAATCTTTTTTTTAATTCTATGGATCCAATTTTTTTGAGAATAACAAGATTAATTTTTTCAGAATCATTTTTTTTGTCATTTCGCATGTAAGAAATAATTTTTTTTGTATTAATTTTTGAAAAATACTTATTTACGTTGTAAGATAATTTGGCATTATTAAAATGTTTGATAATTAAATTAAAGTCGTACAAATTTGTAAGTCTATTCTCTAAACTAAATCTCAAAGAGGAATAAATTCCTAAAATAACAGCTTCTCCATGATTTAATTTTTTAGAAAAAGTCATTGACGCCTCATAAGCGTGAGCAAATGTGTGACCGAAATTTAATGCTTTTCTTAAGTTGTTTTCTTTCTCATCTTTTTGAACAATACTTCTTTTTATTTTACAGCTTTCAAAAATAGCTTTCTCAATAAATGGAGATTTAAGTTTAAGAATATTTTGTACATTTTTATCTAAAAAGAGAAAAAATTTTTTATCGGATATAAGTGAGTGTTTTAAAATTTCTGCATAACCACATATAATCTCTCTCTTTGGTAAAGTTTTTAGAAAAAAAATATCGGCTAATACTAAATTTGGTTGGTAAAAGCTTCCAATTAAATTTTTACCATACATTGTATTGACCCCAGTTTTGCCTCCAATAGAGGAATCAACTTGTGCTAATAAAGTAGTTGGAATATTTATAAGTTTTAAACCTCTTTTGAATAAACTTGCTGCAAATCCACCTGTGTCTCCAGTGATGCCTCCTCCAACTGTTAAAATGCAATCATTTCTGTTAAAATTATTTTTTTGAAGAAGATTTAAAATTTTAATAACATTATTAATATTTTTGTTTTTTTCAGAAGCATTGAATAAAAAAATTATTTTTTCTTGTTTTATCGATTTAGTTATTTCTTTAATTTTTTTTTTTCCTATTTTCTTATCAATTAATAAAAAGCATTTGTTGAAGTTTAATCCCTTTTTTTTGAAAATTTTTGATAATTGATTTAAGAAGTTTGTACCAATTATGATTGAATATTTTCCATTTTTTGTTTTAACTTCTAACTCAGCCTTTATCATTTAATTTAATAATCCTTTCCATTAACTCTAACTTTGTTAGTCTATCACATTTAATTTGATATTTAGCCTTAGAATAAATTTTAGATCTTTCATTTATTAACTTATTTAAACCAGTGTCATTTAATTTTATTGCAATAGGTCTCTTTTGACTATTTTTAATCCTGTAAATGAGATTTTTATTATCCCATTTTAACCAAATCGATATGTGATTTTTTAAAATTTCTTTTTGTATTTTTTTATTTAAAAAAGCTCCACCGCCTAAAGATATAACAGAGTTCCTGTTTTTTAGATTTAGAAGTGATGTTTTTTCTTCCAATCTTCTAAAGAATGATTCACCTTTTTTTTCAAATATTTCAGATATTTTCATGCCTTCTTGAATTTCGATTATTTGATCAATATCAATGAATTTTTTATTAAGTTTTTTTGAAATAATTTTTCCTAAAGTGGTTTTACCAGAACCCATCATTCCTAAAAAAACAAGATTTTTATTTGTCTCCATAAGTTTATTTATTGAAAAAACACAAATATGTCTTAATTTGAAAATATCTAAAGATATATGCAAATATATAAAAAAACAAGATCAAGGAGTTCAAGCTTTCTAATTATAGTTATAAAGATGTTTATAATTTTAATGATATTTGCTGGAATTGTTTTTTTATTGAATAGGATTAATTTTCCAACGCCTAATAAAGTAATTGAAAAAGTAATACCAAATGAAAACTTTAAAATTGTTAAATAGAATATTTTTATCAATTTTATTATTATTTTTCACTTTTGTTAAAATTTCATATTCTGAGGAACAACCAGTCGATATATGGAATATAGATAAATCAAAACTTAAACAAAACAGTGGAAATGACAATACGGAAACTAACTTAAAAATTAAAGATGATAATTTAATTGAAACTTTTCCATTCGATCCTTTAAAATTAGAACCACAAAGTTCAATAAAAGAAATTAAATTTGATCAAGATTTAAGTTCACAAAAAATTAGTATTTTAGGATTATATGATCCCGATGAATTTGGATTAAGTTTGAATATGTGGTCTAATTCAGACGGTGATCAATTAAAAAATATTTTTGCTAAATTGAATAAAATGAACCTTTCTAATGATGCTAAAGAGCTAATGAATATTTCTTTATTAACAAATGCATATCAACCTCAAAAAAATATATCTGAAAAAGAATTTATAGAAATTAAATCTGAATGGTTGATAAAAAATTCTGATTTAGAACTTATTGAAAAATATCTTATAAAAAATCAAATTTTTGACACTCATTCTAAATTAACAAGACATCTTATTGATCAACACCTTTCAAAGGCAAACTTAGAAAAAGTATGTGAAATATTTTCAAAAAACAAGGAGCCTCTAAGTGACAATTATCTTTCTAAATTTAATATATATTGCTTAATTAATACTGAAAGAAACGAAGAGGCGCAACTTATTCTAGATTTAAAAAAGGAACTTGGTTTTCAAGACACCTATTTTGAAAAAAAGATTTCTAATTTATTAGGATATTCTACTTCAATTGATAAAACAATATCAGAAAAATCAATTTTAGATTTTCATTTAGCCCATAAAACTAATCCAAAATTTCTTTTTGAACCAAAAAAAGATACAAATAAATTGATTTGGAAATATTTGTCCTCATATAACTTATTAACTTCTTTTGAAGACATCGACACTTCCGAATTAGATAAAATTTCCACTCTTGAAAGTGCAACTCATAACAATAATTATTCAGAAGAGGATTTATTTGAGTTATATAAAAGATTTCAGTTTAGTCTGAGTCAGCTTTTAAATGTTAGGGATAATTTACAATTATTATCTAATATTGAGGCTAGAGCGCTAGTTTATCAAAAGATTTTACTCGAATCTGAAAAAGTAGAAAAATTGAAATTACTAAAAATTTTAAAGGAGTCGTTTGAAAAAGATAATCTTACAAATGCTTTTGATAATGAGTTAAAGAAATTCTTAAATGAAATGAATCCAATTGATATCCCAGATAATCTTACAAGCTTCTATTATACCAATATTGAAATTAGTAAAAAAGACCAAAAAAAAATTAAATTTAGTAAGGACGTGATACATCAGTCTAAACTTATTAATTATTTTGACGGTGACTATTCGAAATTAAAACTTGAGAAAGATTTACAAAATTTTTTAAAAAAATTAAAAAAAAGTAAAAGATACTCTTTTACAAAAAAAGACCAAATTTTTTTGGAAGCGTTAAAATCTGATGGGATTGACATTCCAGAAAAATACGATGAATTTTATGAATTAAATCAATCAGAAATACCTTCAGATATTCAAGTAATGATTAATAATGATGAAAAAGGTGCAGCATTATTAAGGATTATAGAAGTGATTGGTCAAGATGATTTAGATAGAATTGATGATGATACAATGTATTTTATAATAGCCACATTAAATCAATTAAATATCGATAAGATAAGAAATGATATTTTATTAAAAGTTCTGCCTTTAAAAGTCTAAAAATTAGTTTAACAGTTTATCTCATGAGTATTAAAAAAATTATTACTGTACCCGATGATATTTTAAAAAAAATTTCTGATCCAATAGAGAAAGTTGGAATTAATGAAAAAAAATTAATTGATGACTTATTTGAAACAATGTATCACTCTAAGGGAATAGGCCTTGCGGCAGTTCAAGTAGGTATACTTAAAAGGGTTTTAGTTGTTGACGTTTCAAACAAAGATGAAAAAAATCAACCAATTGCGTTAATCAATCCTGTAATAAAAAATTTGAGTGAGGAGACATCAGTGTATGAGGAGGGCTGTCTATCAATACCCGAAACTTTTATTGAAATTGAGAGACCAAAAACTTGTGAGGTGGAATATATTGATGAAAAGGGAGAGAAAAAAAATATTAAATGTGAGGGGCTTTTATCTACCTGCGTTCAGCATGAAATTAATCATCTAGAAGGTAAACTAATCATTGATCATTTATCAAAATTAAAGAAAGACTTTATTATAAAAAAGATTTCAAAAATTAAAAAAAATCCAGACAGAATAGTAGTTTAAAGATGGCAAATAAGATTATCTTTATGGGCACCCCAATATTTTGCGTTCCGATCTTAAAAACTTTATATCAAAATGGCCATGATATTTCTGTAGTTTTTACTCAACCACCACAAAAATCTCATAGAGGACAAAAAATTAACAAGAGTCCAATTCAGGGTGTTTCTGAAACTTTAAATATAGATTATAGAACACCCAAGACACTCATGGATAATCACGAGGAGTATGAATTTTTAAAAGAGCTAAACGCCGATCTAGCAATAGTGTGTGCATATGGACGAATTATTCCTAAAAATTTTTTAAATTTAACCAAAAAAGGTTTTATAAATATTCATGCCTCAATACTACCTAGCTGGCGAGGAGCAGCACCAATTCAAAGATCAATTATGAATTTAGACTCTGAAACAGGAATAAGTATTATGAAGATTAATGAAGAATTAGATAGTGGGCCTGTAAGTAACATATATAAGGTTAAGATAGATAAAAATCAAAATGCTCAAGAAATTTCGGAAAAACTATCAACTTTAGCTGCAGAAAAAATTCTAGATAATGTAGATGATATACTTGAAGATAAAGCAAAGTTTATTGATCAAGATCATTCGAGAGCAACTTACGCAAAAAAAATTAATAAAGAGGAGTCACAAATTGATTGGGAAGAGGATGCCCCAAAAATTATTGGAAAAATAAATGGATTATTTCCCTCACCTGGAGCTTCTTTTACTTTTAATAAAGAAAGATATAAAATTTTGAAAGCCGAAATTAGCAATGGTATAGGTCAAGTGGGAGAAATAATTTCAAATCAGTTAGAAGTGGCATGTAATAATAATAAATCAATTAAGATTCTCGAAATTCAAAGACAAGGAAAAAGACCACAAAAAATTAACGAATTCATGTTGGGTTCTCAAATAAAAAAAGGGTCGAAGTTATTAAATGTTTAGATACCAGATATTAATTGAATATGAGGGTACAAATTTCAGAGGTTGGCAAATTCAAAAAAAAGATAAAACTGTTCAAGGATTGTTGCAAGATAAAATTTCAAAACTTTTAAAAGAAAAAGTTATAATATATGGAGCTGGAAGGCTGGATGTTGGGGTTCATGCAAAAGAGCAGTCAGCACATTTTGATTGTAAAAATAAGATTGATAAAATTGATAAGTTTTTAAAATCAATTAATTATTTTTTAAATAAACATGGAATATCAATACTTCAGATTAAAAAAAGAAGTAAAAATTTCCATGCTAGATTCTCAGCTAAAATGAGAGTTTATAATTACGTGATTATAAATCGGACCAGCAGACCAGTTTTAGATAAAAATAGAGGCTGGTATATTATGAAAGATCTTGATTTCAAATTAATGAGGAAGAGTGCAAAAAAATTAATAGGAACTATGGATTTCAGTACTTTTAGAAAATCTAGTTGTAGAGCTAAAAGTTCAATAAAAACTATGAAATTAGTAAAAATCAAACGTACAAAAGATAAGATAGAAATAGAATTTAGATCTCAATCTTTTTTACAACAGCAGGTCCGGTCCATGGTCGGTTGTTTAAAATATGTTGGTGAAAAAAAATGGACATTAAAAAAATTTATAAATGTTATAAATTCTAGAAAAAGAGCATTGTGTGCTCCACCCGCACCACCACATGGTCTTTATTTAACCAGAGTCATATATTAATTTTTTTTTATTACTCATTGCAAATTTACGATGAATTCTCCAACGACTTTCCTCACGAACTATAAAACCGCAACAATTTTTTGATCTGCATTTACAAGGAAATTGTTTATAATCTTTTTTATCAAAACTAAAGCCATAATCACAAGTTATCTCCTCACCCTTTTTAATATCTCTATCAGCCGTTATCCAAATTTTTAAACCTTTACCATCATAACGCGCGTTCGCATCGCAACTATGATTTACTAATCCAGCAATATTAAATGAGAAATCACCATCCAAAGTATATTTCTTATTTAAAGTAAATAGGTAAATAGGTTTTTTATTGTCATATTTGTCTGAATCCTCAACATCTTTATTTGTAATTATTTTTCCTAAGTAATTAATAATTTTCGTACCTTCTGTGATATCTTTAGCAGCATAGAGTCCACGACCTTTATTATCAATTTTTGATTTCCTAATATTGTATAATTTCATGAAGGTGATTTATAAGGAGCTAGATATTTATCAATTGAATTCTACCAATGCATTTACATGTTCATTAGCACTTTCTGCTAAGGCATTTAAATCATATCCACCCTCAAGTATAGAAACAACCTTACCTGTAGTAAACTTATTAGTAGCTATTAATGTTCTTTTAGTAATCTCATAAAAATCTTTTGAATTTAGCTGAAATTGAGCTAATGGGTCATCTTTATGTGCATCAAAACCTGCTGAAAATATAAGAAAATCTGGTTTATATTGAACTAACCTTTCTAACACTCTATCAAATGCATTAAAGTATTCTTCTGAGTTTGTGCCAGCGGGTAAAGGGATATTCATTGAGTTGTTAAAATCTCCTTTATCTTTATCTGTCCCTCCCCCAGGATAAAAAGGATATTGGTGCGTTGAAATATACAATGAATTTTTATTATTACGCATGACATCATAATTTCCGTTACCCCAGTGTACATCGAAATCTACACAGGCAATTCTTTTGTATTTATATTTTGTCACTAAATAGTTTGTTGCTATTCCTGCGTTTGATATACAACAAAAACCCATTGCCTTATTTTTTTCAGCATGGTGGCCTGGCGGTCTCGCCAAGCAAAAAGCATTTTTAAATTGTTTTCTCTCTATTCCATCTATCGCTCTTATTGTTGAACCTGCAGCATCAAAAACTGCTTTTTTACTCTCTGGTGATACAACTGTATCTCCATCTAAAAACTTAAGACCTTTTTGGGGAAAAGAATTTTTTAAATTGTTTATATAGTCTTTTGAATGTGTCATAGACAATATATCATCAGGAACATTATCTGGTTTATCCCAGATAAGATCTTTTCTTTTTTTTAATTTTTCTTTTATGGCAATTACTCTTTTAGGCTGTTCAGGATGACCATCGCCAGTATTATGTTTTTCATAAGAGTCAGAATTTATGATTGCTGTTTTCATTTAAAATAATTTATTAAAATATTTTCATAAATTTTCTTAAGATTTTTTAAATCTTTTAATGATACCACCTCATCCACGCGGTGCATAGTTCGTCCAACTAAACCAAATTCTAAACCAGGTGATATAGCTTTTATGAACCGTAGATCTGAGGTTCCGCCCGTAGTCGATAATTTTGGTTTTATCTTAGTGATTTTTTTTATGGTATTTTGTATCATATAAGTAGTTTTATTTGGTTTAGTTAAAAAAGCTTCACCAGAAACACTATAATTGACTCTAAATTTTGATCTATTTTTTTTATTAATTTTAATAAAGATTTTATTTAGCCTTTTTTTGATGGAAGTTGATGAGTGTTTGTTATTAAACCTGATGTTAAAAGTTGCTTCAGCTGTAGCAGGAATAACATTGTCAGCAGTATTATTTATATTTATTTTTGTAACTTCTAAGTTTGTAGGTTGAAAATCTTTTGTACCTTTATCAAATCTAATATCTTTTAACTCTTTTAAAATTTTAACAATTATAGTTGAGGGATTATTTGCTCTGTGAGGATACGCAACGTGACCCTGTAAACCGAATATAGTTAATTTACCTGTTAAACTGCCTCTACGACCAATTTTGATCATTTCACCTAATTTGTTTGGGTTTGTCGGTTCACCCACTAAACAAAAACTAATTTTCTCTCTTTTTTTTTTTAAATACTCCACTACTTTTCTTGTTCCATTTATTGCATCGCCTTCTTCATCACCTGTTATTAATAGACTAATCGATCCACTAAACTTTTTATTAAGTGATAAAAAAGTACTTACAGCAGAAACAAAAGCTGCAACAGAACTTTTCATATCATTTGCACCTCTTCCAATTAAATTACCTTTTCTTATTAATGGTTTAAATGGATTTATTGTCCAGTCTTTTATATTTCCTGGAGGTACAACATCCAGGTGACCCGCATAACAAAAATTAGGTTCTTTTGATCCCAATCTTGCATATAAATTTTTAACCGGTTTAAAACCTCTTTCTTTAAATTCTAGTATTTTTGTTTTGAAACCAAGTTTTTTCAATTTCTTTTCTAAAAATTTCATCACTCCAGCGTCTACTGGAGTCACAGTTGGAAACCTAATTAGCTCCTTGGCTAATTGTAATTCATTAATTTTTTGCATGCTTAATCTCTTAAAAGATCATTAATTGATGTTTTTGATCTAGTCTTTTCGTCTACTTGCTTGATTATCACCGCACAACTAAGTGATGGAGCAGATGGATTTTTTTTATCAGGAAGAGAACCTGGAACAACAACTGAGTAGGGAGGAATTTTTCCATATATAATCTCACCGGTCGATCTATTTACAATTTTTGTAGATTGTGTAATTAGCATTCCCATGCTTAACACAGAACCCTCTCCAACTATCACTCCTTCAACCACCTCAGACATTGCTCCTAAAAATACATTATCCTCTATAATTGTAGGTAATGCTTGAGCAGGTTCCAGTACACCACCAACTCCAGACCCCGCAGATATATGACAATTCTCGCCAATCTGACAACAACTACCAGCACGACTAAATGTATCCATCATTGTTTTAGCCCCAATGTAAGAACCGATGTTTACATAACATGGCATAAGAACAGCATCTTTTCCTACGAATGATCCTTTTCTAACAGGTGAGTTTGGAACCATTCTAAAACCTGCCCTCTCATGATCTTCCTTTGTCCAGCCAGCAGTTTTTCCTTTTAACAAATGCGCCTTATCATACCAACTGGAGTAAGGTCCATTTAAATTTTCCATTGGATAAATTCTGAAACTTAGCATAATTGCTTTTTTTAAGTGTTGATGAGTTACCCATTCTCCATTTATTTTTTCGGCAACTCTTGATTTACCACTATCCAAGTCATTTATTACTTGATTGATTGCATCCTTTAACGTCTTATCCGAATTTGGATTTACTTGACCTTTGTTTTCCCAAGCATCATTTATAATTTTTTCTATAGACATGATTTATTGACTTTTTAATAACCTTATTTCCTTTAGAAATAAAGACAGATTTTCAATTTTATGAGAAATATAATCTTTATCAGAATCTAACTTACCAAAGTGTTCGTCATTAATTAACCAAACAGTTGTACAACCTCGTTCATGACCAATACTGAGGTTTTTTGCAATATCCTCTATATAAATAGTTTCTTTTGGATTTAATCCGAATTTTTCAACCATTAAATCAAAAGTTTTAGCCTCTGGTTTTGGTATATATCCAGCATCTTTAATATCAAAAACTTTATCTCTACCAAAGAGATCATATACTCCTAAATGAGTTAAAATATTTTTAGCATGCTCAGCACTTCCATTTGTAAAGATAAATTTTTCCATATCTAATTTTTCAAGCTCTCTTCTCATAATTTTGTCTTCTTTCATAAATGAAAGATCTATTGTGTGGACATACTTCAAAAATTCTTCTGGAGGTATATCATGATGTATCATTAAACCATTTAAGCTTGTGTTATATTTATAAAAATAATTAGTCTGTAATTTTTTTGCCTCTTCCATATCTATTTTTAGTCGCTCAGATATGAACATTGTCATTCTTTTAGAAACTTGACCAAATACTTTTTCTAAGGAATAATTGTTGTGTTTTCCATAACAAACTCCATCAAGATCTAAGAGAAGATATTTCATTTGCTTAAAATTTATCATTTTCTTATTAAAGTCCCAGATCCCTTGTCAGAAAAAATCTCAAACAATATAGAGTGTTGTTTTCTACCATCAATTATTCCAACTGCTGTCACTCCATTTTTAACTGCATCTAAACAGGTGTTAATTTTAGGAATCATACCTTCTGTAATAGTATTATCTTCAACCATTTTTAAAACTTCTGAAGATGAGATTTCGTTAATCAGTTTTTTGTCTTTATCTAAAACTCCCTTTACATTAGTCATTAATAGTAATCTTCTAGATTTTAATGATTTTGCAATTGCACCAGCAGCGATATCACCATTAATATTATATGTACGATTATCATTTCCTAAGCCTAAGGGTGAAATTATTGGAACTTTATTTTGATTAAGAATTTTTTCTAAAAGATTATTGTTAATTTTCTTAGGTATCCCAACAAAACCAAGCTCTTTTGCCTCTGGAGCTACCTCAATGATATTATTTTTTTGTGTGTGGATGGAGATTGCATCAGTTCCAAACTTTTTTAAGGAGTTAACAATATCATAATTAAAATCAATCAAAACTGACTCAACTATATTTATTATCTTTTCATCAGTAACTCTTAATCCTCTGATAAATTTTGATTGAATATTCGATTTATCCAGTTCTCTTTTTATTCTAGGCCCCCCTCCATGAACAACTGCAAAAGAAATGCCTAATTTATTGAGTATATTTATATCAATTATAAAATTGTCAAAGATATTTCTGTCTATAAAAACATTTCCTCCATATTTTATTACTATGAGATCATTTTTATATTTTTCTATATATTTAGATACTTCATTAATTGGTGGTCCATTTTTGGGAAGTATTTTTTTTAAATCCATTTTTTTATATTTGAGTAATAATTAATTTTTAAGTGACAGTTTTAACTGTTGTCCTTTTCATGATGAACACTTGTTGGGCCATAGTTAGAATATTATTGACAGTCCAATAAATTACCAAACCGCTAGGAAAGGGTGCTAGTATTACGGTCAAAAAAAGTGGAAAAAACATAAATATTTTTGCTTGCATTGGATCTGTAGGAGCAGGATTCAATTTTTGTTGTACCCACATAGAAACCCCCATTGCTACTGGCCAAGCACCAATTACTAAAAAAGATGGAACGTCGTAAGGTAATAAGCCAAATAAATTAAATATACTTGTAGGGTCTCTTTCACTTAAATCTTGTATCCAACCAAAAAATGGCATCTGCCTCATCTCAATTGTTACAAATAAAACTTTGTAAAGAGCAAAAAAAACTGGAATTTGAACAAGTATTGGTAGACAGCCAGACATTGGATTTACTTTCTCTTTTTTGTATAAGGCCATCATTTCTTGTTGAAGTTTCATTTTATCATCTTTATGAAGCTCTTTTAATCTAACCATTTCTGGTTGAAGGGCTTTCATTTTAGCCATACTTCTGAAAGAAAAATTTGCGAGTGGAAAAAAAGCTAATCTAATACAAATTGTAATCGCTATAATTGCTAAACCATAATTTCCTAGTAGCTTGAAAAAATAATCAATCCCAAAAAAAAGAGGTTTAGTTATAAAATATAAAAAGCCCCAATCAATTGCTAAATCAAATTTATCGATATTTAATGACTCAGCATAACCATCTATAATATCCACTCTTTTAGCAGCGACTATTATTTGAAATTCTTCCTCTATTTTACCATTGCTATCTAATTCTAAAGGTTCTGTTATTATGAAGTTAGCTCTAAATTTTTTTTTGTAATCAAATGTTGTTTTAAACTCTCTCCCACTAGGAGGAATTAATGACGTAATCCAATATTTATCTCCAATACCAAGCCAACCTTTTTGCGCTGTTCTTGTGAACTTTTTTTCTTGAATATCATCATAATCTTCTTCGATTAATTCGTCATCTAACGTAGCAATTAAACCTTCATGTAGAATATAAAAATTAGATATTTCAGGAATCTTATTTCTTATAATTTGACCATAAGAATAAAAATCATATTTATTGTTAGATGAATTTATTACACTCTGTCTAATAGTAAATAAATACTTATCATCTAACGAGATTTCTTTTTCAAAAGTTATACCTTGATTATTTGTCCATATTAACTTTATTGATGATTGGTCTGTTAATTTATTGTTACCAATTACTCTCCAGATAGATTCTGAGGTAGGTATATCAATATTCTTGTCTGAAGTAACAAATCCACTTTCAATTAAATATCCATTTTCTATGTTCCTTGGCCCTAAAAGGGTAACTTTTTTATTACTTTCTAAATCAGTGTTGTAATTTTTAAAAGTCAAGTCATCAATAGCTGCTCCTTTTAAATTGATTGACCCAATTATACTTTGATTTTCAAATTTAATTCTTTGACTCTGTTTTATTGCATCTTCTCTTGAAACTTGAATAGACGTTTCCTTTTGATCAAGACTAGGTGTATCTGAAGTTTGCTCTATTTGATTTTTTTTTATTAAATTTTTGTTCGAAACAGGTTTTTCTGGCATAAAAAACAAAGAATATAGAACAATTACAGCTGTAGATAATGCTATTGCTGCTATTACATTTTTAGATTCCATTATTTCTTCACTTTCATATCTTTATTAACAGGATCAAAACCTTCACCGCCTCCTAAAGATCTAATCGGATGACAAGAAAAAATTCTTTTTAGACTTTTATAAATACCCTTAAAAAATCCAAAAGTTTTAAGAGACTCGACACTATAATCTGAACATGTGGGGAAATATCTACAAGAATTTCCAAGTAATGGGCTAATTAAAAATTTATATATTTTTATGAATTTAATCAATAGGTAAGTAAAAATATTCATTATCTTATTTTTTTTAAGCTTTGGAATAACGTTTCTTTTATATTTTTATATTCGTTATTTAACATAGTTGGTTTGGCAATAACAAGATATGAATAATTACATTTTATTGCCATTTTTTTTATTGCTTCATTTATTATATTTTTTAATCTTCTTTTTATTTTATTTCTTTTAACTGCATTCCCTATTTTTTTTTTTGCCACAAAACTTATATTTAGGTTTTTAATATCTTTGTTATTCAAAATACCATAAAAAATTGTTACATAATTGTTTGATATTTTTTTCTTTTGAAGCAAATTTTTAAAGTCTTCATTTTTGGAAAGAGCAAATATTTTGCTTTTCATTTAATCAACCAGATACTGTTAAAGACTTTCTTCCTCTTGCTCGTCTTCTCGCTAAAAGCTTCTTACCACCTTTAGTTTTCATTTTTGACCTAAAACCATGTTTTCTTGCTCTTTTAATTTTAGACGGTTGATATGTTCTCTTCATAAAAGTGATTTAATTTAAATTAAATTTCGCTCTTTATAATAATTATATATATAAATAGCAAATAGAAGATTTATAAATACTATAAATCATAATGGAAAAAGCTAATAAAACTAAAATAATAATAGGGTTATTATATCTAGTTCTGATAACTATATTTCTTTTATTATTTTTTTCGAAATTCAGTATTCAAGAAATAACATCCTATGATTTTATTAAAGAAAACAGATTGTACTTTGTGAAACTAAAAAATTCTAACCTGTTTCTTGTATCAATAATTTTTTTGATTTTCACAATATTATGGGTATTCCCTTTTTTAGGTTTTGGTTCTCCTATAGCTCTTTTAGGAGGATTTATTTTTGGAAAATGGTTAGGGACTATAATCGTAGTCACTGGTATGAGTGTAGGTGCAACATTTTTATATATTTTTGGAAATTATTTTTTGAAAGACTTAGTAAGAGAAAAATTTTTAAGTAAATATCAAAATCTTGAGATCAAATTCAAAGAATCTGAATTTTATTATCTTTTAATATATAGATTTATTGGAGGAATACCTTGGCAACTTAGTTGCATTTTACCCACAATATTTGACGTAAGAGTAAAAAATTTTTTCTTTGCATCATATATAGGAATTGTACCTCAAATTTTTTTAGCTGTCTCTATAGGCAGTGGTTTAGAAAAAATAATAGAACAAAATTCACAAATCCCAAAAATTACAGACATAATCTTTTCACAAGAAATATATATTCCAATACTTGCATTTTTATGTTTAGTTTTGATTACAATTTTTCTTAGAAAGTCCCTTTACAAAAATTAGTGGTGCTCCCACCAAGAATCGAACTTGGGATTTATCCTTACCATGGACATGTTATACCATTTAACTATAGGAGCGTTATCACCAAATCTATTTTTATTGATAATAAAGCATTTTTTTCAAATTATTGCCTTAATTTTTTGACTATTATGATTTATATCTTATTTTGGAAATTTTATGGGCATTCATTACGACTATAAATCTACAAAAAGTGCAAAGCTTATGGAAAAACAAGCTAAGCGAGAGAAAAAGCTTGCTGAGAAAAAAGCCAAAAGACTTGCTAAAGATGGAGTGAAAAAAGATGATGACAAGCCAAAAGTTTTAGATGCTTCAAAACCTATCACGCTTGATTTTCTAACTAATCCAAACAAAGAATGAGCAAAATCGATAAAAAAGAAAAATTAAGCTTAGCCTTAAAAAAAAATTTAAAGAAAAGAAAATTATTTCAAAAAAAAAGAAGAAAAATAAATAAATAAATGACGGTTCTGTCAGATAAATGGATAAGAAAAATGTCCAAAGAAAAAGGAATGATTTCTCCTTTTGAGGAAAAACAAATTAGAGGAGACAGTATTTCCTATGGACTATCGTCTTTTGGGTATGACGCAAGAGTATCTGATGAGTTTAAAATATTTACAAATGTAAATTCCGAGATTGTTGATCCCAAAAATTTCAAACCCTCAAATTTTATAACAAAAAATATATCAGAGTGTATTATTCCACCAAATTCATTTGTGCTTGCAAGAACTGTAGAAAAATTCAAAATCCCCGATGATATTTTAGTAATTTGTCTCGGCAAATCTACTTATGCTAGATGTGGAATTATTGTAAATGTAACACCTTTGGAGCCAGGTTGGGAAGGTTATGTAACTCTAGAATTTTCAAATACAACTCCCTTGCCTGCTAAAATTTACGCTAATGAGGGTGTAGCACAATTCATTTTTTTGAAAGGAAATGAGAAACCAGATGTGACTTATGCAGATAGAAATGGAAAATATATGGGTCAGACTGGGGTAACTTTGCCAAAAGTTTAGCTATGCAAAAACTAGAAGTTTTTGGCTCAAATAAACTCAAAGGTCAAATAAATATATCTGGATCGAAGAACGCATCCTTACCAATCCTTGCTGCAACTTTGCTATCTAACAAGAAGATTTATTTAAGGAACTTGCCAAAAGTAAAAGATATAGATACGATGATTAATCTATTAAAGTCTTTAGGTTCAAAAGCTAAATTCGTAAAAAAAAATTTAATAATTAATAATTTTTATCAAGATAAAAAATTTGCAGCATATAAATTAGTAAAAACTATGAGAGCAGGTATATTAGTTCTTGGCCCGTTATTAGCAAAATTTGGTAATGCAAAGGTATCATTGCCAGGAGGTTGTGCAATTGGTTCAAGACCTATTGATCTACATTTGAAGGGTCTTTCAAAACTTGGTGTCAAATATAAAATTGATCAAGGATATGTTCATGCATTTGCACCAAAAGGATTAAGGGGATCCAAAATTCATTTTTCAAAGATATCTGTGGGGGCCACTGAAAATTTAATAATTGCTGCATGTCTAGCAAAAGGTACAACAACTTTGACTAATTGCGCTATTGAACCCGAGGTGAAGGATTTAACAAATTTTCTAATAAAATTAGGATGTAATGTTAAATGGATAGGCAAAAGGTCTATCAAGATTGTTGGGGTGAGTGATATAAAACAAGCAACATATTCTGTAATGTTTGATAGAATTGAGGCAGGCACTTATTTGATAGCAGCAGCAATAACAGAAGGAAATCTAAAAATTAAGAATATTATTCCAGGTTTATTAAAAACTGAAATAGACATCTTAAAAAAGATTGGAGTGAAAATTATTACTAAAAATAAAGAAATAAAAATAATAGGTAATAAAAAGATAAAAAGCTTAAATATTAAAACAGCACCTTATCCAGGTTTTCCAACTGATTTACAAGCTCAGATTATGGCATTGTTATGTAAAGCAAAGAAAGATTCTTTCATTGAGGAAAAAATTTTTGAAAATAGATTTATGCATGTAGCAGAATTGAATCGAATGGGGGCACAGATTAAAACCTTAGGCAACAAGGTTTTAGTTAAAGGAAATATTAATTTTGCATCTGCAGAACTAATGGCAACTGATTTAAGAGCATCTGTCTCACTTATCCTTGCTGCTCTAACCGCAAAAGGAAAATCTACTATAAACAGAATATATCACTTAGACCGTGGATATGAAGATCTAGAAAAAAAACTAAAAAAGGTTGGAGCTAAGATAAGAAGAATTAATTAATGGAAAAGAAGTATTTAGCTCAAATAATTGCGACTGATAATGAGGGTTTACAATTGATTTCAGCTTATAGTTCTGGGGCTCATGTAAAAGTTTCTGATATAAAATATCTTGCCTCAAATAAAGTTTTTTTACTATCAATTATAAGAACTAAAATTGAAAAAGGACAGAAACATAAAAGAATTAACAGTATATGTAGGTTTGATTTTGTTGATAAGGTAAAATCCAAAAATATAAATCAAAAAAATGATGAATTAGTTTTAGAATTGATAGCTATAGATTACTTGAAAAATAAAGAAGATTATGAAATTAATCTAATTTTTAATAATAATTCTTATATTACTTTGACCACAGAAACGATTGAAGTAAGACTCGAGGATCAAAATGAAATTAAAGATTAATGAAAATATTAGATTATACGAATAAAAATTTTGATAAGGATCTTGATTTATTTCTTTTAAAAAGAAAAAATAAAGTGAAATCGAGCGCAGTTTCTGTCATTAAGATCATAAGAGATGTAAAAAAAAATGGTGATAAAGCTGTTTTGAAATACGAAAAAAGATTTAATAAAAATACAATAATTGCACCTAGTTATAAAAAAATCTCAGAAACAATCTCATCTCTTGATAAAAAAGTAAAAAGGGCAATTGATCTTGCATATAACAGAATTTATAAATTTCATTCTCTTCAAAAATTCAAAGATATCTCGTACAAGGATAAACTTAAAAATAGGCTTGAGTATAAATATTTACCAATTGAGTCAGTAGGTATTTATGTGCCTGGCTCAACAGCTTCTTATCCATCCAGTGTTCTAATGAATGCTATTCCTGCACTAGTAGCCGGTGTTGAGAGGATAGTAATGATAAATCCAGGCTACAGGGGTAGACAAAACCCGGCCGTTTTATATGCAGCAAAAAAATGCAACATAAAAGAAATATACTCCATAGGGGGTCCATCTGCTATAGCAGCTCTTGCATATGGAACTAATAAAATTAGAAAAGTAAATAAGATTGTTGGCCCAGGTAATGCTTACGTAGCTGCAGCAAAGAAAGAGGTTTTTGGAGATGTTGGAATTGAAGGAATGACGGCCGGTCCATCCGAGATTATGGTTGTAGCTGATAAATTTTCAAATCCAGATTGGATAGCAAGTGATTTATTAGGTCAAGCTGAGCATGATATTTTGGCTCAATGTATTTTGATAACTAAAGACAAAAAACTTATTAAAAAAGTTAAAAAAGAAATTTCTAAACAATTAAAAGATATCCCAAGGTCATCCATTGCTCGAAAAAGTTTATTTAGTAACGGTATTTTAATGTATATAAATTCTGATAAAAAAATAATTGAGGTTATAAATAAAATTGCACCAGAACATTTAGAATTAAATCTTAAAAAATATAAATCATTAATTCCAAAAATAAAAAATTCTGGTTCCATTTGTTTAGGAAAATATGCGGTAATGGCTATGACAGACTATAATATAGGTTCAAATCATATTTTACCCACTAATGCTTCTGCAAAATATTCAAGCGGTATTAGTGTAAATGAATTTTGTAAAAGAATTTCTTATATAAATATATCAAAAAAGGGTATTGAAAGTCTTGGACCATCAGTTATAACTCTTGCAAATTATGAAGGGTTGCAAGCTCATGCTCAATCTGTAAAAAAAAGAATTAGGAGAAAATAGATTTGTCGAAACAAGATTTACTTGAATTCAAAGGTAAAGTAACCGATTTATTACCAAATGCTATGTTTAGAGTTCAACTAGAAAATGGTCATATTGTTACAGCTCATACCGCAGGTAAGTTGAGAAAAAATAGAATTAGAGTATTACAAGGTGATAACGTTACAGTAGAAATGACGCCTTATGATCTTACGAAAGGTAGAATAATTTTTAGAGGTTAAATTTTGCCTCGGTAGCTCAGGAGTAGAGCAGAGCCCTGAAAAGGCTTGTGTCGGAGGTGCGAATCCTTCCCGAGGCACCATCAAAACATCTTGAAATTAAATTTAAAAAAATCTAATTTAAATGAATAATAAATAATAAAAGGACAAGAAAATAAGATGAGTACATTAAAGGGAACAGTAAAATGGTTCAATTTTCGTAAAGGATTTGGATTCATTGAAAGAGAAGACAAAGAAAAAGATGCATTTGTGCATATTACTGCAGTAAAAGCTGCAGGCCTAAAGGACCTTCAAGAGTCTGATAAATTAGAATTTACTTTAGAGGATGGCCCTAAAGGCCCTTCGGCGGTAAACTTGAAAAAGTTAGATTAATTTCAAAATTTAAAGACGTTTATCTATCAAATAGGTAAACGTCTTTTTTATGCTTGCTTAATTTAAATTATTGTCTAAATAGCTCTTAATGATTAATAAAAATAAAAATAACTATCTGCTTTACAAAGGTACTCTTAGAAAAACTCTCAGAGGAACTAACAGAGTTGCGCACTCTCATTTCCATGCTGGCTAAAGCTAGCGAATAATCATTTATATTATAATTTTAAATAACAAAAAAATAAGATAAAACTAAAAAGGATATGCCTTGATGGTGAAATAGTATCACGTCGGTTTGTGGATCCGAAGTCGTAGGAGCGTAACCTACTCAAGGTACCAAAAAATGAATAAAGAAAATAAATTAATTCCTGGATTACCTTCAGGATTTGAAGATAGATGGAATAGAAAATTAATTCTCAAAAAGAGACTCTTAAAGGTCATTGAGAAAAATTTTATTAAATATGGGTTTGACCCCTTAGAAACTCCGTCATTTGAAATAAGTGAAAATATTGGATCCTTTCTTGCAGAGGATGACGCCAATCCTATGTCTGATGTTTTTACATTTAACGATGGTGAAAAGAATATTACTTTAAGATATGATTTATCAAGTCCACTTGCTAGATTTGTTGCGCAGAATAGTCAAGAGCTTCCTTCAGTATATAAAAGATATGCAATACAAAACGTATTCAGAAATGAAAAATCTGGAAATGCCAGGTACAGAGAATTTACTCAAGCAGATTGTGATATAGTTGGAAACGTTAATCCAGCACAAGCAAATGCCGAGTTGTGTAATTTGATCTCAAATACTTTAATAGATTGTGGTTTAAAAAAAGACCAGTTTACTATTAATGTTAGTAATAGAAAAATTGTTCAAGGTATAATTGAGGATTTGAAAATTGAAAAAGATAAACAAATCAAAGTAATGAGAGCTATAGATAAACTTGATAAACCTGGGTTTGGTTTAAAAGGTGTTGAAGAATTATTGAAAAAAGAGAGAAAAGATAAAAGTGGAGCTATAACAAAAGGAGCAAACCTAAGTGATGTGCAAGCTTCAAAAATCTTAAATTTTTTAAAGATTAAAGCTTTAAAGGAACTTAAAGAAAATTTTAAAAATCCTGTTACCCAAGAGGGCATTAAAGAATTAGAGGAATTATTTGATGTTTTAAACTTTGGAAATTACTCCGATCAAGTAAAAACCAATTTTACGATAGTTAGAGGTTTAGATTATTACGATGGGTTTTGTGTTGAAACCAATCTAAATTTTAAAGCAAAAAATATTAAGGGTAAGAAAGTTGATATTGGAAGTATTTGCTCAGGTGGACAGTATAATAAATTAATTTCAAGATTTAAGGGAGTAGATATTCCAGGGACAGGTGTAAGTATTGGCGTTGATAGATTGCTATTTGCAATGATGCAATTAAATCAAATAGAAGTTGATACACAAAATCCAGTTATTATTTGTGTAATGGATAAAAAATATTTAAAAAATTATTACGAAATTTTAGATAATTTAAGAAAAAATGATATCAATTCTGAAATATTTTTGGATAGTAAAAAAAATCTAGGTAAGCAACTTACTTATGCGAATAAAAGAAAATGCCCAGTTGCAGTCATCTGCGGCGAGAATGAATTTAAAGATAATAAAATAACATTAAAAAATCTACTTGGGGCAAAAGGGGAGAATAACCAAATTACATTTTCAAAAGAAAATTTAATAAATGAAATCAAAAAATTTATCTAACAAAATCCTTAGATCAGTTCAGTCTAAAGGATTTAAATATATTGAATTACCATCGGTTATTGATACTAATCATATAGTTCAAAGATCTGGTGAAAGTTTTAGAAAATTTATTTTCTCATTTACAGATCAGACAGGTAATGAATTATGTTTGAGACCTGACCTTACTATTGCGTCTTGTCTTAGATATTTAGAGAACAATTTAAAGGGTAAAGAAAAAATATTTTATAGTGGACAGGCTTATAGAAAATCTCAAAATAAAAAGGATTCTATAATTCGAAATCAAGTTGGTTTCGAGATTATAGGATCAAAAGATGAAAAAAATGACGACAAAGAAATAATAAATACATCACTAAAATCACTTAAAAATCTAAAATACTCTACAGGCACTCTAACTATTGGCAATGTAGAGATTTTTAATCTCCTAATAGCAAAATTAGATATACCAAAGAGATGGAAATTAAGACTTACAAGACATTTTTGGCGCAAGGAATATTTCAGTGATTTATTAAAAAGATTAGAAACAAATTCTGATGTAGATCCAACTATTGTTGAAGTTGATAAAAGACGATATTTAAAAATGTTAAAGGACGATCAATCGTCTATTGTTGCAGGTAGAACACTAAGAGAAATCTTAGAAAGGTTTGATAAAAAAATCAAGGATCCTAGAAGAGTAAGTAAAGGAAGTAATACATCGAAAATTATTAAAGATTTTTTGAAAATTAAATGTCCAATAAATAAAGCTGCAAAAGAGTTAAATAAATTTTTTAAAAAAAATAAAATAAACTTTTTTGTTGATCAGAAATATTTTCCTTTATCAAAAAACAAAATATCTAAATTAAATGTCGTTTTCTCAACCGCCTTTGGTAGAGAATTGGAGTATTACACCGGCATAGTTTTTAAAATAGACATCAAATCAAAGTCGAAAATTATTAATTGTTGTAATGGTGGTCGTTATGACAAATTAATTTCTGATCTTGGTTCAAAAAAACAGATACCAGCAGTCGGAGCAGCCCTTAACTTAAATTCTCAACTATGAAAAATTTAATAAATATAGGAATACCAAGTAAGGGACGGTTAAGAAAAGATGTTTTAAAAATTTTTATCAAAAAAAGATTAAAACTTATTTCTGAGCGGGGAGAGAGAGATCTGATAGGTTCAATAAAAAATAAATCAAACGTAAAAATTTTATATTTGCACGCTAGAGAAATTATTGAAAGATTGGGAGATGGTTCTTTAGATATTGGTTTTTCTGGTTTTGATTTACTAAAAGAAAGTGGGATAAATATTCAAAACAAAATAAATGTTATCAAAAAACTTAATTTTGGAAAAGCTAATTTAGTTGTAGCTATACCTGATCCTTGGATCGATGTTCAAACAATAGCTGACCTAGAAGAAATAGCATTTGAATTTAGAGATAAAAAAAAAAAAAGATTAAGAGTTGCAACTAAGTATCCAAATTTAACTAGGGATTTTTTATTTTCTAAAGGTGTTACTCAATTTAAATTGATTGATAGTTTAGGAGCAACCGAGGCGTACCCTTTTACTGGTTCAGCTGAATTAATCTCAGACATAACATCCACAGGTGAAACTCTTAGGGCGAATAACTTACGTATGTTGAAAGATGGAGAAATCTTAAAATCTCAAGCTTGTATTTTTACTTCAAAAAAAAATAGTAAAAAAAAAGGTTTAAAAAACTTTGTTAAATTACTTTCCAAGTAATTTATCCTTAAAGTATATGAGAATAATTTTGATGATGTCTAAATTTCTTATTATTGCATAAGTAGTTATTAGAACTCCGACTCCAAAAATAATTTTCAAAATAAGATATAATTCCATAAAAATCCCTTATAATACAAGTTACGAATCATGGACACAATTTTATTAATAATTTTGATTTTAATGTTCGGAGCAATCCTGGCTATTTTGTATTTAAATATAAAGTTCAAGAAAGTGAACAGAGTTGATGAGACTAATGAAATAGCAAATTTGAATGCGGAAATTATTAGACTAAAAGATAGCTTAAACTCTACAATCAATACATCCTTGAGTTCGATGTCTACCTCATTTAACTCTTTATCAACTGGTGTTACAAAGGATATGACCGAGGCACTTACTAAAGTTGATGAGAAGGTTGGTAATTTTAATGAACAAGTAAAGCTCTTAAATCAAAGTCAAGAAGGAATTACTAAAATTTTAGCAGGGGTCAAAAAATATGGAACTTTAGCTGAGTATTCTTTAGATGCTTTAATAAAAGATTTACTTCCAGTATCTCAATTCATGATTAACGTTAAAATGAAAGATGATACTAATGAAAATGTAGAATTTGCAATTAAGCTTCAAGGAGATGTTTTAGTTCCAGTAGACTCCCATTTTCCAGTAGAAAAATTTAAAGCGATTACAGATGCATATGATGCTGATGATAAAAAAGCAGTTGCAGATGCTAGAACAAAATTGGCGAGTGCATTTAAAGCCAAAGCAAAAAGTGTGATGGAAAAATATATTTTTCCACCAAAAACAACTGATTTTGCCATTGTATATGCCCCTACAGAAAGTCTTTATAAAGAACTAACTGATTACCAAGATCCAAGTACCAAAGAATTACTAACCCAAGAATTAATGAAAAAATATAAAATAGTAATTTGTGGCCCTAATACTCTTTCAGCTTATTTACAATCTTTACACATGGGATTTCAATCTCTTAAGGTTCAAAAGGGTGCTACAGAAATTTATAACCACTTAAAAACAATTAGTACGAGGTTTGCTAAGCATTTTGACAACGTTATAGTTTTAAGAAAAAAGCTAGAAGAAGCCATGAATGTAGTTGATAAGTTTGGAACTGATGCTAGATCAATTACTAGAACTTTAGAAAATATTAAAGATCCCGAGCAAGTTGAAAAAGCTGTGCTGACAGAGAACGTAGAGAGTTTTGTTGAGAGAAATAAACAGCTTAAAAAATAATTTCTTTTTTCAGATAATACCGACTATAAGAAATCACATGCGTTGGAACAAAAAATACAACTATCCTATAAGTTCAAGAGCGACAGAGGATGGAATAAGAAGATATGTTTTGGGTGAAGCTAAATTACCTAGTGTGACTTCAATACTTGATGCAACAAAGTCCGAAGAAGATAAAGCAGCTTTAGCTAATTGGCGCGAAAGAACTGGTTACAAAGAAGCTGAAGCTATTACAAAAGCAGCAAGTAGCAGAGGCTCACAGATGCATGGCTATTTAGAGTCTTTTCTTTTAGGTAGAGAAAATCTAAGTTTCTTTGAAGATAATGAACAATTTAAAAAAATGGCAAAAGAAATTATTGATAAAGGCTTAACAAACAGATTAGAAGAAATATACGGTGTAGAGTGCACAATGTATTATCCTAAGAGATATGCGGGCACAGCAGACTGCGTGGGTGTTTATGAAGGAAAAGAAACAATTATTGATTTTAAACAGTCTAACAAACCAAAAAAAGCTGAGTACATAGACTCTTGGTTTTTACAAACCGCTGCATACTCTTTAGCACACAATGTTGTTTATAATTCAAATATTAATGCATGTGTTATTTTAGTTTGTACAGTGGATAATTTGTTTCAAAAGTTTAAAATTCAAGGACCTGAACTAATAACATATCAAAATTTGTTTTTAGGTAGATTAAAAAAGTTCAATGAAATAAATAATTTAGTTTAATACAAAATGGATAAAATTGTAATTTATGATACTGAAACCACGAACTCAACGATATGGGGATCTATTATTGAAGTAGGAGCTGTTGTAGTCGACAAAAATTTAAAAGAAATTGGAAAACTAAATATCAGAGGCAGAATGCCAGAGGGCGAGGTGCCAAGCGCAAAAGCTTTACTTGTTAATTCAACTAGTATTGATTTATTAACTAAAGGTAATTATTCGCATTATGATTTCTTGGGGGCTGTTGAAAATTTTTTCTCAAAATGTGCTCCAGCAATGTTTATGGGTTGGTCAAATCTAAATTTTGATCGAAGAATGTTTCATTTTAATTTTTTTAAGGGTAATCGCTATCCCTATGCTACACATTCGTCGCCCAATAGTGAACACGATGGTTTACATATAGCTAGAGCAGCTCAAACTTTAAACTCAGAGACTTTAAAAACAGAATTAACAGAGGCAGGAAATCCAAGTCTAGCATTAGAATCTTTGTCTAGAATGCAGGGTTTTGACACATCTGCCAGCCATACAGCTTATGTGGATGCTCAAAATTCCTTGAAAGTATTAAAAATTATAAAGGAGAAACATAAAGAAAATTGGCAAACATTTTTAAAAACATCAACAAAATCAAGTGTTGAGACAATTTTGAAAAGTGATGGGGTGTATTCAATTTTTGAAAATGTGAAGGGGAGAAATATGATGTATTTAGTAAGCACATTACACCCAAATCAATGCTTTCACCCTTCGTATGCATCCTGGGGATATCTTTGGGATTTGAGAAGGGATCCAGAGCCATTATTAAACTTATCAGTTGATCAGCTAAGAGATACATTAAAAAAATTTAGTCCAAAAGCTTTGAGAGTTTTAAAGACAAATAAGGCTCCAGTAGTTTTAGATAAAGAATTTGCACTAAAACAGAAACCATACACAGAGTTAGATTTAGAAACTATAAAAAAGAGAGCACAATTAGTTAGAAATAATGAAAATTTTTGTAAAAATATTCAAATAATAAATAGAGAAGCTGCGGAAGAAAAAGAACAATTGAAAACTCAAGAGGATTTACTCCCTGAGGAAACTCTTTATGAAAAATTTATACCAAATAAGGATACAGCATTATTCAAAACTTGGCACAGTTCATCATGGGAAGACAAGTTACGTTTACTTGATAAGTTTCAGGATAAAAGATGTTGCTGGTTTGGTCAAAAAATTATTTATCAAGAAGCACCACAAATTCTACCGCCTGATCTTTATAAAAATATTAAAAGTGAGATAGCGAGAAGAATTCTAAGTAAAAATAAAGAAAAATGGCAAACTGTAAATATGGCATATACTGAAATTGACTATTTAAGAGATCAAGCTTCAAATAGAGATGATGAAAATGAATTAAAAAAATTAGATGAAATTAATGCATTTATAATGTCGATTGAAAAAAAATATGAAATTGCCTAGTTGACATATATAAACTTATAACTAGAAAGGTTCAATGCTAATAGATTTTAAAGATGAAGATTTTGATAGTAAAATCAAAAATGAAGATGTATCCGTAATTCAATTTAGTGCTGCTTGGTGTGGACCTTGCAAAACATTAAAACCTGTGATGGATAAATTAGCTGGAGAATATAAAGGTAAGGCTGGATTTTATTATGCTGATATTGAAGACGGGGGAATTAATACAGGTAGTGCAGCAGGTATTAGAGGTGTTCCCACGGTAATTATTTATAAAAAAGGTGTAGAAGTAGACAGAAAAGTAGGTGGCGTCCCAGAAAGTCACATGAAAGAATTTTTAGATAAAAATATCTAATTTAGATTTAAAACTTCTCCACACAAATAAAGTGATCCTGTGATAAGCAATAAATCTCCGTGTTTTAGTTTTTTTGACTTTATAGCTTTCTTAATACTTTCTTTATAACTAACATTTGAAAAATTTTTAAATTTATCTTTCAATTTTTTACCAGAGATCGAATTAGGTTGGTTAGGAATATCAACTGTAGTTATTGAAGAAATATTTTTAAAATAACTAATATATTTCTCATGATCCTTATTGTCCATCATGCCAATTATAAGATGTTTGTTACAATTTAAACTACTAAGATACTCATTCAAGACTCTGGCTCCATCTTCATTATGGTCACCAGATAGAATAATTGAATTGTCTTTTGCTAAATTTTTTAATTTACCAGACTTAATAAGCTGAAGTCTCCCAAGATTATTTATCTTTTGAATACCATTTTTAATATGATTGTCATTAATATCTAAATTAAGCAGTCGCAATGTTGCTATTGCAGTAGAAATGTTTTCTAATTGAAATTGGCCCAAAACGTTAGGTTTTGGTAACTTTAAACCACCTTTTTCATCCTTGAAATAAAACGAATTATCCTCATTTTTTTTGAAATAATATTCCTTATCATAATAAATTTTATTTGATTTATTTTTTTTAATAGTTTTTTTTATTAAATTCATTGTTGGTTTATCATTTTGTTTAGCTATTATAATATTTGAATCTAATAAGGCAGAAGTTTTTTCAAATACAATTCTTTCAATAGTCTGCTCAGAATTTGGAAGCCAATCAAGGTGATCTTTGCTAATTGAAGTTATAATACTAGCTAAGTTTTTTTTTAAAATATTTGTTGCATCAAATCTGAAAAAAAGGCCAGACTCAACTAAATTGATATTATCTGGATATTCGGCAGCTTTGTAGAAGAAACATGCAGTTAGTATTTCAAAAAATGTTATAGGTTGATTTTTATTAATTTCCTCAACTTTCTCGAAAAGAGTAGCTAATTCGTCATCAGACAATTCTTTGTTGTTAAAGACAAATCTCTCATTAATTTTTTTTATATGTGGGCTTGTATAAACATTGCAATTAATTTGAGCTTCTTTTAAGATTGAATAGCAAGCTTGAATAGTAGAATTTTTACCATTAGTTCCAATAACAGAGATAGCTTTGATTTTATCTTGAGGATTACCTAATTTTGCACACAAATTTTTAATGCGATCTAAGCTTAGATCAATTTCTTTAGGATGCAACTTTTGAAAGCGACTGAGTATCTTCTGTAGTTTCATTCTCATCAGTGCTTATAACAGAATTTTTCTTTAACAATATTGATAATAAAGTACCTATTTTTTCTGAAAGATCCTTTCTGTTAACTATTAAGTCAACAAATCCTGTTTTTTCTAAATACTCACTTTTTTGAAAACCTTCGGGCAATTCTTCCTTAACAGTTCCTTGAATTACTCTAGCTCCTGCAAAAGCAATTAATGCTCCAGGTTCTGCTATATGTATATCTCCTAACATAGCATATGATGCAGTAATTCCTCCAGCAGTTGGATCAGTTATACAAACTAGATAGGGTAGATTATTCTTTTTTAATTCATTAATTGCAACAGTGGTTCTGGTCATTTGAGATAAAGAAATTAAACTTTCCATCATTCTCATTCCACCACCAGCGCTTACACATAAAAAAGGTGTTTTATTTTCTATCGCATATTGTACACCATACAAAAAGGCTTCACCTTCTGCAGCTGCCATGGATGCTCCTAAAAAATTAAAATCTGATGCAACGGACGTTATTTTAATGTTATGTATTGTTCCGCATGCAACCATCATTCCACAATTCATTCCAGTTTTTTTTCTCGCGGTTTTCAATCTTTCTTTGTAAGTTTTGGAGTCTGACCAGTTTAATGGATCATCATTTGGTATTGGCGTTTTTAATATCTTATAATTATTTTTACCAAATATGATATCAAATCTCTGTTTAGGAGTTATTCTGAGATGCTTATTGCAATCTGGGCAAACCCATAAGTTTTGTTCAAATTCTTTTTTTAGGATTGGGCCTTTGCAGCAAGAAGTCCAATCACTATTTGCAATATCGTCTTTTGTTGCCCTTTTATGGATAGCAGTCTTTATTTTTTCACCCGCTTTAATTATTTTTGTAATCCAATTCATTTAATTTTATTTTTTAATTTTTTTACAAGATTAATAACATTTGTGACAGCATTTTGTCTTTTTTTAATAGACCTTGTAATTTCTTTACAAATTGCACTCCCGACTACTAATCCGTCAGCTTTTTTAAGTGATTTTATCGTTTTTTCAGTAATTCCGAATCCAATTACAACATTTTTTGATTTATTATGTTTTTTTATTTTTTGATATTGTTTAATAATTTCGTTCGCAGAAACTTTTAGCAGACCTCCTGTAGTAGAGAGCATACTTATATAATAGATCATATCATGAGAGTCGTTAATAATCTTCTTTAATCTTAATTTTGATGTAGTGGGTGAGATTAGCTGAATAAAATTAATATTATTTTTTTTACATTTAGCGGCAAAAATTTTATTTTCTGGATAAGGTAAGTCAACGATGATTAAACCATCTACCTTAGCTTTTTTACATTTTGAAATAAATTTATTTTCATTGTACTGATAAACCATATTGTAATAGCCCATCAAAATAATTGGTTTATTTTTCTTTAATTTTTTAAATTTACTAACAATTGAAAATACATCATTGATTTTTATTCCATTTTTAATTGCTCTGTAGGCGCTGGTTTGAATTTGGCCACCATCAGCTATTGGAGTGTTATGAGGAAATCCCAATTCGCAAATGTCTGCATAATCAGAAAGAGATTTTAAAATTTCCAAAGATTTTTTTTTAGTGTTGTCACCTGCAACGGTGTAAGTAAGAAGAGCAGGTCTATTTTCTTTCCTTGCATTATTAAAAGATTGATTGATTAATGAATTTTTCATCAATTCTTACCCAATCTATCTCTCAAAATATCCCTATCTTTTTTGGCATCACCACATGAGTTAACTATTATTATTGTATCTTTGCTTAACCTGGGAGCGATTTTAATTGCTTCTGCAAAAGCATGACTTGGCTCAAGGCTTGGATTAAGCTTCTCAAATTTAGTCACTAACCGATATGCATTCAAAGCCTCTTCATCAGTTGCATAAGTATACCTTGCTCTTTTAGTATCTTTTAAAAAACAATGAATTGGACTTACACCTGGGTAATCAAGGCCAGCACTTATTGACTCTGTTTCATGAATTTGACCTTCATTATTTTGACAAACATATGACGCTGCCCCATGTAAAATTCCGATCTTAGCATTTCTACTCAAAGGTGCAGCATGTAATAATGATTTTTTCGGACCCCCTGCTTCTACACCTATTAGTTCAATATGTTTTTTATTATAATCTATAAATTCACTCCAAAAACCATATGCCGAACTTCCTCCACCAACACAGTTTATAAGTTTTAATTTTTTTGGAACTTTTTTAAATTTCTCTTTTAGTTGAGTTTTTAACTCTCTTGAAATTTGAGTTGTGCTAAAACCACAAATTTTAACAAAAATATTTGGACCAACTGTAGAACCAACACACATATGAGTATTATCACAATTCGAAACCCAATACCTCATGCATTCGCTAACAGCATCAACTAAAGTTTGGCTACCAGAGTAAACAGGAATAATTTCTGCACCATTTTTTCTTATAGCATCGCAATTGGGTCTTTGTCTTTTAATGTCCTTAGCTCCCATAAAAATTTTGCACTTCAAGCCAAATTTTTTTGCTGCCATACTAAGCATTTTTCCTGCATATCCAGCTCCGGTATCACCAATTATATATTTTTTCCCCATAGCTTTGCAAATAAGAGCATGAACTGTTGCGTTATATATTTTATGAGCTCCACCATTGGCTTCAGAGACCACCTTTGCCCAAATTTGTGCTCCATTTAAATAATTTGATAAATTTTCTAATTTTACAAAAGAAGTTGGTGATCCCACATAATTTTTAAAATAAAAGTCTTTTTTCCTTAGAAATTTTTTGTCTTTCCTAAGTTTTTGAAATTCCTTTGTAAGATCTTCTATTGGTTTTTTTAAAGTTTCAGGAATAAAACTTCCTCCAAATTTGCCACCCCAAAAACCATTTTTATCATGTTGATCTATTAATGGGATACCTTTTTTAAGTTTCATTATTTAGCTGCTTAACCTTATTTAAAAAAATGTCTATTTTGAAAATATCTTTTAATCCAGAAGTTTCCAGCCCTCCTGAAATATCGATATATTTACAAATATTTTTAAATTTTTCAATATCATCATCAAATTGAATATTTCCTGCGATCATTTTATTAATGTTATTAGGTACCTCATTTAACAAATTATGATCATAACTCAAAGATTTTTCATAACCTATAGAGTCGAATAAAATGATATCTGAAATAGAGACAAAATCCTTATATTTTTTTACATCATCTTTTTTTTCTACAGTAATAGCTGAAATAATCTTTTTACTATATTTTTCTTTAATTAATTTTAATTCTTCAGGATTACAATCATAAATTTGATAATAATCAAAAGGTAAATCTTTTATCTTTTCTAAATCATTGTTGTCTGGTTTGACCAATACAGCCACAAATTGACATTTTTTTTTATTTATAGTCAGTAATTTTTTAAGTTTATCATTTTTAATATAACGTTTTGATTTTGGAAAATTTACTATAAAACCTATTAGTCCAGGTGAACACGGATGGTCAATTATATAATTTAAAACTTCAGATGTAGATACTCCGCAAATTTTAGATGTTAGTAACATTAGCTTAAATGATCTATTAGTCTTTCTAGATTTTTTTTTATTTTTCCAGAGTGTATAGATCTTCCAAGAACAATAGCAGAAGCGCCAGCTTGAATAGCTGCTTTTGGTGTAATAATACGAGATTGATCATTAGTTTTGTCACCAGGAAGTCTTATCCCGGGGGTAAGAATAAAAAGGTTTTTGTATTTTTTTCTAATAATCTTTGCTTCAGATCCTGATGCAACAATACCTTTAAGTCCAGCTTTTTTTATGAGCGCTGCTTGTTTCAAAACTAATTTTTCAACTCTATCTTTATAGCCGATCTCTCTTAAGGATTTATTATCTAGACTTGTAAGTATAGTTACACCACACACAATTATAGATCTATTAATTTTTAATGCTTGTTTTTGAAAGGCCTTAAGTCCTTTAAGACCTACACTAGCCATAACTGTTATATATTTAATTTTTTTTAAATCTTTTATTGAATGAAGTGCTGAAGATATAGTTTGTGGGATATCCGAAGCTTTGATGTCTAGCATAAATTCAGATTTATAATTTTCTAGAAATTTTCTACCATTTTTTGAATAAAAAAATTGTAATCCAAATTTGGGAGTTAAATTATATGGTTTTGTATATTTGATAATTTTTTTAATTTGATTAATGTCTGAGCTGTCACAAGCGATAA